>CAZRCS010000042.1:0-12536 GCA_964598645.1 uncultured bacterium | reverse complement strand
GAAGAGAAACGAATTTTTCTATTGCGGAGAGAGCATCTTCAAGATCATAGAGAGGCTCAACAGGATCAAGATCGTCCCTGGCTCTTTTTCTGTTGATGTATTCGGTATCCGCCTGCTGAATGTGAGCGGAGTCGGGAAGCATCACAGCTGCCAGATCCCTCGTTGCGGCAGTTGAGTAAATAATTCCCTTGAATCCGTTCTTAACGAGACCAGGCAGTTTGCCTGAATGATCTATGTGCGCATGGGAAAGGATAACTGCATCAAGGGAAGCGGGTTCATAGCCATACTCCCTGTTCAGTTTTTCGCTTTCCTCTCTGTGTCCCTGGGACAAACCGCAATCAAGAAGAATTCTCCTGCCGGATACCTCAAGCAGGTGTTGAGAGCCTGTTACAGCTCTTGCAGCTCCGTGAAATGTTATCTTCAAACCGTACTCCTTCATATTCCTGTGATTTCCGAAAGCTTACTATGTTCGGTGACAGCCGGCTCTGCAACCTTGCGAAAAGGGAACCAGAACAGGGTGAAGTTTGTTATGGACAAGAAGGGAAAAACATCCTAGATTAGTAGGCGAGTATTTTGAAGAGGCAAAACGGCAATGAAGGTCACAATGATATGAACGTCTGAAAAGGCGTGTTATATGGTTTGACATTACTTGTCCTGATCGTTTACACAGGCAGAATTTCTACCTTCTGCCGTATCTGTTAGGAGGACAGATGAGAATAGCAATAACCACGGTCCTCATCCTTTCCATGAGTGTATTTGCCGCCACGGCTGCTCAGCGCATCATGGAGGATGAGAACCTTAACGTCGACCAGAGAGCCCTTTATCTCGTTTACAGTGTAATTGAGCCGGAAAATCTTCCAGCTGAATACACTGTGAACGCTGAACCGGTTAGAAGCGGTACGCCTGCTCTTCACGAGGCCATGCTTCTGAAGGATCAAATTTCTCAGGCCACCCTCGACCAGATCCTCACACTGGCAAACAGGCCAACCCTTTCCGGTACCGAAATATCATTCGTCACCCCGGGAGGAAACTTCAGGTTCCATTACACCACCACGGGCGTCGATGCCGTAACTGAATCCTATGCAAATGAGATGGCCGGTTACTTCGATGAATCATGGGATGTGGAGGTTAATACCCTGGGATACTTCCAGCCTCCTTCCGACAATGGTCTGGGCGGAGACAATCTCTATGATGTCTACATTAAAACCCTTACCGGATCAACACTCGGATACACCACCAGCGCCGGTGAGTACAAGCCACCTGACTCAACTCACTCCTGCAGCGCAAGTCACATTGTCATGAACACGAATCTGGGTTACAACTACCTCACAACCACCTCTTCTCACGAGTTCCAGCACGCAATCCAGATGAGCTATGACTATGAAGAACCAACCTGGTTCATGGAAAATTGCGCCGTTAACATGGAAGACCTGGTCTTCCCGGATGTTAACGACTGGATGGGTTTCTGGGGCGAGGGAGCAGTGAGAAAACCCTGGCTCGACATTGATTCAGGCAACCCCTACTGGTACGGCTCATCAATATGGCCCAGAATGATGGGGCTGATGTTCGGTAATGAAGCCATAAGGGAAGTATGGGAGAACTGCGCCGCAGAAAACGGTCCCAACATGTGGGATGCTCTCGACGACATGTTCATTGCCCATGGAATGGACTTCGAAAGCGGCTTCATGGCCTACGGAATGTGGCGCTACTTCACCGGACCAAACTACAGTGCTAACTACAATCTCTGGGATCCCGACCTTGACCTTCCAGCATCAGGTCCCGCCGTTCTTCCCTACAATAGTTTCAGTACGCTTCCAGCATCCGGTGATGAAGGAAGTTATCCCCCGGAGACAAGGGGAATCGCCTGGATAAAAGTCAAACTTGAAGACTATCAGGGCGGATGGGTACAGTTCGACTTCGACGGAAGAGACAACTTCGATTTCAATGTGGGAGTCTTCGTTTACAACGACAACAGTTTCCAGTTCGACTGGTACGACTGTGACTATCCCAGTGCAGACATCACCGTGAGTGTCCCCACTACCGATTGGGACTATGCCATTTTCTTCCCTGCATTCATGACCGAAACCTCCCTCAGCGGAAATCACTCCTATGACATAAGCTACACCTCGGGCATAGAAGAGGGGGAAACCCTTGAAGGTGCCGGACTGAACGTGCAGCAGAACCCCATGGCAGCAGGTTCTGCAGTGAGCTTCAACCTTCCGGGTTCAGGCCATGCGGATCTTTCACTTGTGGATCTCACAGGCAGAAGAGTCTCCACCCTTTACAGTGGACCTGCCGAACAGGGACTTCACTCCGTTGAGTTCCAGGGCGGCATTGCCTCTGGAACCTATTTCGTGGTTCTCCGCCACGGAAACGCCATTGAAGCCCAGAGGGTTTCAGTACTCAGGTAAGAAGCTAATGAGCGTAAAAAGTGCCCGGTTCAAAGCCGGGCACTTTTTTAGGAAAAAACATCAGGTTCTTCTGACAATTCCGCTTTTCATCGGATGCGGAGGAGAACCTCCTGTAAGCAGCACAGGAACTGAAATGCCTGTTCCGGAAGATGTCACGGTTCTCATCGAACTGACCGGGGATCACAGGTATGAAATAATGCCTGAGGAATTCTGCAGCCTTGAAAACACATCCTGGGGCAGATTCCATGTGATCGACGAGGAACCAGGCGACCTGTTCCTGGATGTGTTTCAAAGGGCTGACAGCAGCGGTCTCCTGATACTGGCAGTGGTTCCTGAGAGTATCGAGCTTCACGGGACCAGAGATCACCTGATCATTAGAACCGGACCTTCGGGAATTCCCACGGGAACCGATCCCCTGATGGATTCCGGTTTTGCCGCGGAATCACTTTGGTCGGATCCGCTGGTGACCCAGGGAACACTTACTGATCTCATGGAGTTTTTCAAACCTGACATAGTGCTGATACGCATGGAATCTTCAGCAGATATTCCAGGCATTGTGGAATTCTGGAACACCAGACCGTCCACAACCTGTATATACTGTCCTCCCGACTGGGAAGGATTCAGGGGCTTTGGCGTTTTCTGCGGTGAAGGAGTCACCGGAGGAACAGTACATGGAATGACACCATCAGGATTCCAGGCAACGGTACTAATGACCGCAGGGCTTAGCTGGAAAGGTACCGGTTATCCTGCAATGCAGCCTTTTACCAGGTCGGAGATGGAATGAGTCTTAAACAGTTCATAGACAGATGGATCAACTGGGGCACTTCCATTCCAGCATCTCCGTGGCAGATGGCTGCTCTTTTTGCTGTTACGGTCATACTACGGAACCTCATGGAATCGGTTTCCCTGGGTATGCTGGTATCTGAGCCGGCTTTCCTGCTTCATTTTCCAGTAGCCTACATCTATCCCCTTCTAACTCTTGTTTTCTTCATGAGGGTTTTCAGCGGATACAGCACAGCAAAGCTTCTCAAGATAATGGTTCTTGCATGGACCCTCACCCTGCTTCCTCCTCTAATAGATGCCATCACGGGAACCAGCTCGGACATCGGCTATTTCCCCCTGGAGAGGACCAATGCAGGCTGGTTCCTCCTTAATTTCTTCAATCCCGCTGTGACCCTCACTGGAACAACCACCGGAATAAGAGTCGAAGCGGCAATAGGATGTATACTCGCAGGAATTTTCACATGGGCCGTAGCCCCACGGAAAAGGCTTCTCAGGGGCATTCTCAACAGCATTGTTTTCGCCCCGGTTTTTCTAACCTTCTTCACGTGGCCCTACCTTGTTTCCATTCTGCTGCAGCCCCTTTTCCCCGGAGACGGCCTGACCCACTCCCTTCTGCAGTGGCACGCTGCAACCGAGGCTCCTGTCACAGGAGCATCTCACTACATCGTTTACCTGATAGACATGATACCGGTGTCCCTTCTCTCCCTGTGGTATGTCCGGGAACTGACCCCGGAACAGTGGAAGCAGTTGAAATCCCATCTGAAGTCCCTCACTGCACCTGCTCTTTCCGCAGTGGTTGGAACTGCAGCAGCTTTCTCGATAATACCAACGGCAGGAATGACCTTTGCTGATTTTACTGTACTGGCAGGTGCCCTGTGCACCTCACTGTGGCTTTTAGCCGGTTCCGTATGGACCGGGAGCTTCAGAGCAGTATCATTTGCAATAGCTCTTAGCCTGGCATGGGCGTGCGGATGGATGACACTGGCCGTTGCAGGTCTCGCCGCAGGGCTGGCCGGTATTCCCGGTCCTTCCGTATTGAGAAGATCCCTGTTCAGCGCAGCTCTGTTCATCGTCGCCCTTTCTCCTGTCGGATTTTCACTTACAGCACCTTCTGCTCTGGCCATTATTTTCTTTCTGGCGGCGATTACGGTGTTCGCAGAAAAGAAACCACAGTTGGGATACCTGTTTGTGATTCCGCTGGCTCTTGCGGTTCTTTTTCCTCCAGCATCGGACACCGGTGCCTGGCAGAGGGGACTTGCCAGAAGAACCGATACCTTTGCCCGGTCAGGCCGAATAGCACTTGCAATGGAATCGGCAGCAAGATACACAGCAGGAGGGGGAAGCTGGCTTACCCTTGCTGAAACCACACACCTCTACGGTTCAGATTCCAGATCGAGATACATCTGTGAAACCGCCATGGCCCGGGGTGATTCTTCAGCCTCCATACTCAAAGTAGCCATGAACCTTGCTTTCTCCAGGGGAGATACTGCTTCATTCAGTGCTCTTTACGATCGTTTCGTGCTGGTGTCGGATCCTTCTGAAATCAACGAGGCTGTAACGATGAGGGTTACTTTCATGGCACTTACAGGCGACACAACTTCCTTGAATACCATACACTCAAGGGCTGGAATGAACCCTATGCTGCTGAGATCCATGGCTTCGGCATACATGGTGAATGGAGATACGCTGCGTTCACTTCAGTACTCACTTGCTTTCCTCGACAGCCCTGCTGCCGCCGCAGCCGACTGGGCAAAAACAATTACACTGGCCGCCGTTACCGGCGGAGCCGACTGGGACTCCATTTACACAGAGGGTGAACACAGGCTGGGATACTGCCTGCCCCTGATGCTTGCCAGGCTGAGAGCTCCGATAATTGCCGGAATGGATCCTGACAGAAAAGACCTTCTCGAAATGTGTCTTCTGATCAAGCCGGATGGCTCGGAAATCCTCAATACTGCAGCCATGTGGTACTCCGCAGCGGGTATGCCCGACTCTGCCCTTCTCTACTGCTCAAGGGGTCTGGCTGCATCTCCGCATCCCAGCCGTTCCGACTTCTCCATTGTAATCAGCTCAGCAATAGAAGCCGAAAGATTTACCGAGGCGAGATCCGCCGTTGAATACGCCGTTGCCATCTACCCCGATAATATCCGCTACAGAGCTCTGCTGGACGGACTTAATCGGGGCATGTTCGGAACTCCCGAGGATGAGTACCTGGTTGGAATACCATGGGCGGAAGCTCTCAGTGACTCGATTTACGGAACAGTATGTCGATAAAAGTCACGCTTCTGCTGCTCTCAGCCGGAGTTTTCATCACTGCTCTCCTTACAGGACCTCCGTCCTTCGACTCAACCGACGGTGCTGAGTTTGCTGTTGCCGGTTCGCGTCTTCAGATCGCCCATGCACCGGGGTATCCTCTTTTTCTCATGATTCTCAGAACCTTTTCCGTGATGATTTCTCCTCTTTACGGCCACCTCAGACTGATCAACTGCTTTTTCGGAGCCCTTCTGATTCCGCTTTCTGTCAAGGTATTCAGAAACAGCAAGGCTTCCTCGACTGCCTCAATCTATTCAGCAGTCCTCTTCACCTCTGCCGCCCCTGTAATGGCCCAGCTGAACAGCCTCGAGGTTTACCCCATGGCAATGATCCTTACCCTGGGGGCAATTGCTCTGAAAAACTCACGGCTTGCCCCGTATTCATCAGGGATGGCTCTCTTCGGCGGACATCCGGGATCTATCCTGTGCGCCCCACTGATGGCTTCTGCAAAGTGGTGGAGAAAACCGGCAATCCTTACCTTCCTCATTCCCCTGACTCTGTTCTTATACATTCCCATTCGCGCCGGATACTCTACCCTGGCCCATTACGGCCACCCCGTATCGCTGCAGGGACTGGCAGGTTACTTCACCATGTATTCCAGCCGTCTCTCCGTCCCCTCAGTTTCAAGGCTCCTTCAGGCGCTTTCCTTCATTGGCCCTCCCACCGCAGGCGCTATCCTGTTGTTCGCCGTTGCAGGCGGCAGATTTCATGCAGACAGGGATGTCCCGATCATTCTGTCCCTTCTTTTCCTGGCCTCATACGAACTTCCGGATCCTGCAGGACAACTATGGATTCTCCTGATTCCTCTCTGCATGAGGTGTGCGGCAGGAATCGACTCACTCTTGATCAGGTGGAAGAAATTCCAATGGATACCGTTAGTTCCTCTGGTTTTATCAGCAATCTCGGGGGTAAGGGGTTCAGACAGACGAACCGATGACATTGCAATGCGCTGGACGGTGGATGTGATGGCAAGGCTCCCTGCAGGTTCCATTTTCAGACCTGCAGCCCATGAGACTTACTATGCCGCATATGCAAAGGAAATACTTGGTATCAGGAAAGATATTTTGCTGTCTGATCCCTTCGGCAATTTTTTCGAGCTGATAATTCCTCCACCGGTGCCTCCAATGATCGGAGATCACTCCGTGCATGTTTCCCGGGGCTGGGAAAGACAGGACGAATTCAGGTTGGGCGGTCTGATATTCAATCCCATCTTCCTGGAACTGCCGCCGACTGACTGGGATAACATGGATCTATTCGAGTTCTGCGGAACAACACCTGATCCCATGGCCCTTGATATAGTTGCAGAAGCCTGGGCGAGACGCATGCTCCAAACCGATGACCCCCTTTTAAGGGACTCTTTCAGCAGAAAGGCGGCTGACTTTGCAGCCACCGAACTAACCGGGAGAAGAATTGAATTTCTCAGAAATCTGTAAGAAGCTGGCCCTGCCAGGGTTGATCCTGTCAGCATTGGCAGTTCTCTACTCCATTACACCTGTACACAACGGTAACTTTTTCTGGCATCTGCGAAATGGGCTGGACATAGTGGAGACAGGTGAAATAAGAACTGAAGATCCATTCACATGGACAAGGCTAGGAACCAACTGGATTCAGCATGAATGGCTGGCAGAGTGTGCCATGGCCCTCGGGTGGATCCACGGAGGGGAATCAGGACCAGTGCTTCTGAAGGCTTTTCTAATCGGCCTGTCGGTTCTCCTGGCTTTCAAAGCATCTGTAAAGTCAGGAGGAGATCCGGTATTCACGTTCCTCCTGGGTGCAGCCTGGCTGGCCCTTGCCCAGCCCAGGTGGATAGCAAGACCGCACATATTCAGCATTTTCTTCTTCTCTGTGTATCTTTACGTTCTATCATTCAGAATCCGTGAACCCTGGAAACTCACTCTTGTGCTCTTCCCGGTTCAGGTGCTCTGGGTAAACGTCCACGCCGGGTTCGTCATGGGAATCTTCCTGGCTTCTGTACCGGCCATGGACAGATTCATGCACAGGGAATGGAAAAACTTTTTCAGCTGGACCCTAACCCCCTTGGCACTGCTTGCTGCAAGCGGGATACACCCCAACGGATTCAGAACACTTGAATACCTGCCAGCTTTCCTTGCAATGCCCCTTTACAAGGAAACCATAAGGGAATGGTGGAGCCCGTTCGATCCCAGGTACGCCCCTCTGCGGGTCATATCGAGAACGGCAGTTCTGCTGATGGGTTTAACCCTTTCAACCTCAGCTTTATTATTGTTTTTCAGAAAGACCATTGATCGGGGCAGAACCGCAGCCCTGGCAGTTCTCACAGCTGCCACGGTATTCGCAGCCAGGAACGGAGAGCTGCTTGCGCCTGCAATGCTGGCGTGGATACCGGGAATGACCAGGATCAGACTCTCCTGGAAAACCATGATCATACCTGCACTTCTTCTCCTTGCGGTTCCTTTTGTATATGGTGTCCCCAGAGAGGTTGGCCCCCCCAGAGAGCTGGGAGCAGGCGTAGATTGGACGGTTTATCCGGTAGGAGCTGCAGATTTTCTGGAACCGCATCCCCGGCTCCTCCAGGGTTCAGTACTCTTCAACACCAACGAAATCTCAGGATATCTCGAGTACCGCTTCGGAGAGAATCTTCTTCTGTTCATGGACGGCAGATGCCTTATTTACCCGGAAAGTTTCTACAGAAACTACCTGAGCCTCTGCTTTGCTACAACACCCGACTACAGAAGTGAACAGTACAGGCTGTTACAGATGTACGGTTTCAACCTCCTTGTGTGCAACATCCCTGATGACGGCTCGGTGGTGTATCTGGCGGCACTGCTTCCAAACTGGAAACCACTGTACACGGATCACCTTACAACTGTATACGCAGATACCCGGTTCCTGGAGCACATCGATCTGGATGAACTTGGCTACCGGTACTTCGACCCCTTCGACCCTGTGGAATTCATGTCAAAGCCTCTCTATCTGCTTCCTTCGTCGTCTCTTGAGGAACTGCTGATTTTCCGGGAGAAAACAGGTTCCATGGCACTAGACGCACAGATCGCTGCTCTGGAATTCAGAGAAGGTTTGCAGATGGAGTCCCGCAGTGATCCCCCGGATGATCCGGCAGGTTACACCCTTGAATGCTGGCAGAACTGCAGGGAAGGCAATCTTCATGATGCGGAGTGCAACGCTGCCCTCTCCGGTGACGCACAGCTGGAGGCAGCGGTAAGGATACTTTCCGGGGGCCAGCTTGGGGAAAACGAATACCTCCTGGGAATAAGATCCACCGGCATGTTAAGAAATCCACAGGCGGAAAACGCGCTTGCAATAACAGCTCTATGGGTCACAGGCCAGCAGGAGGAGGCCCTGGAAAGAGCCAGGGTGCAGATCGACTCACTTCCCGGGTGGGGAATTGCCCAGTGCGGTATGTTATATTCCCTTGCCGGTCAGAGCGAGACAGCTCTTGAACTTGCGGAAAGATCACTGGAGATCAGGCAGGGTCCGGTGGTTATGGAGAGGGTTGCCAGAATCCACGCCCTTGAGGGCAACTATCCTGCTGCTGCAGATTTCTGCAGAGCAGCCCTGGATCTGTCACCGGATTTTGCAGGAGCCAGGCTCTTGCTTGCTGACTGCCTCTGGAACATGAATATGGTCACCGAGGCTTTGATAGAGTATGAAACCATTGTACAGGCTGGTCTTCAGCTTCCAGATTACGCGGAACAGAGGCTGGAATTGACAGCAGTACTTGATAACTGAGAAGTCACGTAAAAGAAAGGATATTCAATGCCTATAAAGCGTTCAGTTAACGATTTTCTCCACAGAGTACAGAATCTTTTCAAAGGTGGTGGTGAAAAAGCCCTCGAAAAGCAGAAGGAGAGGGGTAAACTAACTGCCAGAGAACGTGTTGATGAAATCCTTGACGCTGAATCCTTTCTGGAAACTGACCTCTTCGTGGAGCATTCCGCAACCGATTTCGGTATGGATTCGAAAAAACTTGCAGGGGACGGCGTTGTAACCGGCTATGGCAGGGTCAGCGGCAGACCCGTGGCGATTTTTGCCCAGGACTTCACGGTAGCCGGCGGCTCTCTGGGAAAGGCACACGCGGCAAAGATAGTCAAGGTAATGGACGGCGCCGGTGACAGAAAAATGCCTCTGATAGGTATAAACGATTCCGGAGGAGCAAGAATTCAGGAGGGTGTGGACTCACTCTGCGGATACGGCGACATTTTCTACAGAAACACAAAACTCAGTGGTGTAGTGCCCCAGCTTTCATTGATACTGGGACCCTGCGCAGGAGGTGCCGTCTATTCACCGGCCCTTACGGACTTCGTTTTCGTGGTCGATAAAATTTCGAACATGTTCATCACCGGTCCCCAGGTTATCAAAACGGTCCTTGGTGAAGACATCAGCCAGGAGGAACTCGGCGGAGCAAGAACCCACACTTCGGTAACAGGTAACGCACACTTCTTCGCTGAATCCGAACAGGAGGCCTTCGGCCAGATCAAGAAACTACTCAGCTTCCTGCCTCCAAGCTGTCTTGAGGATCCTCCTTCAGTGCCTTCAGCCCGGCCTGTTAAAAAGCTGTCCAACGACCTTATCCCCGACAACCGCAGGAAAGCATACGATGTGATTGACGTCATAGAGGGCATAGCCGATAACAGTGATTTCCTTCAGGTTCACGAGCACTACGCCAGGAACATCGTTGTGGGCTTCATAAGACTGGATGGAAAAACCACAGGCGTCATAGCTAACCAGCCCAGGCATCTTGCAGGCGTACTCGATGTGAACGCATCGGACAAGGCCGCAAGGTTCATCCGTTTCTGCGACAGTTTCAGAATTCCTCTACTCACCTTCGTTGACACACCGGGTTACCTTCCCGGTGTTGATCAGGAGCATTCAGGTGTGATCCGTCACGGGGCAAAGCTGCTTTATTCATACAGCGAAGCATCGGTTCCCAAGGTCACGGTTATAATGAGAAAAGCATACGGCGGTGCTTACATTGCCATGTGCAGCAGACACCTTGGGGCAAGCAGCGTCATAGCCTGGCCCACAGCCGAGATTGCGGTGATGGGAGCCGAAGGTGCCGCCAACATAGTATTCCGTAAGGAAATCGCTGAAAGTGACGATCCCGATGCAACAAGACAGGAAAAGGTGAAGGAGTACGAAAGCAAATTCGCCAACCCCTACGTAGCAGCCTCCAAGGGTTATGTGGATTTGATAACTGAGCCGGAAAAAACCAGGGAAGTTGTTATCAAGGCCTTTGAGTTCGCCGGAGAACAGGATCACGGCAACTCGTTCAGACGCCATGGCAACATTCCTCTCTAGGGGGCAGTAATGGACGGGAAACTCAACATAGACGAAACCATCTACGAGACCAATGTACCAGATTCCTACGGGGCAGCCTGGTCGGCCCCTGATGAAAGGCTTGTAAAGGCATTCATTCCAGGAACTGTAATTAGCGTGGCGGTGAAACCTGGAAACCACGTAGAGGAAGACCAGCTTCTGCTGATCCTTGATGCCATGAAGATGTACAACGAGATAACTTCTCCCATATCAGGCAAGGTAGCTGAAGTTGCTGTGAAACCTGGCGAAAGAGTCGAGAAGAACCAGCTTCTGATCCGTCTGGAATAGAATTTCCTTCTATTCATGAAAAAGCCCGGGTTTTATCCCGGGCTTTTTTCATTTGCATGGCCTGTTTACTGGGAACGCAGTGACTGAACTGCCCTTACTT
Source organism: uncultured bacterium (assembly GCA_964598645.1). GTDB lineage: Bacteria > Fermentibacterota > Fermentibacteria > Fermentibacterales > JCC-6 > Sabulitectum. Next base: position 1,328 of record CAZRCS010000042.1, on the reverse strand, counting down.
ACGTCGGGGAGGCGCCGGGTTGCGTACCCAGCGCTACCCCATAAGCCTGTTTACTGGGAACGCAGTGACTGAGCCTTTTCCATGGCATCCATGGCCTGTGAGTTTCTGCCCAGGGTGCTGTATGTCTGAGCAAGGAACTCGTAGTAGTCGGCGTTGTCGCCGTCGTACTGAATGGCTGCAAGTATTGCCTGAAGAGCGTCATTGTCTCGTTCCATGCGGATGTAGTTTGCATAGAGCATGTACCAGGCATTGGCGTACTCTTCAGCTGTGAGTCCCTCTTCTTCAGTAAGCCTTGTCATAACGTCAACGGACTCGTCGTAATTCTCCATTACGAAGTTGGCATGTCCTATCATGGCAAGAACCTGATAGGTGTCGCCCAGTGTTGCTCTGCATTCCTGGAGTGCTGCGATACCCTCGTCGTAACGTTCCATTTCAATGAATGTGAAGCCCCTTGTAAGAAGAACGTGAGCCCTCATGTCCTGGGCATCCTCAGGTGTAATCCAGCCTTCCTCTACTCCTTCATTTATGGCAATCAGAGCATTGTCGTAGATAGCAATTGCCTCGTCGTACTGCTGGGAGAGGATGTAGAACTCTGCAAGACCGGTCATGAGATCGGCGTTGGAGGGATCGATCTCGATGCCCTTGGAATAAATGGCAACTGCCCTGTCCATGATCTCGGCTTTTTCAGCTTCATCGTCTGTGGCAAAATAGAAGCTCTTCAGTATGGCGCCGGCGTTGTACGATGAGAGAACCACGCTGGCAATCATTCTGTCGTACTCTTCTGAAAGCTGCTCTGTAACAGCCGGATCAGTGGCTTCACTTATTCTTTCCTGAAGCAGATTGATACGAGCAATGGCAAGGTCAACCGAGGAGAGGAAACTTTCCAGAGCATCTTCCTTTTCTCCTGCATTCAGAGCAATCTGGCCCAGCATCTGGTCGAACTCAGGTCTGCTGGGTACGATACTCTTGCCGGTTTCGAGCATTGCAATTGCCTCTTCGGTGTTTCCAGCATCTACGTATGTTGTTGCAGTATTGTAGAATGCAGGCCAGTAATTTACCATGTTTGCAGCGTAGCTGGGATCAAGCTCATAGGTCTTCTTGAAGGATTCTGCAGAGCCCTCCCAGTTCCTCATGAGACTGAAGGCCCTTCCCCGCCAGTACCAGACCTCGGGATTGCCGGCTTCACCGTTTGCAATTACGCTGTCGGCAAGATGAACTGCCTCCTGATACTCACTGTTCTGTATGTGAACCTTGATTCCGGTAACCGCCGGAGAGGAGCAGGCTGCTATCAGAAGAAGCCCGGCCAGTAACGTAACCAGGTATTTTGC
>CAZRCS010000041.1:0-12738 GCA_964598645.1 uncultured bacterium | reverse complement strand
AAAGCCAGTTAATACTATCAATAAGGCATCCACCGCTGTAAAGACCAGCCCTTCCGCCTGTCACCACCCTGTTCCCGGTTGTGTCCAGTCGAACCACGTATCGTCTGTCACCGTGGGCTCCTATTCCCTTTCTCTGCCCGATGGTATACCCTTCAAGCCCCTGATGAACCCCGATCCGGTTTCCTTCGGTATCGACAATATCCCCGGGAATGCCTTTGTCAGCCAGGGAGAAACAAAGATCCTGACTTTCTTTTCCGGTGAAAGGAAGTCCCGATTCCTCGGCTTCCCGCTTCACATCAGGTTTCAGGGTGTGTTCCAGGGGAAACCAGCACCGGGAGAGTATCTCCCGGGGAACAAGTGAGAGAAAATAGCTCTGATCCTTCATTCTATCGAAGCCCCTTGAGAGAACTCCATTCCGGTGTGATGCGTAATGACCGGTTACAAGAAGCTCTCCCGGTTCAAGAATGGCGAAGGGAAGTGCCAGTTTGACCCTGGCATTGCACATGGCACATGGATTGGGAGTCAGACCCAGTTTAAGCATCTGGAGAGAGGTTTCTTTTACCTTCCCCCTGAAAGCAGCCTCTGCAGGTATTACAATAAGTTCCACACCGAGTTCTTTACAACATTCCACCGCTTCAGGCTGAAGACTTCTGTCCCTGGTCTTAACGTGAACAGCTCTTACTCTTTCAAATCTTTCAGTACACCGCAGTAGAGATACGGTGGAGTCCACGCCTCCTGAAACACAGACAAGGGCAGAGGACATTCCTGTCAGGCACCGAACTTGGCCAGCCTGCCGGCGGCTGCCAGAAGCAGCGGCATCAGCTCGCAGGCACGGAAGGTTCCAAGAGCCCCCTGAAGACATTCCCTTTCTGTGAACCTGCTGCTCCATCCTGATCTCTGCGGTCCACCGTAAATGAGTACCGGTACCGGATGCCAGCTATGCAGTTTCATGGGACACGGCGTGGAATGATCACCTGTTATGCAGATCACGTCGAACCCGCACTTCATAAGCTCGGGAACTGCGCTGTCGAAACGCTCTATCTCCGCTATCTTCCTGCGGAAATCGCCGTCTTCTCCTGAACTGTCGGTGTATTTATGGTGGAGAAAAACGAAATTTTTACCTTCTGACAGGGCTTTGGATGCTGCAGAGACCTGTCCTGTCAAATCCGCAGGTTCAGAATCGTAAATGCTCATTCCAGCAAGGGAAGCAACTCCGCGGTACATGGGATACAGTGCAACCGCAGCGGCATCAAGTTTGAAGCGGCTCTGCATGGACGGAAGATCTTCATGAAGGGCAAACCCCCTGAGGAGAACTCCGTTTGCGGGCTTCTGTCCCCTGAGTATTTTCATTGCCCTGGAAATGAACTCTTCGATGATGGATACTGTAAACTCTGCATCTGAATCGGTTTTTGTAACCGGAATCGGTTTCTCTCCCACAAGCCCGGGATCGGTATCGTGAACATTCTGGCTAAGACCGGGCCCCCTGAAGATCACGCATGCTCTGTGCTCCTTAACGGGTTCCACGAAGGTCTGAACACCTGAGATCTCGATTGCCCGCAGACTGTCCACCAGTTCTTCACACTTTTCCGTGGAGATTCTTCCGGCGCGTCTGTCTGTTATCTCGCCGTTTTCACCTATTGTGCAGAAATTGATTCTGGCAGCAAGATCGCCGTGCTGAAGCTGAAACCCTATTCCCAGGGCTGCAAGAGCTCCCCTGCCCACCATGCAGGTAACAGGATCATAGCCGAAGAGCGCCAGATGTCCCGGCCCGCTTCCCGGGGTGATTCCCCTGCCCACAGGCAGATGCTGACCAAGAGAACCGGCTGAGGCCAAACCGTCGAGGTTGGGGGTGACCGCAGCTTCCAGGGGGGTTTTTCCATTAAGTTCCGGTATGGTGATATCCCCCACTCCGTCCATAACGGCAAGCAATATGGATCCACCGTGCTCAAGGGCCAGATCCTGAATGATGTCCTTCATTTCAATCACCTCGATCATTGGAATACTCTATTTTCCCGGAATCGGTTATCACACCGGCAGCAAACGGTTTGCTTCCCCCCTGACGGAGAAGATGAAGAACCCGGCCGGGCTGAGATGTGGTGAAAAGGAAACCTGCACCCATGTTGAAAGCCCGACGCATTTCCTTTTCATCGATGGAACCCAGCTGACCAATTAGAGTGAATACGGGCGGAATGTCCCAGCTGGGAGTTATAAGCGCACCGCAGCCATTGGGAAGTATTCTTACGAGGTTTCCCGGGATTCCTCCTCCGGTTATGTGTGCCATCCCCGTTACCAGGCCCTCATCCAACAGGGGCTTCATCTCTTTCAGATAACTCCTGTGAACCTTCAGCAAGGCTTCACCCAGGCTTTCTCCTCCCAGGGAATCCGGTCTTTCCGAAACGGTCATGCCGGATTTCTCGAAGAGAACGGCTCTGGCAAGAGAATAGCCGTTAGTATGAAGACCTGACGAAGGCAGTCCAATAATGGTCTGACCCGGTTCAATTGCAGAACCGTCGATGATACGGGACTCATCAACAACACCCACGATGGTACCGGCAACATCGTAGTCGCCGGGATTGTAAAAGCCTGGCATCTCTGCAGTTTCTCCGCCCAGGAGCGCAAGACCGTTAGTGGAGCAAGCCCCGGCCAGACCGGTTACTATAGAGGCGGCAACGGCTGCATCAAGGCTGCCGCAGGCAAGATAGTCCATGAAGAACAGAGGTATAGCCCCCTGGACCAGAATATCATTCACGCAGTGGTTAACCAGATCCATTCCCACGGTGGAGTAATCACCAGCCATGGAAGCAACCTTCATTTTGGTCCCCACGCCGTCGGTGCTGGCAACGAGAACAGGTTTCTCCACCCCGGGGAAATCAGCCCTGTAAAGGCCACCGAAGTGACCAAGTTCAGAAAGAACGTTTCCGTTGAAGGTTTTCCTGACTTCCTTCTTCATAAGGTCAACCGCACGAGTACCCTCGTCGATGTCTACTCCGCTTTTCTTGTAATCGAATCCGCTCATTCTTTCACCCTGTCAAGCTGATTTGTGGAAAGGTAGAAATTCAGTCTTTCATCTATTTTGGCCCGGTCCAGGTCTCTGAGTGCCTGCACACCGAAACCGCCTATGGCGTAACTCGCTGTAACCGAACCGTAGCAGAGACCCCTTGTGATATTCCTGTATGTAAGCTGCCCGCCCACACCGGAAAGATAGCCAAGCATTCCAGCGGCAAAACTGTCACCGGCTCCGGTTGGATCCACCACCTTGTCCACGGGACAGGCTGGCAGAAGGAAGGGTCTTGGACCTCCCAGAACCATTACACCGCTGGCTCCCAGTTTGATGACAACGAATCCCGGGCCCCTTTTAAGTATGTAGCGCCCCGCCTTGAAAAGATCGTTAGTGCCGGATATCTGCCTTGCTTCACTGGCATTCAGAAAAAGAAGATCCACCTTCTTTATTACCTTAAGAACCGTGTCCTTCTTGTGTTCGATCCAGAGATTCATGGTATCCATTGCTATCCAGGAAGGGTTCTCAACCTGTTCGAGAACCTGAAGCTGAAGCTCAGGATCGATGTTTGCAAGGAACACGCATGGGGTTTTTCTGTAGCTTTCGGGAAGAACCGGTTCGAAGCTGGCGAATACACCCAGTTCCGTTCTTATTGTCCTGGCATCACCGAAATCGGGCCCGTAGACCCCCTCCCATCTGAACGTGGGACCCCTTCCGATGGTAAGTCCTTCAACATCGATGTTTCTACCCTTCAGGAATTCCTTCTCTCTGCTGGGAAAATCAGGACCCACCACTCCCACGATCCGCACTTTGTCCAGCTGCCCCGCAGCGAGCCCGAAATAAACGGCGGAACCTCCGAGGGTGTCTTCTGCCTTACCGGCAGGGGTGGTCAGTGTATCCAGTGCAACTGAGCCTACAACGAGAACAGACATGACTGTTCCTCTCTACATTTTTTCCGGGGCTCTCACCCCGAGAATATTCAGAAGGTCGTTCAAAGCATTCTTAACAGCCAGGCAGATAAGAAGCCTTGCCCTGGTGAGGGGCATATTTTCAGGATCTATCACCCTGTGGTGCTGGTAAAAACCATGGAAAGCGGTTGCAGTTTCCGCAAGGAGTTCAGTTATGCGATGCGGTTCCAGCGCCTCTGAAGCGGAGTGTACCCTCAGGGGTATGGTTTCCAGAAGCCGAAGCAAATCCCTTTCTCTCTCTTCCACCTGATGTTCTGGAATATCAGATAGTTCAGAGGGGGAAAGCCGCATACCGGGAGACAGATTCCGAAGGATTCCCGAAATTCTTGCAAAGGCATACTGGACATAGAACACCGGGTTCTCTTCGTTGTCTGCCGCAGCTGCAGCCAGATCGAAATCCATATGGGCTTCGGCTCTCCGGGTAAGGAAGATGTATCTGACCACATCCGCGGAACCCACCTCTTCGACAAGGTCCCGGAGGGTCACGAAATTGCCTGATCTTGTTGACATTTTTACCTTCTCCCCGTTGCGAAGAAGGGTAACGAACTGATGAAGGATGGTTCTCAGCCTGTCTTCAACCACCTCAGCACCAAGAATGGAGATCAATGCAGCCTCTACGTCCCTGCAGGTATCGATGTGGTCAGACCCGAAAATATCAACAAGCAGGTCATATCCCCTTTGGAATTTATCCAGGTGATAGGCGATGTCAGGCATTCTGTAGGTAAATGTACCGTCATCCCTGACGACCACCCTGTCTTCGGGTCTGCCCAACCCAGAGAATTTCACCCAGAGTTTCTCCGGAGAATCTGTATCCTGATAAACAAGGTCCTTCTCTCTCAGCTTATCTATAGCGCTTTCAACCCCTTCGGGTATCAGTTCACTCTCGGCAAAGTACCTGTCGAATGTGATGCCCAGGAGTTTGAGATCACCGCTTATCAGATCGAAAGCCCGGTTTCCGGCAAATTCCCTGAAGGCATCACGTTCTTCCGGCCATTTCATGTTTCTTCCGTGATTCTTTATCAGGGATTCAGCCCATTCCATGATGTAGCCGCCCTGATATCCTCCCTCGGGAACCTGCATGTCCGAGCCCAGTATCTGCATGTACCTTGCGGCAAGGGATTCAGCCAGCCTGTCCATCTGTCTGCCTGCATCGTTGAAGTAGTATTCCCTCTCCACGGTCCACCCGGTTGCTTCAAGCAGTCTTGAAACTGCATCGCCCAGTACTGCCTGACGGCAGTGTCCAACAGTAAGGGGACCGGTGGGATTGGAACTCACGAATTCCACCAGGGCACTCTTCCCCTTCCCGGGTACAGGCATGAGATCCTTCATGCCCCTTTCCGCTATGGAGCACACGGTCTGCCACAGATAACCGGAGGACAGGGTGAAGTTCAGGAAGCCGGGTCCATCCACTGTAACCTTCTCCACCTGGGGAAACATTTCCCGTACGGAATCAGCCATTACTTCGGCGATTTCCCTCGGGGGTTTCTTCAGTACCGAAGCAAGGGGCATGGCTGAACTGGAAGCAAGGTCTCCGTATTGCAAGTTACGGGACCTGGACACCTCCACACTTGGCGAAACAAGACCGAAATGCCTTTCAAGGGCACCGATCATCACCGAAGCAAGGTCATCCCTTATCTGAAGGGGCGATCTCAAATGTGAATTCATCGTCCGTATCCGATCCGTGTCTGTCCTCGAATTTCTTTGCGGGAGCATCGCTCCACAGAGTTTCCAGGCTGTAGTACTTCCTTACCTCAGGAAGAAATATGTGCACCACGAAGTCAACGAAGTCTAAAAGAATCCAGCTGCCCTCATCGTAGCCTTCTTTGTGATGAAGCCTCCATCCCAGCTCCCTGGAGGAACGCTCGAGGTGATCGGCTATGGCTCTGCTCTGAATCCTGTTATCGGCGGTGACTATGAGGAAGATGTCCATGGTGAGGGGAAAATCCATCATATCAAGGGCTATTACATCATAGCCATGACGCTGATGAACCGCATCCACTATCTGTTCAAGGATGTCAGGACTTTCTATGTCTGCGCTCAAAAAAACCTCCGCTCAGTCTCTGTAGGGAATGTAAAATGAAGGATCATCCCGGTCCCTTCCCAGAATGATCGTAACATCAATATCGGAACATGTTCCATTTTCAGGAAGAAGCATCACAACTGAAGAATCACCCAGTTCCATCACTTCTGCAACTCTGGTAGCTGCTGCAAACGATGTGTCATGTGAAATGATTATCGTTTGCTCGTAATCCCTTCTGAAAGCGTCAGCAGGTGGACCAGGGGCATAGAATACCACATCCCCTGTTCTGGTTTCGAGGAAGTTCTGGGCTTTCGATGCAAGATCGTCCACCCCGACTCCGTTCCTGACCTGAATGTATATGGTATCTGGAGGAGGAGTGGAATCGTTTATCTGAAACATTTCCACCACCTGCTCAGCTTCAGCCTTTATCCATTCCGGAGAGTAGACGGCGGCCAGGGTTGCCAGACTTCCAACGGCAAGTGACAGCAGTATCACCGGCAGTATTCTACCCTTTTTCTTTGATGCCCTTTTCACCGGGACTCTTCCCTGAAAAAGGGCGTAAGGACTTCCAAAGCCCTGTCAAGAGACTGGGAGACGACCCTGATACCGGAAACGGTACTCATGAAATTAGTGTCGCCGTTCCATCTGGGCAGAACATGCATGTGAAGGTGACCCGGTATCCCGGCACCGCCTGCTGAGCCGATGTTCCAGCCGCCGTTCATGCCCTGGCATTTCATTCCGTCCCTGAGAGCCCTTTCCGCAACCACCAGCATTTCCATCATCTCCCGGGTTTCATCCGGGGTCAGTGCAGAAAGGTCGGGTACGTGCCTGAAGGGAACAATCATCATGTGTCCGTTGATGTAGGGATATCTGTTAAGAACCGCATATACGTGTTTTCCCCTGTGGATCACATAATTTTCCGTATCTCTGGATCGGTCTATTGAAGCGATAGCACAGAACACGCAGCCATTCTCCCTTTCACCCGGAGCTGAAACATAGTCATATCTCCATGGTGCCCAGAGTCTTTCCGGCATCAGTCAACTCCAATTATACTGTACTCGGGTATGATCTCTCCAGAATCTATAACCCCACCGAAAATCACCGATCCGTCGCCTATAAATGAGCCCGATCCTATCACCGTCTCTCCGGACAGCCTGCAGTTCCTGCCTATTACAGCCCCTCTGCCAATGGTAACCGTGTCCTCGATCCAGACGGTTTCCGGGTCGGGGATCGTTACACCGGACATGAGATGAGCGTCGGTTACCCTCTTCTTCATTACTGCGGTGCACCTGGCAAGCTGCAACGGGTTGTTAACCCCTGCAACCTCCTCCCAGTTCTCAGTAAACACCGGAAGGGCGCCACTGCCGCTGATCCCCACAAGTGATACCGCATCCGTCAGGTAAAACTCATTCTGAGCATTCTCACTTTTAATTAGAGGAAGCACGCTGTTAAGTGCTTCTGCAGTGAAAACCATTATACCTGTGTTAATGATCCGGATATCCTTTTCCAGGTCTGTGGCATCTTTTTCCTCGACTATACGCTGGATTCTTCCACCTGGTGCCATTACTACACGGCCATAGCCGGTAACATCCGGTGGAGTGGTGGTAAGAACAGCCATGGGTGCACCGGATTTCTCTCTGGACTCGATCAGTTCAGCCACTGTTTCATGTCTGAGCAGGGGCACGTCACCCAGGAGGATCACTACCTGGTCCACATCTTCCGGCAGGGGCAGCGCGCAGCCAACCGCATGGGCAGTGCCCAGCTGTTCCTCCTGCACGGCCCATCCCCAGCCGTTGGACTCGAGAATGGGTATCACCGTTTCTCTTCCGTGACCGACCACCACAACTATATGCTCTATACCTGCTGCTTCGGCGGTTTCCGCAGCACGTTGCACCATGGGTTTTCCAAGAACCGGATGAAGAACCTTGGGAATGTGGGATTTCATCCGTTTGCCCATGCCTGCGGCAAGGATTACAGCGGCAGTAGACATCATAACTCCCTGGGATTCAGGTTGCTGTCATCGGCAACGATCACAATTGGTTCCGGGGGACCCTCTTCCCCGATATCCATCCAGGCGAACTGAAGAATAATAACCCGGTCTCCCGGGTTGCACAGTCTTGCCGCAGCACCGTTTATGCAGATAGTCCCGCTGCCTCTGCTGCCCTCGAGCACATAGGTTTCAAACCTGCTTCCCGTATTGATATCAGCAATGAGGACCTTCTCGTTGGGCAGAAGCCCCGCCCTGTCCATGAGATCTCTGTCTATGGTGATGGAACCCACATAGTCCAGCTCAGCCTGTGTCACTACCATCCTGTGAAGTTTTGACTTCAGAAAACATCTAAGCAAATCAAACCTCCGGTTCGATCAGAACATTATCGATGAGTCTGGTTTTTCCGGCGAAAACCGCCGTAGCCAGAAGAACTTTCCCCTGTACAACCCCGACACTTTCCATGGTATCGGGATCCACCGTTTCAATATACTGCACGGAAAGCAGGGGTTCTTTATCTATAACTGAAAGAAAGGCTTTCTTCAGAGCACTGCAGTCCTTCTCTCCCCTGCCATGAAGGGCTGCCGCCTCCCTGAGGCCCCTTGAAATAGAAGCCGCCTGCCTTCTTTCATCCTGAGAGAGATAGGCATTCCTGCTGCTCATGGCAAGGCCGTCTTTCTCCCTTACTACAGGAGCTTCTATGATCTGAACACCCAGCCTCAGATCCATAACCATTCTTTTCACCACCGCCAGCTGCTGGGCATCCTTTCTGCCGAAAACCGCAAGATCGGGCTTTACTATGCCGAAGAGCACAGCACAGACGGTTGTAACGCCGTCGAAATGGCCCTGTCTGTAACTGCCGCAAAGCCCTTCGGTAAGACCATTCACCCGTATCTCAGAAGAAAACCCGGGAGGATAGACGGTATCAGGTTCAGGAACGAATACCGCAGAAACACCCAGTTCTTCCAGCATGGAGGAGTCCCCTTCAAGATTCCTGGGGTACGTGCCGAGATCCTCTTCCTTACCGAACTGGGTGGGGTTGACAAATATACTTACCACGACCCTCTGGGAATTGGCAAGGGCTATCTCGACAAGTTTCAGATGACCGGCATGAAGCGCGCCCATTGTTGGTACGAAACCTATCTTCAATCCCGTTTCCCGCCAGCCGGTACAAAGAGCGGACATTTCTTTCTCGCTTCTCACAAGCTTCAAATACGCAAACCTCCCGAAGAAGAGGGGTTGAATCCCGAAAGACCTCCGGAATGCGATAGAACTGCGTTCACAAGCCCCTCGAAGGCGGTTTCGTCGGTTCGGAAGTCAAGGCTGTCGGTGTTTACCACCAGAACGGGAAACTTCCTGTCCCGCAGGAACCACCTGTTGTATGAATCCACCAGCTCTTCAAGCCAGTTCCTGTCCATATCTTTCTCGAATTGCCTTCCGAATCTGTTTATCCTGTCCAGAAGGACCCCGGTGGAGGCCTGAAGATAGATCACCAGATCAGGCCCCGGTGATGTTGAAACAAGCTGAGAAAAAAGCCTTTCATACAATGCCAGTTCCTCTCCGCGGAGGCTGATCCTGGCAAAGATCATACCCTTGCCGTAAAGGAAATCCGAGATCAGATACCTGCTGAAAAGGTCAGGCTGAACCAGATTGGTCTGCCTGATGTACCTGGCCAGAAGAAAGGAGATCTGAGCCTGGAAGCCATACTTCCTCCTGTCGCTGTAAAACAGAGGAAGAAAAGGATTTTCGGAGGTTTCCTCCAGAACTGCCCTTCCCTCCAGTCTGGTTGCAAGCCTGCCGGCAAGGAATGTCTTTCCCACTCCCACGGGCCCTTCTACAACCAGATATTTCCCATTCTTCAACCGGCTTTTTCCCCCTGTCAGTCTGCCTTCAAACTACCCCTGAATATAATAGACGATTCGTCATCAACACTTTGAAGAAGTTCGGCGACGGTTTTATTCAGACCGGGAATCCTGCCTCCCCATATCTCTTCCAGGGGTAACAGCACAAAAAGCCTTCGAGAAATACCCGGGTGGGGCAGAATCATGTCAGGGGATGACAGGCCTTCCTGGAGAAAGAGGATATCCACGTCCAGCCTGCGTGCAAGACCATTCTTTTCCACGGTGGAACCTGCTTCTGTTTCAAGGCGCCTGCAGAAAGATAGCAGTTCCATATCCCCGCCGGCCCACAAACCCGTTACCGCCGTGTTAAGAAAATTGCCGCCTGTTACATTCCCCCAGGGGGAAGTTTCATACACAGATGCCGTTTCCAGGGAAGATATTCTGGGATCATTTTCAATGGTTTGAACGCACCAGCTGAGGGTTCCCATCACGTCGCCGAGATTACCGCCCAGCCCCAGGGCAAAAGCTCTACCCTTCAACTGTCACCGAAGCCTCGGAGGCAGGCGGGTCCACAGGGGGCTCCGGTTTTCGTACGGTAACCTTCCATGACCCGGGCCAGCTTCCCTGAAGGATAAAAAGAATGTCACCTGCAAGCTCCTCTATGTACAGGTATTCTCCTTTGAGTGAAGTCTTCAGCAATGAACAAACAAGGGAGTAATCCACCACAGGTTCTCCGCGGAAAAACAGGGGACCCGTCCATACCAGATCCACGGGTACGGACCTCTTCTCCAGTCTTTCAGAGGGAAGCACGCCAAGTTTAAGGTTGAGGTTAACTCCCTTTAATTCAAGACTTCCGGTCAGTCTGCGGTTTTCTTCAGCCACTTGAGAAGCCTTCCCTTCTTAAGTTCCATCTGCTCCAGCCTTCCCACTGCCTGATGTATCCTGGTCGAGGGAATGGTCAGGGCAAATCTTATATACCCCTCTCCCCATGTGCCGAAACCGCTGCCGGGAGTTATCACTATGCCAGCCTGGTTGATCATTTTCCTGGCAAATACCATGGAATCTGCTCCCCTGGGAAGCTTGACCCACACATAAAAGGTTCCGGGAGTATCGGAAATGTCCCACCCGAGACCCCTGAGACCTGCCACGAGAACTTCCCTGCGCTCCCTGTAAACCTCAAGTCTCTGGTTGAACAGAGAAATGTCCATCCCCATGGCTGTTTCCCCTGCCTTCTGTATGGCTGTGAAAACTCCGGAATCTATGTTCTCCTTGGCTCCCATAAAGGTGCTTATGAGTTCGGATCCTCCTGCTGCGAAGCCTATTCTCCATCCTGTCATGTTGAATGTCTTGGAAAGACTGTGAAACTCCAGCACCACGTCCTCAGCGCCGGGAACCTGCAGGAAACTCATGGGCCTCTCTCCGTCGAATCTTATGTGGCTGTATGAGTTGTCACTTACCAGAAGAATGTTGTTCTCCCTGGCGAATTCAACCATCCCTGTCATTTCATCGAGGGTCACAACGGCACCGGTGGGGTTGTTGGGGTAGTTGAGGAACATGACCTTGGACTCACGTAGAACCGCCGGGGGAATTCTCTGGAAATCCGGCAGGAACTTATTCTCTTCGAGAAGGGGCATATCAACCGGGATTGCATCTGCCAGTATTGCAGATGCCCTGTATACAGGATAACCGGGATTAGGCACAAGAACCAGATCTCCTCTGTTGCAGAAAACCATTGGAACGTGCGCTATGCCCTCTTTGGATCCGATCACAGCAGCGGTTTCACAGGTGACCCCGAACTGGTTTTTCATCCAGCCCTTGCATGCTTCCCTGAAAAAGTCGCTTCCGGCTCCGTCGGGATACCTGTGGAATGCAGGTTCAGCAAGGGCCTTCTGCCCTGATTCCACTATACCGGAAGGGGTTGGCATGTCAGGGTCTCCTATACCGAAATCTATCAGATCAAGGCCCCTTTTTCTCGCTGCTTTTTTCTGTCTGTCAAGTTCTGCAAAAAGGTAAGGGGGAAGCTTCGACAATCTCTCCGATGCACTTATGAGCGGCTGCACAGGGTCTCCTTTCGACAATGGTGCTGCAATTATAGTACAAGGATGAACTCTGTTAAAATCTTTAAGACCTGGAATCCAGCGGGATGCTAATTCCCTTCGATGCAGAGACAGGAACCGTAAGGGCATCCATCAAGGTGCTCATCGGGCTCTGCAGGCCGCCTGACACCCTGAAAACCGGCGAAGAATCCATAGACATAAGGACCAGACAGAAAGAACACACCAGGAAACAGAAGGAAATTGCCGAGTCAAGGGTTTGTGAAACTGAAGTACCTGCAATGCTCACCCCAGAGATCAACGGGATCGCTTTCATAATCACCGGCAGGGCAGATCTGCTTGCAGAAGACGGAACCGTAACGGAAATCAAGACCGCGCAGCCCCTCCCGGAAAAACCCCGCAGTGACCACCTCCTGCAGCTGCTTTTTTACAAATACGCGTTAAAGGGAAACTCGGCTACCATAGTGTACACCGATCCCGACACCGAAGATGCCGCAGAGTTCCAGGTGGATAGCGAGGAAGGTGACAAACTCTGGGAAAGCTTCCTGCTCGATGTTTCTCTCTTCGTGAAGAAAGAGTGGGAGAGACACAGGGAACTGGAGGAGAACCTTGGGAAATTCACATTTCCCTTCCATAATGTAAGACCCGGCCAGAACGAGATAATCGGAGCAATAAGCAGTGCGGGAAACAACCGCGGTGAACTTCTGCTCCAGGCTCCCACCGGAACCGGAAAAACAGCAGCGGTTTTAACCGGAGCCATTCCACCTGCGGTATCCAACTGGAACATCCTTTTCTTTCTCACCTCGAAGAATACACAGAAGAAGATCCTCAGTGAAACCATGGAGCTGATCATCGAAAACGGTTTCCACT
>CAZRCS010000040.1:0-12892 GCA_964598645.1 uncultured bacterium | reverse complement strand
GACTCGGTATCCATGTCTTCGGCATCACTGCTTCAGCTTGTAAGAATACTCCTTTACCCGCTGATCGCCGCTGCATCCTTCATGTCAAAACTCATTTCCGGTCCTTCCAGCCAAAACCGTTTCTTCGAGAGCCGGGAAGAGATCAGAGGTCTATTGATCTCTTCCGGAGGAAGACAGGGCCGGCTTGCATCCGCGGTGATATCCCTTGGGAACACTGGAGTGGCAGATTACGCAAGGTCTCTGGCCGACTATCCTTCGGTGGGAGCTTCCTGTACCAGAGAAGAGGCGGTGAAAAAGCTGATTCAGTCAGGAGAGGACTTTCTTCTGGTGTGGGAAGAGCCGGGAACCACTCTTCTGGGTTCCGTCAGGGGTTCAGTCCTCGTAAGGTGGGACGGAAAGGGTTCCATCACCGGCAAAGTCAGTGGCCTCCCTTACTTCAACCCGGAGTTCCCCGCGTTGAAGATATTGCCTCAGCTCTGGCGTTCAGGCGCAACGGCGGCGGTGATCCTGGACAGAAGAGGACAACCGTCAAGCCTCATTACACCTGCGGTGATACTTGCCCATCTGATACCGGAGGAAACCGGTGAGTGACACGAATCCCCTTACCGGACTGCCGGGGAACCCTGCAATAAGGAAAGTTCTTCAAAGGGACGTTCTGGAAGGCTCTCACCATGCGGTATATGTGGACATCGTTGATTTCAAACCCTTCAACGATCACTACGGGTTTGCCTTGGGGGACGCGGTTATAAGAAGGCTTGGACAGGTTCTGAAGGAATCGGTTGGAGAGGGCTTTACCGGACACATCGGCGGTGATGATTTTGTCTGCGCAGGAAAAGGAGAGGGTTTCAGAAAAGCCATTGAGGGTGCAAGGCAGCGTTTCAGGAGCCTTATTCCCGGTTTCTACTCCAGAAGGGACAGGGAGCAGGGGGGGATAGAGACCTTCGACAGAAGAGGCAGTTACAGGTTTTTCCCCATGCTCGACGTTTCCCTGGTGTTCGTTCACGGCAACTGTGCGGGTGGTACAGTCGAGGAGCTTGCGGCTTATGCCGGAAAAAGGAAGAAACTTGCCAAGGGTGAGCAGAGTCCTGAGCCTGTGTACCCTGTCCTCAGGAAACTACTGGATGCTGATTTATCCATGCAGGACAAAAAGGCTCTCATTGAAGCCTGCGGTGTGCTAAGGGAAGAAGAGGCCGTTCCCATCCTTGAAAAGGTCATTTCAGGGAACTACAGCTGGAATCTCAGGAAGAGCGCTGCTCTGGCCCTGGGGCATATCGGAAACCACAGGTGCGGTGAGATCCTCCAAAGATCCCTTTCCGACTCCAATCCCCATGTGAGGACAAGGTCGGTGCAGGGGCTGGTACTTGCAATGGGCAGCCGTTCCGGGCCTTTCCTTGAAGGTCTTTCAGAAGATCCTTCCACATGGGTAAGAAGGGCGGTTTTCAGAGGGATAGGCCAGGCCGGATGGCTTGCCGGTTCCGGAATTCTGGAGAGAGCTGCAAGGTCAGCCGCCCCGGGAAGAAGGATCAACACAGTTGAGGAACGAAGGGCTGCTCTTGAGGGAATGGGAATGCTTGGTGATACGAAACAGGCGGACTTCCTTAGCGCCCTTTGCACAAAACAGGACTACTATCCGTCAGATGCATCCTATGCCGCACTCTGCGCCCTTGGTACCGACACTGCGGCGGAACTTGTCCTTACGAGAGAAACCGGGCTGCCGCCGGTGATCAACCTCTTTGGAGTAAGTGAAGGAAACCTGAGAAAACTGGAAAAGTTTGCGGTGAATGGTCTGGATAAAGAAGCGAAGGAAGCGGCTTCCGCCCTGAGGTTCTTCGAAGGCTTCCCCGCGGAACTACATCCGGAGAGCATTTCTGCATTGAAGAAGAGTCTTGGTGATTCATACGGAGAGTTTTTCAAGCGGGTGGTGCTGATCCTTGATTCCAGGGGCATACCCGCAGACAGATCCTGCATTGCCAGGGTTGCAAACAGAGTGGATATGGGTCAGCATGTGGGAGACGAGGGTCTTTGTGTTTTCCTGAGATGGGTTTCCATCAGAGGCGGCGTTACCCCCGGGGCACTGCTCAAGTCCTTCGTCAGAAGCAATCGAAGGCCTGTGGCTGCTTCAGCGGCTGTGGCATCTGGAGTACTGGCGGCAAGGGGACTTGACGCCGGGGGAAAACCGGTGAACAATAAGCTGGCAGAAGCTGACAGCTCAAATCAGGAAGGTTCCCTATGACAGAGAATGTCCGTGATCTACTGGCCAAACTGAGAGCAGCAGATGAACCGCAGCTTTCTGCCTTCAGACCCGATGCCGAGGGACAGAACACCATTCTGAGAAACTTGCCCTGCGGTCTCATCGTAAGGGACGCTGAAGAGGGAATCATCCTGGAGGTAAACGACTACGCACTGGATCTTTTCGGGATTCAGAGGTTTACCATGGTCGGCCAGACACTCAAGGGCTGCGGACTGTCCCTGGAAGCAGGAGACGACAACAGCATGTCAGCCCCCGGTCAGCCCACCACCGGCGAGATCAAGGATTCAGGGGGGGTTTCTATCCCGGTGCTTACCTTCAGAAGAAGAATAAGGATAAGCGGAAGGAAGGCGGATATATTCATTCTGGTTGATTCCACGCTTCTCGGGGGCAAACGGACTGCGGAAGTGAGCTTCAATCTTTTCAAAAGAGCCCTTGCGGAATCTGACACTCCCTTCATCCTGGCAAAGATTTTCGGCGATACCCTGGAGAGAGACCTGGTGGTTTCAGAAACCGTTGGTGACCTTCCAGGAGAACTCCAGGGGAAGGTTACTCCCGGAACATCGGTTTCAGACCTTTTCTCTCCGGTAAATGCGGCAAGAATCGTCGAGAATGCAATAATCCTTGCAAAAAACGGCGGAGAGAAGCGGTTGGAACTCAGGGACACATTCCCCATGAAGCTTTTTACAGATCCCGGAGGCCAGGTGCTGATAACCTTCCCCACGGAAAACGAGCAGAAGAAAAGCATACGTACGAAGAAAAGCCAGTTGAGTTCCGGAATAAGAAGAACGGTTCTCTATATCTCTTCCACCAATGTGGAGTATTCCGGGAAAGATATGCTGGGAATGATCGGTTTTCAGGTACTCGAAGTCGAATCTCCCTCAAGTGCCGCCATATTGATAGAAGAGAATCCGGGCAGGTTTCATTTCGTTGTTTCAGACGATTACACGGAAGACCCGGACCTGATAACGGTGGGGGTAGAGCTCGAAAGGGCAGGCATTGGCCTCGTTCTGGTTTCAGAGTCTGATTTTACCCATGGGAAGGACCTGAAACTGGTGAAAATACCTCCTCCCCTGAGCATCAACCTTCTTGCTTCTGCGGTTTCAGAGGTCACCGAGTGAAGCATAACTGGTACCGGAGGAGGGACTTGAACCCTCATATCCCTAGGGACAACGGATTTTGAGTCCGCCGCGTCTGCCATTCCGCCACTCCGGCACGGTGACAGAATGTAACCAATGAAGAGACATGCTGCAACCTTGACAATTTTATCGCAGCGGGGTAAATTCGGCGTTCAAAGGGCCCATAGCTCAGTTGGCTAGAGCCACCGGCTCATAACCGGTCGGTCCCTGGTTCGAGTCCAGGTGGGCCCACCATTTAAACATTGTTCTGAAGGGCGGGTAGCTCAGTTGGAAGAGCACAAGCTTCACACGTTTGGGGTCGCAGGTTCAAGCCCTGTCCCGCCCACCAGATGCGGACACCGTTGGGTGTCCGCTTTTTCTTTATACGGGGAACGGACGGATTCCTGATGGAAGATTACATTGCAAGACTTCTCGATCTCCAGGACCTCGACAGAAGGTCTGACAGACTCAAAGCAGACCTGGACTCCATTCCGGCAGAAATTGCCATACACAAAAAGGAAATGGAGGGGCACAGGGCAAAGTTTTCCGAATACGAAAATTCCCTTAAGAGCATAAGGGAGGAACAGAAACGACTCACCGGAGAAAAGGCTGATACAATTGCAAGGGTAGCCGACTACAAGAGCAGACTTCTTACCTTGAAAACCAATGAAGAGTATTCGGCCATGCTGAAACAGATTGCCCATGCCGAGAAAATGATAGATCAGATCGACGAAAGAATACTGGAAGCTATGTACCAGGAGGACGAAAATGAACAGTCGGTCCGAAGGGCAGAAAAAGAGAGGGACAGGGCACTGAAGCGTTCGGAAGCTCGAGAAAAAATGCTTTCCGATAAGTATGCGGAACTCAAGAAGGAACTTGACTGTATCCTTGCCGAAAGGGACGAAGCCGCAAAAAGGGTCGAGCCAAAGTATCTGAAAATGTATGAGAAAGCCAGGGAGAATGGCCACAGAGAGGCTGTTGCTGGGTTGAGAAACGGAGCATGCGGAAGCTGCCTTACCAAGATTCCAGCCCAAAGCGCAGGAGAAATCAAAGGCGGCAAAACCTTCTCCTGTCCAATATGCGGAAGCTTCGTTGTGTGGACTTCCGACAGTTCCTTATAATAACAAACGGATCCGGTGGGGCGGGTGGTCGCCTGGTTTGAATACCGGGAGGAAAGTCCGGGCTCCGCAGGGCGGGACGCAGGGGAAATCCCTGGTGCAGCAATGCAGGGAAAGTGCCACAGAAACGATTCCTGTACCGGTTTTCCGGTATAAGGGTGAAAAGGGGCAAACCCCGTCCGGTGCAAGGCCAAATAGAGAGAACAGCCCACGGGCTGGGGAGCTGCCCGTTCCCTCGGTTCTCCGGGTTGGCCGCTAAAGCCGTCCGGTAACGGCCGGCTCAGACGGATGGCCACCGTCGTGAAAGCGATACAGAACCCGGCTTACAGCCCCGCCGGATCCTTCCATCGTTCAGGAGAGTAGATTGAAATACAAATGGCAGGCCAGACCTGAGATGCCGGGTGATATGGACAACATTTCCACCCAGATCCCTCAACCTGTTAGGGAACTTATTAAGCGAAGAGGTCTTAAGCGGGAGTTCCTGCAATCCGATTATTCAAGTCTATCCAACTGGAGAGATCTTCCCGGCGCTGAAGCGGCAGCCGTTATCATCCGAAATTCCATCGAAAGAGGAGAACGGATACTGATCCACGGTGATTTTGACGCTGACGGCATTACTGCAACGGCAACTGCTCTCAGGGTACTCAGACATTTGGGAGCTGACGTCAGGCACCACCTTCCCTGCCGGTTCGAAGAGGGTTACGGTCTTGGACAGGAGGGGATCAAACGGTGTAAAGATGAGAAGATCGATCTTCTTGTTACCGTTGACTGCGGTATAGGAGCAGTGGAACAGGTTCAAGAACTCCTCGATTCCGGAGTCAGGGTTATCGTTACAGATCATCATGTTCCAGGTCCAGTTCTTCCCAAAGCTGACGCGGTGGTGAATCCTGAGCTTTCTCCTGACCGGTCGGCTCCCTGGAGACACCTCTCAGGAGCCGGGGTTATCCACGCCGTTCTTCGCGGTCTGTTTCCAGCTGAGCTTCCAGGTGTAATGGATCCTGATCTGGTGGCAATTGGAACGATATGCGACATGGTCGACCTCTCCGGCGACAACAGGATCCTCGTTAAAGAGGGTTTGTCCATAATGGGCGAATCACCTGTACCCGGTATCGCCGCTCTGATGCGTGAATCCGGCGGAGCTGATACCCGTCTCAGTGCTTTCCACATAGGTTTTGGAATTGGCCCCAGAATTAACTCCGCAGGAAGGATAACCCACGCTGACACTGCCCTTGCGCTGCTTCTCGAGGAAGATCCCAGAATTGCTGCGGAGCTTGCTGCGAAACTGGAGGCATCCAACAACAGGCGGAAAGAGCTGGACAACAGTGTGTTCATCGAAGCCCTGGAACAGGTGGACGGTTCCTCAGGGGCCGTTGCCCTTGCAGAGTCAGACAAGTGGCATCCGGGCGTCATAGGCATTTCAGCATCTAAAATATCCAGAAAGCTCAACAAGCCTGCAATACTCATAGCATGGGATGGTGAAACCGGAAGGGGAAGCGCCAGGGGACTGCCCGGCATGGAGGTTCATACACTTCTGTCATCTGCCAATGAAGAGGGGCTTCTGGAAAAATTCGGGGGGCATTCCATGGCTGCCGGCCTCACCGTTTGCAGAAGCAGATACGGAGAATTCAGAGATTTCATAGAGGAAAGAGCCGCTGCGCTTTTCAGTTCCTGTTCATTGCCTGTTCTTTACATAGACGGAAGACTGGACCCTGAGCAATGTTCCATGGAAGTCTATGATGCCCTTGGAATTCTCGAGCCCTTCGGCCAGGGAAATCCGGAGCCGGTATGGATGGCAAGGGGACTGTTTCCCGGCACCTACAGAACCGTAGGAAAGGATGAAAGACACCTTCAGGTGAGTTTTCAGGCCGGAGCTACAACTCTGAGGGCAATTGGATTTGGTATGGGCCATCGCACTTCCGAACTGAACCGTCCGTTGGATGTAGCCTTCAGACTGAAACCGGACAGCTTCCGGGGAGGCTCAGCGGTACAGCTGGTTATCGAAGACATGAAACCGGCGGCGGAGCGGAAGGGTTGAGTCTTTCATCGCTGACAATGGAAACCTTCCGGGGGGATGATTTCAGGGCGGCTCTGGGTAAAGGCTCTGAAAGGGAATCCCAGATTCAGATGGCAGGGGTGGTGGCAGACCTGGTCGAGCTGGGAGGAACAGCGGTGCTGGAGGCTGGAACCGGTGTGGGAAAGAGCTTCGCATATCTTATTCCTGCAGTTCTATCCGGACAGGCGGCGGTGGTATCCACGGCAACCATAGCCCTGCAGGATCAGCTTCTCAACAAAGACATACCAATGGTTTCGAAAATTCTCGGCAAAGAAATAGATGCGGCGGTTCTCAAGGGCCGCTCGAACTATCTTTGTCTCAGGAAGTGGACACTCTGGGGCCAAAAAGCCGTTCCCGAACTTTCTCGCTGGGCAGAATCGGGTAATGGAGACATATCGTCCCTGAGCACTCATGTTAAGCCCTCAGCTCTGGGGAAGGTAACTGGAGATTCCCTGGACTGTCTGGGCAGCCGGTGTCCCGAAATGCACCGGTGTCATTATTACAAGGCAAGGAACCGTGCCAGGAAGGCTTCTCTTCTTGTGGTCAACCATCATCTGCTTCTGTGCGGCATCCAGACAGGGGATCTCATACCTGAATCATGGCTTCTGGTAGCAGACGAGGCACACTCATTGAACGATGCAGCTTCATCTACACTGGGTTACATGCTTTCGGAAACCCTTCTTAACGGAGTTTACGATGCAGTATCCCTTTCTGATGAAACCCCCGAGGTGAAATCGGAACTTCTTTCCTCTGCAAGGGGCCTGTCTTTTCTGATATCTGAGATAGTCTCCTCGGCGAACGAAAACGGGGAGGTTGATATTCAGCTGATCCAGAATGATCTCCAGTCCCTGGGGGATTCAGCCTGCGTCCTGCGGGATCGACTGGAGGATTTCGAAGAGCTTGAAAGCGCCGGGCAGATCTTGTCATCCATTGCAAGAACCGCCCTTTCGATCGTTCAGACCCAAAGCGAATCCTGGTGCTGCTACGCTGTAAAAAGCGGAAGGAATGCCATTTTAAGATGTGTTCCGGTGAGCCCGGGTCCAATGCTTCGGGATATGCTGTACGGAGCCTTTCCTGCAGTGCTTCTCACAAGCGCTACCCTTACCTCTGGAGGGTCTTTCAGCTATTGCGACTCCATGCTGGGAGTCCCCGAGGAAGCAGAAAGAAGGGTGTTCCCAAGCCCCTTCGACTATCATTCAAACGCTGTGCTGGTTCTGCCTGAAGGGCTTCCGGGGCACGATGAACACGTGGCGGTATCCCTTTTGGCGTGGCGAACTGCAAAAGAGGCAGCAGAGATCCTTAACGGACGGACCATGGTTCTTTTTACAAGTTACAGGAATCTGGAACTGTGCGTGAAAGCTGCAGAAGCAGACCCGGTACCAGGTCTGGAACTGATGGTGCAGGGAAGAATGGGCCGGTCAGCGATACTGGAGAGTTTTCGCAGAAACCCGGAAGCTGTCATTCTTGGAACTTCCAGTTTCTGGGAGGGTGTGGATCTTCCCGGAGAGATCCTCCAGGCTCTGGTGATAGACCGAATTCCCTTTCCCAGCCCGGGGCACCCGCTGACCAAAGCAAAAATGCAGATCATGGAAGCAGACGGGAAAAGCAGTTTTTCAGGCCTTATGCTCCCGGAGGCTGCCACAAGGTTGAAACAGGGCGCAGGACGTCTTATCAGATCGCCGGAAGATACAGGTGCGGTGTTCATTCTTGATGGAAGGATGCGGACAGCGGGATACGCACAGGTGCTTCTCCGTTCTTTGCCCCCCTTCAGGAGGTGCTCCAGGGACGAGGCCATGGCATTCCTCAGGGAACATGCCCCTGCTCCCGGGAGTATCACTGGATGAAGGGAGATTTCAATGATCATTCCTGTGGATGAAAAGATGTTTCTTGGGATCAGAGGAACTGACGGTAAAGGATCACCGGGGGATGATACCATCTTCCTGAGCCAGGTTCATGGAACGGAGATCCTGTTCGATCCCCCGCAGAACACCCAGGCAGACGGAATGATATGTTCCCGCGGAACGGGTTTTCCAGGGCTGAGGGTTGCAGACTGCCTGCCGATATTTGCCGTCTGGAAGAATCGAACCGGTGCCGCCCATGCTGGCTGGAGAGGTCTGGCAGGCGGCATCGTGGAGAAACTCATCCTTTCGGTGAACGAACCCCTGGAACTGCTTATTCTGGGTCCCTGTATTTGTGCAGACTGTTATGAAGTGGGAGAAACCGTGAGAATGGCCGTGGCCGAAGGAGACCCCGGGGGGATCCAGGGGCATCCTCCGGGCAGGGTGGACCTCAGGGGAAGCGCTCTGAGAAGAGTCCGGAAGTTATTGCCCAGCGGTTTCAGGGTTGTTAATCTCGATCTATGCACCCTGGAATCGGACAGCCTCCATAGTTACCGGAGGAACGGCACCGGAGAGAGGAACCTCCTCTGGCTTGCTGAAAGCTCCCCTTGTTCACATATTCAGCACCCATATCATGAATCAGTATACTACCCCCCGAGAGGAGAATGAATTGAAAAAGATAGTGCTTTTCCTTTCCATAATGCTTCTTGCCGCCTGTTCAACGGCGGTTGCCGGCAACGGTGAAGACGGTTCTGCCGTGGGAATCATCCCCTTCGGTTACAGCGACGACAACTCCAGGTGGATAAGTACGAAGCTCAGTGATTTCCTGAGTGACGGAATAGAATCCAGCAGCGATTTTACCCTTATCAGTGAAAATGATCTCGATGATGCATTCGAAGACATAGGTTTCGACCCCGATCAGTTCCAGTACGGCGTTCCTCCTGAAATGATAACCGAGGCCGGCGCTGGAATGGGTGCAGATCTTATAGTTTTCGGATTCGTGGTACCAGCCGGAGGGGATCAGTATCAGGTAATGTGGAACGTGGTGGTGGTCTCCAGTGCCAGCACCATATCACCTCCACCTGCAATGGTTCAGAAGAACACCGATCCGGTGAGAGATCTTGCGAACACAATAGTGGGCGAGATCAACACGCATGTGGGTGCAAGGGCTGACGAAGCGCTTAACATGGCAAGATATCACAGATCCAACTCGAACTGGCCCAGTGCCATTTCCTCCTATCGTCAGGTTCTGGAGGTAAATCCGGAACACATCGAAGCAATGGAAGAACTGGCGGGGGTTTATCTCAAGAGCGACGTGGATTCCGTTGCCAGGGCTGAAGAGATCTACAACACAATAATCGCCCTGGAACCGGGAAGCTCCAATGCCCTTGCCGGGCTCGGGAACGTTGCCTTGAGGAACGAGCAGTACGAAACTGCCAGGGAATTCTTCGATCAGGCCATTGCAGCTGATCCAGATAATACTTCAGCCTACTCGGGGCTTGCAAGTGCCTACACTGCAATGGGAATGACCGATCAGGCAATTGAGAGTTTCGAAACGGCCCTTGCAGCGAACCCGTCGAACCTTCAGGCAAGCTATGCCCTTGGTCTGCTCTATGCTGAACAGGGCAATTATCAGGCAGCCATTCCCCATCTGGTTGCGGTTCTTGAAGCCAGACCCGACTACAGCAACCTGAGGATGTCCCTTGCAAGTGCCTACGCTGAAACCGGTCAGTACGGCCTTGCCGCAGATAATGCCATCATGGTACTGGAATCCCGTCCGGACGACACGGATTTTGCACTCTACGTGGCCCAGTATGAAGCCAGGGCAGGAAGAACATCCGATGCCGTGAACAGACTCGAGGGTATCATATCGTCAACAGGCAGCAGGCAGGCATACCTGATGCTGGCAACCGTATACCGCGACAGCGGTCAGAGAAGCTCCATGCAGACGGTATTCAACAGGCTTCACAACGCCTACCCCGGCGACCCCATTGCCAATTACATGGTGGGTGCCTTCTACTACCAGAGCGGAACTTCCAAGGCCAGGATCAGTGAGCTCGTTTCCGAGAACGTATCAACCTGGGAATCTGCCATCAGCGAGCTGAGCACAGCAATAACCTACCTGAACCAGGTAACAGGTTACAGGGCTACCCAGGCGCAGAACATGGTAAGCGCCGCCCAGAACGCGATCAGCCTCTGCGAAGAGAAAATTGACAGGGTAAACCGCTACGCACAGTGATCCTGAGGTAAAGAATTAGAGGGGAGCGCTTCCAGGCGCTCCCCGGTTTAAATGGAGGGTATTTCTGGAAGGAAGATTTCTCGACCGTGTCGTGATAACCGTTCGTGCCGGCAAAGGCGGAGATGGTATAGTCGCGTTCAGAAGGGAAGCCTACGTTCCCAAGGGTGGTCCCAGCGGCGGCACCGGTGGAAAGGGAGGCAGTATCTGGCTTCAGGTGGAGTCCAGAGTGGCGACCCTTGCAGACTTCATAAACGGATCCTTTTTCCGGGCAGAGAACGGTACCCCTGGAGGACGGAACAACATGACAGGAGCCTGCGGGGAAGACCTTGTCCTGAAAATTCCCCCGGGTACGGAAGTCTATGACCATTCCACAGGCGAGCTCCTGGCGGACATGACAGAACCCGGGCAGAAGGTCCGAATAGTCTCCGGTGGTGAACCGGGCAGGGGAAACGCGTCCTTCGCAACTCCCACAAGAAGAACTCCCCGGATATGTACGAAGGGGACCAGGGGGGAAGAACTGAAAATCCGTCTGGAACTGAAGCTCATGGCTGACGCTGGTCTGGTGGGTCTTCCAAACGCCGGCAAATCCACCCTGATCTCACGTATAAGCGCAGCCAGACCGAAAACAGCGGATTACCCTTTCACAACCCTTTCCCCTTCCCTTGGCGTTGTAAAACCGGGTTTGGGTTTCAGTTTTACGGTTGCAGACCTGCCGGGACTTCTCGAAGGCGCCAGCAGGGGAGTGGGCCTCGGGCTCCGTTTTCTCCGTCATGCGGAGAGAACAAGACTGATCGTGTTTGTACTTTCGCCGGATTTGTCGGTAACTCCTGATGAGCAGCTTGAAATTCTCAGAAAGGAGCTTACCGAGTATGGAACCAATATGGCATCGCTCAGAGCCATGGCAGTTCTTTCGAAGTGCGATATCATCACCAGGGAAGAGGAAAAGCAGTTTCTCCGGAAGCTGCCTCCGGGAACCATGCCCATCAGTTCAGCAACGGGAAGGGGGGTACGGGAATTCCTTCAGCGACTGGGAAAACTGATCATGCAGATCAGAAGGGAAGACTCCGAGCTCTCCTCACCCTCGCCCTCACCGGAAAACCCTCCCGTTCAGAACTCGTAAGGCTTCTCAAAGACCATTCCCCTGAAGAACTGGCCGGTCTCACCAATGAACCTGATGATCTGAACAGTAGCATTTCTCTGTGCACCGGGCTGGGCATCAGGGCCGCCTGCATTTCCCACGGGGATTATCCGGCGCTGCTGAGGGAAATACCCGATCCCCCGGCAATTCTCTTCTACTCAGGTTCTCTCTCATGCATAAACAGCAGAAGGACCGTTGCCGTTATCGGTTCAAGAAGATGTTCCCTTTACGGCAGAGGAGCAGCAAGGAAAATAGCCTCTGCCCTGTGTTCAGCCGGGGTCACCGTGGTAAGCGGGCTTGCCAGGGGAATAGACGGCGAGGCTCATCGTGGAGCCCTCGAGGCAGGCGGCCCTACAGCTGCAGTATTCGCAGGCGGTCCCGATATTGTCTATCCCCCGGAGCACCGTAAACTTGCAGAGAGAATAGAGGGAAACGGCTGCCTTGTTTCCGAGTATCCGCCTGGTGTCAGACCTGCCAGATACACCTTCCCCGAACGAAACAGAATAATAAGCGGTCTCAGTTCCGCCATAGTGGTGGTGGAAGCAGGAGAGAGAAGCGGCACCATGATAACCGTGGGAACGGCCCTCGATCAGGGCCGCGACGTGTACGCGGTGCCCGGAGAAATGGGCAGATCCACAAGCACCGGTACCAACAGGCTCCTTCGCGATGGGGCTGGAATAGTTCTTTCTCCTGAAGAGCTTCTCAGGGAAATGGGTATCGAAGCCCCCGATGAAAGGGTGCCGAACTCTGATCCTCTATTTAAGTTGCTGGGCACTGTGGGAAAAACGGCAGCCCAGCTGGCGGAACTCACGGGAATACCTTCCAGGGAAATCCAGTCCAGGCTGTTCCAGCTGGAAATGGCCGGCGCCGTGGTCCGCCGTCCCGGGAATATCTTCATCCCGGTGTGAAGCCAGGTTCATGGTTTTACGGCGGTCTTCACACCCAAAGGAAAATTAGCATTAATAAAAAGAAGTAAAAATGTCTATTTTCATGGCAAGCTTCTTGCATATGAAGTAGGCATGATGAAAAACACACCGGGAAAGAAAACAAGAGGCGCGGCGTTGATGATAGCACTTATCACAGCAGTGGTGGTCATGCTTGCTGCAACGCTTCTTATAAGCCTTTCTGAAAAAATGGTGA
>CAZRCS010000039.1:0-12908 GCA_964598645.1 uncultured bacterium | reverse complement strand
GCCGGATGCTCTATCCAATTGAGCTACGGGCGCACCGCAGGAGTGCTATTCTAGCCCATTCCCCTCAATTGGTCAAGTCAATAAACCTCTTTGTAGATGATAGTGGCAGATTCTGATGGAGCCAGCTGAAGGGTCTGGGGGCCGGGTTCTATCTCAGCTCCCCTGGGCAGTCTATCCGGCCACTGAATTTGCCAGATAATCTGGTAATCGGCTGTGGATTCAGCAGAGAGGAAGCATCTGTACTCGCTGGTAAGCTGCTCACATTCAAGATCAAGTTTTATCAGTGAATCTGCGGCAAAATAGATAGTATCTCCTGATTCCCAAACGTTTCCCGGCCAGCTTACCACTCTGCCTCCTCCGGGACAGTAAACGGCTGTAAGGGCGTTCCATCTGCCGGGGCAGGGCCAACCGTATCTCATTACCTGAATCTCGTTACCTGCCGGAGCATTCCACCATGGAATAACGCTCGAACCCTGTCTTACGGTTATTCTGCCCGTAGCGGTTGTCACAGGGTTGTGGTCAGGGTCTGTAAATCTCAACGTATCAGCCTGCCAGGTTTCAATGGTCATGTTTTCCAGCAATGCCGTTGCATAGACCCTGTTAAGGTCATTCTCTCTAACAATGGAATAGTCAGGCTCCCAGCTCAGACCTGCAAAGTCTATCTGGAAACGGGTTTTGCCAATGGCAGCTACGTTTGCTTCCACTGAATAGAACAGGGGGAAACTTACATGACTGTTTACTTCGGCCATACCCAATGTATCTGCCGCAGAAGAACACAGCACCGTCATTGACAGGATCAGGGGACAATCGGCTTCTTCAATAAAACCGGCAGGTTTGCCTGAATGAAGAATACCTGTTATTGTGGCCGGGCAGGAATCACGGAAAGTAATGGATGTTATCTGGAGGTCAACGGAACCCAAACCCGTATATTCGCCGCCGCAGGCGAGGAATACCAGAAGAGCTGAGATCATCTTGATTCTGTTCATTCTGTCCGTTCCGTTTTATTTTCGGTAATATTCCCGGAGAGGGCCTTAAAGGAAAGGGTTGTTTTGTCACAGTTCTTCGCCAGTCTAAAATCGGAAAGAAAAAGATCGATGGCAATGAAATGGACAGGTCCTTACCTTCTTGTCCCCATTCTTCTCATTGCCTGCCTGGTTGTAGAGTCCAGAATGCAGGAATCCGGCTTGATCGCATACATCCCCGTTGGCATGAGATCGATCTACTCCATCTGGCGGGTTATCATGCTGTCCGCCCTGGTTGGAACTCCCCTTACCGCGCTCTTCATGGCTGAGAGATGGAAAAACTTTGAGTCTTCTTCGTCTTTCTACAGCAGGTTTTTCGGCTCTTTTGCTTCCTGCTTCCTGAACTCTTTCTTTGCAATGACAGCCTTTTCATTCGTTCTTCTCGTACCGTTAACGGTCCCCGCAGGCTACATTGCCTCCCACGTTTTTCCCCTCGCGGCAGCGGCTTCCTTCTGGGTGGTTTCAACAGCCTTTATCTGCTCTTCCATTACCTCCGGACCCGGGGCTGCGATACTGTCTATTGGTCTCTTCAGCCTTGGACTGTTCCCGGGGCTTTCAGGTTCATCCATGGGATGGTGGTTCGCCGCTCCCCTTGGAGAAATGGTGAAAGGGTCATCCGGTACAGAACTGGCAGTTCTTGGCCATGGGCTTGTTTATCTTCTTTTAAGCATGCTGATCCTCAGGAAGACTAATCGCTGAGAACGGCCATTCCTACTACCTGTTCCAGAAGGTTCTGGGGATTTTGTTCTGAAGGTCCGAAGATTACCAGCAGAACAGAGTAATCGTTCCTGAATATGCCGTAGGCTCTGCCCCTGCCCATAACGCCATTATGTGATGTGAAGGTAAAATTAATCTGAGACATCAGTCCCAATGATCTTGAGGAGGGGATTTCCGCCGCCATGCTTCCTTCAACCCAGGTTGACTCTCCTGTATAAATACCTTCCATAAGATCCGGCGGAATCACGCTTGACAGTTTTTCTTCAATCCACAGGTTCTTTTCGGTTATGGGAGTTTCCATCTTCCAGTAGTAACATCCGAACGTAATGCCAAACGAGTTCGGCTGCCCTGCCAGAGCTCCTGTTTCATCTGTAAGAACACCCTCGACAAGAGGAGAGAGGAACTCGGGCAGATAATAAAAGTCAATCCCTGCAGGTTCCAGAGAGTATACCGGTACTGCATCTGCAGGAATCATTATCAGAGCGGCTGCTAGAATAATCATTTGTATCCCTTTCGTGAGAATTGCGTTGTCCGCTAAAGGTCTATAGAATAGAACCAATCAGTTGAATGTCAACAGGGGGTAACATGCAGGAAAAGATACTCCTGGTGGAGGACGATGTTCCATTGGCATCGCTTCTTTCTGAATATCTGACAGGTCAGGGATATATCGTAGAGGTTCTCCACAAGGGCGCAGAGGTAAAAAAACGAGTGATCGGCGGCCGGCCAGACCTGGTCATCCTCGACCTGATGCTGCCGGACATGAGCGGCCTGGATGTGTGCAAATCGCTCCGGGAAGGCTGGCGAGGCCCGGTGCTTATGCTCACGGCCATGAAGGATGATGTCGATGTGGTTACCGGTCTGGAACTGGGAGCCGATGACTATCTGGGCAAGCCTGTTGCCCCGAGAGTGCTTCTCGCCCGGATCAGAGCTCTTCTTCGCAGAAGCAGCTCCGATCTCAGTGCAGACATGATCGAAGCAGGACCCCTTTCCATAAATGTTCCATCCAGGGAAGCACTTTTAGACGGTAATCCGCTTGATCTAACCACCACCGAGTTCGATCTGCTTGTTCTTCTTGCCCGCAGGGCGGGAAGGGTTCAGAAACGTGACGTTCTTGTGGAAGATCTTCGGGGAATCGGATTTGATTCCTTCGACAGATCGGTAGACGTACTGGTCTCCCGCCTGAGGCGAAAACTGGGAGAAAAAGGAGCAATGATAAAAACGGTCAGGGGACTGGGCTACCTCTTCTCCCCGGAGGCGGGGGAGTGAAACTCTACTGGAAGATATACCTGTTTCTTTCTATCACCACTTTTTTCACCCTGATTCTCACAACCTGGGTTTCTTTTTCCGTTCTGCCTGCGTTCATGGAAAGACAGAGAAAGGAAACCCTGGATCGGTTCGAAGAGAGAATTCTGTCAGGCTCAATAACCACCAGAGAAGAAATGACGTCACTGGCCGATTCCATGAACATAGTTCTGCGGCTGTTACGGGAAGATCAGCAGATGCATCCTCCTCAGGGACAGATGCCTCCTATGCCCGGTCAGCCCTTCCCGGAGGGCAGAGAATGGGGCAGTGTCAGAATAATAAACATTCCAGGTAGTCAGTCTTCAATCCTTGCAACCGCCAGAATGCAGGCTCCAAGGTTTCCAATTCTTGTGCTGTTTGCCCTTGTTCTTTTCGTTTCCCAGGCCATTGCCCTGGGTTTCGGCCTGAAATCGGTTTTCAGACGCACTGCGCTGCTTACAACCGCCACTGGCAACTTCGGTAAAGGCAAATTGACAGCACGTTATCCGGACCAGGGCAGCCACGATGAAATCGACGAACTGGGAAGAGCCTTCAACCTCATGGCGGAGAGAATTATCACCCTGCTCGATTCACACAACGAGCTATTGAATTCAGTGGCCCACGAGCTCCGCACTCCAATGGCAAGGCTGAGCTTCGCCCTTGAGCTTGCAAGGGACAATCCCGACACAGTGAGAGAAAAGCTGGGTCTGATGGAAAAGGATCTTTTTGAGCTTGATACCCTTGTTTCTGAATTGCTGGAATTCAACCGCATCAGGAACACCGAACCAGAAATGGAAAAGGTATCTCTGGCTGATGTATGCAGCGAGGCCGCAGATGCGGAACGTGTTCACAACCCATCCATTCAAATCTCTTTCAGGTGCGGGGCGGGGAATGCCGATGTTACAGGAGACTATCGTCTTATTCTCAGAGCCGTGTCCAATCTTGTACGAAATGCTGTACATTACGCGGCCTCTGCTGTTACCATTTCCCTTGACCTCTCAGGAAACAGTGCCGTAATTTCAGTTGCTGATGATGGCCGGGGTTTCCCCAAGGGTTTTTCCGAAAGGGCGCTGAACCCCTTCGTTAAGGGACCAGACAGTACAGGAACCGGCCTTGGTCTTTCAATTGTTCAGAGAATAGCAGAAAGGCACGGCGGAGAACTTGCTCTGAAAAACACCGATTCAGGTGCTCTGGTGGAACTCTCTCTCCCAATATAAAAAAGGGCGGAGGGCCTGAGCCCCCCGCCTTTTTTCACTGAAGGCTACTTCTTCTTGAGTCTAGCATGCCAGTCAATGAGTATGGGACTGGCAACGTAGATAGATGAGTATGTTCCAACGACGATACCTATCATCAGCGTGAGGGCGAAGTCATGAATCTCACCCGTTCCGAAGATGAAGAGCATGAGAACCGCAATGAAGGTGGTCAGTGATGTTACCACAGTACGGCTCAGCGTTTCATTTATGCCCTTGTTGACCGTCTCTTCGAAGGTCTTGCCCTTACGAAGTCTGTTGTCTTCTCTGATGCGGTCGAAAACCACAATGGTATCGTTGATGGAATAACCAACGATGGTGAGAAGAGCAGCAATGATGGTTAGGCTTACCTCTATCTGGAAGAGAGCAAGAAGACCAACCGTTATCAGAATGTCGTGAAGAAGTGCCGCAACCGCTGCCAGACCCCACTTGAACTGGAATCTGTACCAGATATAGAGCACAATGAAGAACATGGCCAAAAGGATTGAGTCTACGGCCCTGGAACGAAGCTCGCTGCCTACTCTTGGCCCAATCTGCTTGATGAAGGAGGCCTCTGATTCTCCCTCTTCATCCTCCATGAGAGAGCAGCCTTCCATCCCGAGAGCAGCATAGACCTGATCCTTGTCACTGCTGGAAGTTCTTATCACGAATGCGTGACCTTCACCTGTCCAGTCCTGAAGGGCCTGAACCTGAACACTCTCGAGTCCCTGTCCGGTCAGAGCAGAATTCAGTTCGGCGGCTGTTGCATACTGGGTGGAAACCACGTTGGTCTCAAGACCTCCGGTGAAGTCTATGGAAAGATTCAGACCGCCATGGGCAAAGAAGGCAATTACACCGATGAGGATAACCGCAAGGGAGAGCATGTATGTTTTCTTCCTCTTGGTAACTATGTCGTAATGTGCATCTTTCACCAGGGCGATTTTACCTATGCTTATCTTCGTTCTCTTTACCTGTGCCAGAAGGTTGCTGAATACTGCACGGGTAAACACCAGAGAACAGAACATGGAAGCCATGATACCTATGGAAAGGGTAACTGCAAATCCCCTTATGGGCCCTGTTCCGAATCTGTAGAGCACCAGGGCCGTTATGAAGGTAGTCAGGTTCGCATCGAAAATGGTTACGAAGGCCCTGGAGTATCCCGAGTCTACAGAGGATCTGATTCCCTTACCACTGGCAAGTTCCTCCCTTATCCTCTCGTAGATAAGCACGCTGGCATCAACTGCCATACCGATTGTAAGAATGATACCGGCAATACCGGGAAGGGTCAGGGTTGCATTCATTCCCGAAATGCCTATCTGCGCCAGCGGGCCGGGGAAGCAGAGGAATCCCATGATTATCAGCATATCGAAAACAAGGGCAAGTACCCCGATCAATCCGCTGGTTCCGTAGTAGATGATCATGAAGGCGGCAATAATGGCAAGACCAACAAGGCCTGCGATCATTCCGCTGCTGATAGCAGTTTTACCAAGGCTGGGGCCTATTGTCTGCTCTTCAGCGATAATGAGCCTGGCCGGGAGACTTCCCGCCTTGAGAACAAGCCTGAGGTCCCTTGCCTCTTCCAGGTTGAATCCGCCGGAAAGTCTTGTGCCTCCGCTGATTCTCTCTGTGATGGTGGCAACGGAATAGATTCTTCCGTCGAGAAGGATCGCTACCCTTTCATCCACGTTCTCTCCGGTTATCCTCTCCCACATATCGGAGCCTTCACCATCGAATTCAAGAAGAAGGTAAGGGTTGGTCGACATGGTGTTCTGGTCGCCCATGCGTATCCTTACATCGGTGAGGTTGGCTCCTGTAAGGCGATAGTGGGGAATTTCAAGGTCCGCCTGCCTGTCCCATCCCATTCCCGAATTGTCAGGAACAATGAATACACTCATGTATGTTGTTCCATCAGCCAGCTCAACGGCCTTGCCGAAGGAGAACTTCAGGTTTGACTCTGAAAGAATCACCTGTACGTCCTCCCTGTTGAGAATGGATTGAAGGGCGTCAAAATCGTTGCCCTGCTGCACCATCCAGTCACCGGGCCTGATGCTTAAAACCGTTGCGCTGTTCTGATCAGCAATGGTTAAAAGAGAACCCAGTTCTCCTGCGACCTCAATGGAAGGGAGAACTGACTCATCTTCAAGTTCTTCCGGAGATGGAAGGGAGAGCTGGTCATCGGTTGATGGAAGAGAGAACTCCTCTTCATCCATGGGCTCTGTCTCGGCTGTTTCAACGGGAGCCACAGGCTGCTCTTCCACGGTTGTACCGCCAAGCACTGCTTCTATCTCGCGAATGACAGGAATGCTGGAAGGAGAGGGGTGCTCTGCGTTGGGATAGACTACAATCTTGAACTCAAGAAGAGCCTGCCTTTCCACGATACCCCTTGCCCTTGCAGGGTCCCTCACTCCCGGGAGCTGAACGATTATTCTGTCGCTGCCCTGTCTGGTTATCGATGGTTCAGAAACTCCAAACTCATCAATTCGGTTTCTGATGATCTCAAGCGCCTGATCCAGGGCTTCATCTGTATCAAGGCCAGGTGTTGGCTCCACCGTGTATGCCAGATACATTCCGCCCTGAAGATCCAGTCCCAGCTTGATAGTTCCATTACTGGACTGGTAGAGTTCCCTGTATTCCTCGAGGAGGTCTTCTCCGCCTTCGTTCTGCATTTCATCGAGAAGTTCTCTCAGATACGGGTTCGTGGTTTCAGGCTGAACACTGGCTTCAGCCCGGTCCCTTTCAATGGCCGGCAGCGAATACCATTTCACCGTAGGCCAAATGAGGAGCAGTGATATTAACAGCACAAATGCGGAGCTGTAATTCCTCCACTTATCGGCTTTCTTCATGGGGGCTTCCCTTCATCGGGTTACTCAGGCAGGGTTTCTGCCCTGCCTAACTATCTATTTGGTCAGAATTTAATGCAAATTAAAGGCTGTACCTCTCCTCCGCGGAAAAACAAAACAACTCCACAGAAGAGATGAAAGATAAAGAAAGTCAAGAGTAATGACCACCTAGGGGCAGGTGAACTGTATTTCCATCGGCTGTCCGTTGGGAAAAACAGCGTTAAAGACTATTCCTCCCTGGTCCCTCTCAGCGGCTGTGATGCCGGTGAACTGAAGCTCTCTCAGAATTCTGGTCACGTAAAGGTCCACCTGGGGAACAGTGTACATGTTGTGATCAAGATCCACAACCCATACAGTGGTATCTGCCCTGAACGATTCCCTGGGAATGTTTCCGAAATGGTAGGGTTGTATTGACTGCTTCAGTTCGTCGTAAACGGAAAGTTCCTGTTCCATGCCAACTTCGATGAGCTCAAGTTCAGGCATAGGGGTAAACCCCACGAAGAGTCCTCCTGCCAGCAGCAAAGCTGCAGCGGTCAAAACTCCGGCCTCTCCAGTTTTCATTACACCCTCCGAAGATCATGTGTCTATATTAAAGGTATCTTTCCATATTGCATGAGCCTTTGTCAACCCCGGAGGAATTAATGAAAGCATCTCTTTTCCTTTCCCTTATCTCTGTGGCTGCAGTTTCTGCCGCCTCTATGGGCCTCGGGCCCCTGGGTCTTTCTGGCTGGCAGGGCCTCTCCAGTTCGGACATTCTTGCCCCGGGAACTCTCAGGGCCGGTGCTTCAATGGAGTACACGAGTACCGACGATGGCTCTGTGGTTGTGGTTCCGCTAAGGGCCTGCTGGGGCGCAGAGGAAAACATAGAAGTCTCTGCGGTCGTTCCATTCGTTCCCTTAGACAACGTCTGGAACGGATCATTCGTAGGAGATGTGACCTTGGCTGGAGGTTGGCTCTACGAAACCACCAGGGGAGGAACTGCTCTGAAATTGACTGGAAGACTCTCTCTGCCAACAGGAGAAGAGTACAGAGACAGGGGAACAGAACTTGCTCTGGGAGGTGTTACCAGCACCACATTCCTTGATTTCCGCCTGTCCATGTCCGGGGAATATGCCCTGAACGGAGGGAGAAACCCCTTCGATGACAAGATAAGTGACGTTTTCTATTTCACAGGCGGAGGAACCAGCTACATCTCCCCGGATTTTCTGGTTTCCGGAGCACTCTCCGGATCAACCACCGGAATGTTCGAAGCTTCGGCTGCGGTGCAGTTCATACTTGATGAAAGCTTCACTGCAGACTGCGGCTTCTCCGCCGGCCTGCAGGGCAGCGAGAACTTCGGAGTAAATGCAGGGTTCTACTGGACAGGTCAGGATTTCTAGATCATTCAGAATATGGAGATATTCTTCTGAGCCTTTCCACTATGGTTTCCAGGGCTTCCACCGTTCGGGCAATCTCGGCTTCCTCTGTATACCTGCTGAGGCTGAACCTCAGAGCACTGTTTGCCAGGGTATAGTCTATTCCCATGGCGTACAGAACATGGCTTGGGTCCTTGCTTCCAGTGCTGCAGGCGGAACCTGATGAGGCAAAAATCCCCTGCATGTCAAGAAGGGTGAGAACCGCCTCACTCTCTATTCCCCTGAAGATTACGGTTACAGTTCCCGGAAGTCTTTCCGCGGCGTTTTCCGCTACGATGAAGGCACCGGGACACCTTTCCTTTATTCTTCTTTCCAGGGATACCCTGAGCTTTCTTTCCTCTGCAACGGTGTCAGCCAGATGAGTGAGTGCCAGTTCAGAAGCTTTTCCCAGGCCCACTATCCCTGGAACATTGTAGGTTCCTGAACGGACGCCCCTTTCCTGATGCCCCCCGGTTATCAGAGGGGGTATATGAACTCCCTTTCTGATATAGATTGCACCAACTCCCTTTGGACCGTGAAGCTTATGAGCTGAAAGACTGAGCATGTCTATTCCCAGGCTATGAACGTCTATGGGGTTTTTCCCCACCATCTGCACCGCATCGGTGTGAAAAAGGGCGCCCTCGTCCTTTGCTATCTCCCCTATTTTTTTAAGGGGCATTATTACGCCGGTTTCGTTGTTTGCGGCCATTACAGATACGACAGCGGTCTGCTGGTTCACCAGTTCTTTGAGACTGTCAAGATCAAGCTCCCCATTTTCATCAACCGAGGCAACGCCCAGTGTGCAACCTTCTTTTTCCAGCACTCTGGCCGTTTCCAGAATCGCCGGATGTTCAACGGCGGAGGTAACGATACCCCTTCTTGTGGGATCTACTTTCACAGAACCCCGAAGAGCCTGGTTGTCGCTTTCTGTTCCGCCGGAGGTAAAGAAAATTTCCTCGGTTTTTGCACCGAGAAGTCTGGCTACCTGACCCCTTGCTTTCTCCACTGCTTCCATGTGAGAACTTCCAAAGGAATGGAAGCTTGAGGGATTGCCATACTGTGCTTCAAAGAAGGGAAGCATCGCTTCAAAAACCTCAGGAGCCATGCGTGTGGTAGCGGCATTGTCCAGATAAACCGTATCCATCATTTCACCTCTACCGAAATCTCTCTGTCAAGTTTTTCAGCCAGAGCTTTCCTTGCCGTTTCCACTTCTTTGTCTGAGGAAAGGTAAACCCTTCCAGGTCTCACCAGTTTTGGATTGACTCCAGCTGTCTTAAGAACTTCTTCGATCTCTTCGCACTTGGCCCTGAAGTCCTCCACTGCAGCCTTAAGGGCCTGATGGCCCATGACGGAGCAGTGAAACTTCTCCGGTGGCATACCCCCCAGGAACTCTGCTATCTGGCTGTTCCTTATCTTGAGGGCTTCTTCGATGGGAAGGCCCTTTACCATTTCAGTGAGTGCGGATGCACTGGCGATTGCACCTGCGCATCCGAAGGTCTTGAATGCTATTTCGCTTATCCGTCCCTGATCGTCTATGTCTATGTCCAGATACATTGCGTCTCCGCATTGGGGAGAACCCACCTCGGAATGGCCGTCGGGGGTATTCAGAGAACCCACGTTTCGTGGATTCATGAAATGATCCATTAGTATGTCGGAGTATTTCCACATATCTATCTACTCCATTTCCAGCGACCCGCCTGCAAGGTCACTGAGTGTATTGTTGACCAGATAGGTTTCGCAGATGCCCTTTATATCGGACCAGAGTCGCCTTGTCGGGCAGATCTCCTCTCTTGCGCACCCTTTCTTCCTCTCTTCTTCAGTAACGGTCGAATCAGGACACTGCAGAACGCAGTTGGTTTGGAAAAACTCGGTCTCAAGCACACGGATAACATCCAGCAGGGAAATCTCGGAAGGGCTTCTGCTGAGAACGTACCCGCCGCCGGGGCCCCGTCTTCCCCTTACGATATCGGCGGTTCGAAGCCTGCCGAAAATTTGTTCGAGATACCTTATGGGTATTTCTTCAACATCGGCTATTCCACCCAGACTTACGGGTGATGAACGGTCTGTCCTTGCCAGATGTACCAATGCTCTGAGCCCGTATCTGCTTCTTGTGGAAATGAGCATATGGACTCCTTTCTTATATTTCCGCTATGGAATATAGTAAATTAAATTGCCGGAACATCAGTGCAGCTTCCTCAGGGAAAGCACAACAGCGGCCACCACAAGGGCTGCAGCAAGAACCGTAATGAGAATCGTCATTCCTGTGGGCAATGAGTCGTATGCTATTCCGGTTCCTTCAAAGGCAATCCTGAAATCCGCTGCAAGAGACACAGGGGTAAAGTTCCCCCTGTTGCTTATCACAAGAACGTAATCTCCGTAATCGGGGATGGGAAAGGTAAACTCCCCTGGCCCCTCCCTGCGCACCGCCAGGGTGTCGATCTCTCCCCGGTTCGTCCAGCCGGATACGTAGTTCCACTGGGTGAGAAGGATCAGTTCCACTGAAGTGTTTTCCGGAATGGTTGAAAAACTTCCGGTTACCACCGCTCCGTTTGCCTGATCCGGTGTAATTCGGAATTTAAGGTATCTGTAAGTGCCCAGGTCAAGATCAAGAGTGTCGCTGTAAAGCTTGAACGAACCTGCAGCAGCGGGAAATACCATCAGTAGAAGCAGAAATATCTTCAGTGTCACTTCTCTGCCTGAACCTTCATGATCCTCCTGATCATGAGGGCGGAAGAAATCTGGTAGAGGCCAACCAGGACCAGAAGCACGCCTATCCCTGCTGACAGAGCGGCTACCATGGAAGAAAAAGATCCGTTTTCCACGAAACAGGCTGTTGCTTCCATCTTATCCGCAGCTTCGCTGAAGGATCCCTCGGCGGAGAGAAGGTCATCCTGGAGGGTCTCCACTGAAACCGCAACTCCTCCTATAGCACTTGAAGTCTCCATGACGTCCAGGGAGAGGTTTTCAAGCTGGGTATTCAGCAGACCGAGCTTGACTGCAACGGTGGCGGTTCTTTCTGCGACCTCATCAAAGTGATTGCTGGGCATCATGTTCCTCAACATGGCAGGCATAGAGGCCATGTCGTTGGCCATCGCCGGAAGGATGATGCGGGTTTCCTCGAGGATTTCCACCGTCTGCTGAAGAACCTCTCCGGTACTGGACAGAGCTTCCGAGGTTGTCTCAAGGGATCCCTTGACTTCACTTATCATCCCTGTGGAATTGGAAACTCCATCGGTAACGGAATTGATGGCTTCCCCGGAGGTTCTCAGGCCCCTGGCGGAGCCCTGAAGCATAGAATCAAGTGGATCGGTGAGCAGAGGAGCTCCTGCGAGAAACACTATGCCCAGAAGACACAATAACCCCCCTGTAACTAAGCCCAGCGTACCAATAAATCCCGCACCCTTCATCTCTCTACCTTTCAGCAATAGTGATCACCCTGCAATCTTCATCGGAGGGTATGGGAAGATCCCTGGTCGGGTTAAGAATAACCACAGCCTCGGAACCGGTTCCAGTAAGCCACCCGAGAACAATCTCGTTTCTCAGCCTGCCCTGGGCTTCCAGCTCGCGGAATGTCCCCGGATTGTACTGAGAGGCACACCTGAGCTGGATTTCACAGCCGGAGGGATCAAAGATCTCCTCAAACACCTGTCCCAGCTTCTTCTGCTTCACAAGCTGGGCCATTATCATACTGCATACTTCGTTGGATATCACAAAGTCGTCAATTTCTGCAGCGGTGGCAAGTTTTCTGTTCCTGGGGTTCCTTATCTCCGCCACTACGGTTCCGTTCCACGTACTGCCCAGGGTTTTTCTTATCTGCTTGAGAATGAGCAGAGTAACGATGCACTCGGAGTCCGCCTTCTCGTCGGAATCCCCAGGCTTCTTACCTGAAACCACCATTATGCTGTCATATTTTTCAGGTTTGAGGGCCTTCACGGCATCAGGGTCTGTCCTGTCCATCTGCACGTACTCCACGGTACAATTGCTGCACTCTATGGCTTCTGTAACCCTTACACCCTCTTCCCGGGGAAGAGAACCTGCAACCACGATTCTGGCTCCCCCCGGGGAATACCTGTCAAGAAGCTCCAGCATAAGATTGAAACAAGTGCTGTATCCTGAGAAAACAAGCATCTCGAACAGATTCCCGCAGGATTGTGTTTCCCTTGCTTTCACATGAACCTCAGGGGCAGAATCGGTAAATTTTATACTGTTCATATCTCGTGCCAGGATCAGCAGCCTGTCATCTGCCGTTACCGCAGTGTCTGCAGGAGGGTTGATCAGCACTTTCCCCAGCCTGTCTATTCCTACGGCTACTCCTTCACTCAATCTTGAAGCAGCTTTCCCAAAGGGAATCCCATCAACTTCCGGACACGTTCTGAAATAGAATTCATTCCCGGAAAAACTCAGTATCTCCTTGTAAACGGCACT
>CAZRCS010000038.1:0-13092 GCA_964598645.1 uncultured bacterium | reverse complement strand
ATCCTATCGCCTGTGACTATGAGTTTCTTGTTGCCCATGAACATGGAATCGGTCATAGTACCCCCGTGAAAAGAAGGTGGCGGAGGACCGGGGACTCGAACCCCGAAGGGTGATTAGCCCGGCGGATTTCAAATCCGCTGCCTTACCAATTAGACTAGTCCTCCGTAGGGCGGTAATTTACAGTAATATAGTGCCAAGGTCAAATCCTGCCTCGAAGAAGGGTTCCAATGCCTGCGGAAGTAGAACTCAAATTCAAAGTTACAGATTTCGGGAAAATCAGAAAGATTCTCGGAGAAACCGGAGCCTTCGTTATTCATGAACTGGCGAATGAGAGGAATCTGGTTCTGGATACAATGGACAGAGCCATAGGCAAAGCGGGAAAACTGCTGAGGATCCGTCAGTACGGAGATGCGGTGTTCATTACCATCAAAGAACCTGTAATGCCCGGACCCATGAAAAGCCGAATAGAGAACGAACTGAAGATAGACAAAACCTTCGAGGAGGCTCAGGAACTGTTCGAGAGAATAGGCTGTTCTCCTGTTTATGAATACAAGAAAACCCGTGAAATATGGGAATGTAACGGTTCACATGTGTGCCTTGACTCTCTTTATTTCGGAAAGTTCGTGGAGATTGAAGCCGACTCGCAGGAAAAGGTCGCCGCCACCGCTGCTCTTATGGGTTTTGATCCGGCAAAGGGCCTCAGAGAGAGCTACAGCTCCCTGGAAAAGAGGCACAAATATTCAAACTCTTGACAGAAGAGTGTTTTCGTAGCATAAACCGGCCTGCAACCCGGAACGGAATAAATAACATTAATATAGAAATAAGGAGATATTTGTGAATCAGCATAATACCCAGGAAAG
Source organism: uncultured bacterium (assembly GCA_964598645.1). GTDB lineage: Bacteria > Fermentibacterota > Fermentibacteria > Fermentibacterales > JCC-6 > Sabulitectum. Next base: position 12,232 of record CAZRCS010000038.1, on the reverse strand, counting down.
AAAGCTCAAGAGCGACATTCATTTCAAGAACGAACTCAGAAGAGATCTCGCCGCAAGTCTTAACCAGCTTCACACCTGGCAGGAGAAGCTTGGTGACATCAAAAACATCCGCAAGGGTAAGAAACTTGGCACCACGGTCGAGCGCTATGCCAGCTACGTTCACGAACTTAAGCAGTTTCTCGTGCCCGTTCTTGACGAACTGGAAACCCGTATCAAGAGTGAGATGGATTTCAGCGTAGAGGAAATAGCCGAGTTCCAGAAGGAAGTCAAGGAAGAAAGTCTTCAGGCCGCGGAGGCAAGGAAAGCCTTCGAGAAGGCCCGCGCTCTTCTTCAGAGCACCGAAGAGAAGAAGCAGGCAGAGCCTGAGGAACTAAAGGCTGCCAGAGAAGCTTACAGCAAGGCATTTAAAGCCTTCAGGCTGGAAAAGGCAGAGCTTGAGCAGGCTGAAGAGGAATTGAAGAGTGAGCTCCGTGACCGCGACATATTCAAGCGTGAGCTTAAGAGGATAATGGTGGAGCGCCACTTCATGTCCGAGGTCTAGTGGAAGTCTTTCCCAAAAAGAAAATACTGAACAGGGCGCTGCTTACCGCAGCGTCCTGTTTGTGTCTCAGCCTTCTTTTCATGGCACGGGGCCGGTCGGTTGTTCTTTTCCTCCTGCTTATATGGGGTGGGGGAGTTCTTTATTTCCTGTTTTTCCTGGGCAGATATTTCAGAAGGGAGCGAATAGCAAAGACAGGTCTTGCTCCCGGTGTAAAGACAGTTCTTGAAGAAAAGGTATCGTTCTACTCGGGTCTATCGAGGAAAGACAAGAAAGAGTATGAAAGCAATATTGCCATATTCCTGGCTGAGCACAGAATTACAGGTATAGACGGCGTAGAGATAACCGATGAAATCAGGGCACTGGTGGCGGCAACTGCTGTAAGACTGACCTTCAGACGACCGGGATGGGAATACCACAATTTCGGTGAGATACTCATATATCCCTCTGGGTTCGCAGCGGATGGTTCATATTCCACGAAATCCGGAGGTGGCTTCACCGCAGCCGGTCTGGTTCATTCTCAGGGTGGAGTAATCCTCTCCCTGCCACATCTGATAAGGAGTTTCGAGCACAGCAACGATGGCTTTAACGTTGGTTATCACGAGTTTGCACACGTACTTGACGGCAGAAGACCCGACGGCATACCCGACGAGCTTTCCCTGGGATCGTACAGACCATGGGCTGAAGCCATGCAGGCTGAATTCCAGAGGGTTCACAGCCATCACTCAATTCTCAGGGACTACGCGGGAACCAACCCGGCGGAATTCTTCGCTTGCGCTGTGGAGTACTTCTTCGAAAAACCTGAGAAGATGAAAGAGAGGGCACCGGAGGTTTACACTCAGCTCAGTGCCTTTTTCAATCAGGACCCTGCTTTGAGGAACTAGCTCTTTTTCCCTGAGGAACCGGGCTTCACTATTTCCATTCCTTTGAGGCACATGGGGCACTCTTCAGGAGCCCAGCTTTCAGCCTTCACTGTGAGAAGCGCTCTGTATGGAACTGGAAGTTCCAGGGTTCCACCGGTTCTGTCTACCAGAAGGCCTGCCATTATGGTCTCAGCTCCCATGGATTGAAGAACTTCAAGTGACTCACGAACGCTTCCGCCTGTAGTAACCACATCTTCCACAAGAAGAACCCTGGCGTTCTCCACAACGCTTCTGAATCCTGATCTTATACCCATTACTCCCTGGGCATCACGCTGCAGGAAGGCAAAGGGTTTCCCCATGGCCGCAGCCGCAGCAAAACCGAAGACTATGGCGCCGAAGGCCGGTGCGCATACAACATCGATCTTGTCTGAAATGTCTTTCATCTGTGCTGCGGTCATTTCCGCCAGCTGCATAACGAGATCGGGTCTTGCAGCCACTTTGATCTTCTCGAAATACATGCTTCCGTGTCTGCCGGAGGTGTACCTGAAGTGCCCTTCCAGGAGGGCGTCACATTCCTGCAGAATGGCCATTACCTTTTTCTCGTTCATCATTTCCTTTCGGGAATTATGAAGGAAAGTCAGGGGCTGAAGCTGAAGGGCAGCTGAATGGGAAGGGGTCCTTCGTTCTCGCTTACGCTTCCGAAACGCCACTGCTCCACTGTTCTAATAAGCTCAAGTTCAAAAGCCTGATTGTACATGTTCGATGAGACTATTTCAACGTCTGAAACCCTGCCGCTGGGGTGTATGATCATTGCAATGTCCACCCTGCCCATGAGCAGAGGGTCGGTTCGGAGATGTTTGTTGTAGACATACATCACCTGGCTGCGTTTCTCAGCAACTAGCTCTGCAATTTCTTCGGCGGTTCTGGAGGAATATGTTCCAGTTCCGGTTACCTCCGGGGCAGCCTGGACTGAAATGTCGCTGAAGACCATGACCTCTCTGCCCAGAGCCTCTGCCTGGGCGGCTACTCCTGAAGACACAACCGTTGAATGGCCCCCGGTTGAACCTGCAAGTCCAATGCTTTCACTGCTTTCACTGGCGGTGAAACCACCGGCGCTGTTAATTGCCGACATGTCTATTCCCCCACCGCCTGAAAGCATGGCTAAAAGAGCCTCGGTGCTTTGGGGAGGAGTGCCTGCGGTTGCCACCTGCTGTGTTCCTGATCCCCCTGTTTCAAAGGGTGAGGCCACCATTTCATCAGCGTAAAGAGTACCTGTCGCTCCTCCTGAAACCACGGTTTCTCCCGTGGCTGATGCCGCACCTGTGCCGGAAGCGCCGGCATCTGCAACTGCCACGGACACCTCATCAGGAAGAATCTGCAGATCGAACTGGAGCATGTGACTGAATCCAGGCTGCGCCGCAAGGGTATAGAACTCGGTTTCGTAACCAACCTGGTAAACATCGACCTGATAGTTGTCTCCGCCCACAAGGCCGTCGAGCATAATGGGTGTGACGCCCATGAGCTGACCGTCCAGAGTTACGAAGGCGCCTGCGGGTTCACTTCTGACCATTGCAGAAGCCATGGTGTTGTTTCTTACGTCGTCGAGAAGTTCCTGCAAACGGGGGTTGGCCCTGGGGCTTAAGTCATAGTAAACATCGAGACGCAGCAGTTCTCCGTATGCATTCCTTGCAGCCTGTCCGTTTCCCATGGCGAAATATGAGCTTCCAAGCCTGTCCCATGCTCTGAGTGCCTCGTCGAAGGTCAAGGCACCTGCTGAGAGCATCTCCTCAAGGGCAATGATAGCCCCGGGGATATCTCCCATTTCATACAGCTGAATCGCTTCATCCACAGAGGATGCACCGATCAGTGTCAAAAAAGCAAGGAACATTGCGTACAGAACAACCCCTTTTCTTCTATACTGTCATGCTACCCCTCAACACCCTATTATTCGCAGGCAAACAACTTGAGTCAACAGAGGGCTATAGTTTGCTTACTGCTTTCCCATGGCGGAAGAGGAAGTTTCACGAAATCAGTTTCCCTATAACATGCAAACTCTCTGAAGGTGATACACCTGGAGGGGAGGAGTTGTTTCATCTGCCATGGTCTGGAACATTGTAACCATCTCCAAGGTATGAGTGACTGGAGGGAAAAGGGAGGTTTGATTAATGATCCGCAGAGTAACAGCCGGTGTTGCAGGTGTAATGCTTTTCTCATGCTGCAGCGACCCGTACCAGATTAATCCGTTGCTGACTGATCAGTACTATTCTCCGGCTGATACTCCTGAGAAACTTATGCATAACTTTCAGCTTGCTTACCAGACACAGAATTATGATGCCTACGCGGATTGTATTCACGATGATTTCCAATTCATTCTTCTGCCGGAAGACTGGTTCGATTACAACCTTGACGGGTTTGTGGACAGCACCTGGGACAAAGAGATTGAACTCATGTTTACTGAAAACATGTTTCAGAGCGAATTTGCAGAGATAGTAGAGCTGGAGCTCCAGGGTACCGGTAACTATCAGTGGGCCGGAGACGCAACCGGTGTAACAAGAATGCTTGTTAGATGTTTCGACCTGAAGGTTTACCACATGGACGGGGAAGAACCTGAGGGTTTCAGAGCCGTGGGAGACGCCATCTTCCTCTGCAAGCCTGATGAAAACGGAGAATACAGAATATGGCAGTGGACGGATCTGTCTGAGGTATAGCATCCAGGGGGAACGATTTCCGCCAAAACCGGTTATATTCATGTAGAAAAATGCAATTTCAGACTACACCCTTGGAGGGAAGCATGGGAAAAAAACTGCTGGCAATTACGGTTACATCTGCAATATTGGCAAGTACTGCATGTCTGTTCAGCCCTGAATCTGGCGGTACAGGTGAAGACCCGGGTTACTACACCCCTGCGGACAGCGCATGGAAGGTGCTGGCGAATATGCAGCTGGCATATCAGACACATAATACCGATGCTTATGTGGATTGTCTTCATGATGAATTCGAGTTCAAGCTTCTTGAGGTAGATTGGGATGACTACGACGGCGACGGCATCATCGATGAATCCTGGGGAAAAGACCTGGAAGAGCTGTTTACCACAAACATGTTCAACAGCCCTGAAGCTGAGATTATTGAGCTTACACTGAACGGTAATTCTGAATATGAATGGCCAGGTGACCCAACCCACGAAACCATTCAGTTGACAAGGTCATTCGATCTGCAGGTGTATCACATTGATGAGGAGGGCAATCCCAACGGTTTTAGAGCCCAGGGTGATGCCTTTTTCCTCTGCAAGCCCAACGAAGACGGCGAATACCAGATCTGGCAGTGGACTGATCTTTCCGATATCTGATGGCCATACTCATAGCAATGCTGGCCCTTCTTCAGGGCGCTTCCCCTGAAGGGGGGCTTTACTGGGTCGTTTTTTCAGACAGAGGTGAGGATCTGCAGTCTCGTCTGGAAGAAGCTTCCCTTAGAATCTCTGAATCGCCTTCGGCTTCCCGAAGGGCTGCTGTTGGGAATCTCCAGGCTGACGTTTACGACCTTTCACCCTGGGCACCATATGTGGCAGCCGTGGAATCCGTAGCTTCCGTACCTGTCAGGGTCGAGTCACGCTATCTCAATGCAGTGAGCATCACACTGACCCCCGAACAGGCAGCTGAGCTTCAGGATCAACCTTACGTTAAGGAAATCAGATCTGTCGGGGTTTCAACCTTCCAGCCGGAAGAGGGTATTCCAGCAGCTGACTCCTACGGTCTCTCATTATCCCAGCTGCAGCAGATAAACACATACGAACTGCAGCAGCGCGGCTGGATCGGCCAGGGAGTCAAGATCGGCATTCTCGATACGGGGTTCGAGGTTGATCACCCCTGTCTGCAGTCAGTCACAGTGCTTGGCGAATACGATTTTGTAAGCCAGGACAGCATCGTTGCATGGCAGGAGGGTGACCCCCAGAACCAGGCTGAACATGGCACAAAGGTGCTCTCGCTTATGGGGGGTTACGACCCTGGCTTTTTCTATGGGGGGGCCTTCAATGCCTCGTTCATTCTTGCAAAGACAGAAGATACCGGTGAAGAGTACCAGCAGGAGGAAGACTTCTGGGTGGCAGGTCTCGAATGGCTGGAGCTGCAGGGAGCAGACCTGGTGAACAGCTCACTTGGCTACTCCGACTGGTATGAACCATACCAGCTCGATGGCAATACCGCTGTTACAACAATCGCCGCCGACCTTGCCGCTTCAAGGGGGCTTCTTGTTTTCAATTCAGCCGGGAACAACGGTCCTGAAGCCTCAACGCTTTCAGCACCCGCAGACGGTGACTCGGTTTTTTCAGCAGGGGCCGTGGACGGCGCCGGAATAATTGCGCCCTTCTCCAGCAGAGGTCCAACAGCCGACGGCAGAATTAAGCCCGATGGCTGCGCAAGAGGGCAGAACGCAGTATTGGCTTCCTATGGAGGAAGCGGATATTCCACGGCCAACGGAACCAGCTTTGCGTCACCGCTTATCGCCGCAACCGCCGCATGTGTTTCGTCGGCTCACCCGGACTGGTCGATGATGCGTATTTATGAAGCCCTTCAGGCCACAGCGGACAGGGCGAACGACCCATGCAATGACTATGGCTACGGAATCATTAACGGCCTTTCCGCCGTTATGCACAGGTCCATCATTGGAAAAGTCAGAAGAAGCGACAACGGAGATCCCATCCAAAACCTGATGGTCAACATCGAATTGAACGGCGAAGCCACATTCACCACATTCACCAACGAAGCAGGCTGCTTTGCACTGGAACCAGGTGAGTTGGGCGAGTTCACGATAAGCACTTCAGGATGGGGGATTCCCATTCCCCTCCAGGGCATTCTCGGCGAAGAAGGTGTGGACGTTACAGTTTATGTGGATCCTGAGAGTTCTTCCCTGTCTCCCTCTGTATATCCCAACCCCTCCACAGGATCTTTCTACATTGGTTTCGATGTTATCGGTGAAGTTTCCGATGTTTCTCTAACCATTTTTACGGTTACAGGAGAAACTGTTTACAGCGCCGTTAGAACAGGGGTTGAACCAGGATGCTACAGAGCCCCGCTCTCCGGCGAGGCGTTTTACTGGGACGGTACCAATGAAAGCGGTGAGGATGTTGCTTCCGGTCAGTACATGGCTTTTTTGAGCATTGCCGGAGAAACCGAGCTTCTGAACCTTGCCTTGATCAGAGGAATGGAATGAACAGTAATCTGGCACGAATCCTTATACCCATTGCGGTGATAATACTGCTTAACATGGCAGGTATCGTGGATCTTTCGGTTCTGCCCTGGAACGATACCGATTTTCAGGCAACACTTGCCACGGTAGTACTCTACCTGCTCTGGTCTGTTATTGAGAACACAGGAAAAACAGACACTTCCAGAATAACCCTTTATGCGGTTCTTCTTGTGAGCGTACTGGACGCATTCCTGCTTCGGATAACCGCTTTTTCCGGGTTCATGTTCCTCAGATGGGCGGGAGTTGCCATTCTTGCGGCAGGATGTTCCATGAGAATTTATTCCACGAAAACTGCTAAGAATAACACTGCTGAATATGGAAGAATAGGCCAGATGATTGGCCTTGCACTTGGCCTTGGCTCCATTGTGGGAACGGCAATCGCGTTTTTTCCCGGAATCCCTTCTGCCCTTAAGGAAAAAACTTAGTGAAGGCTCTTGTTCAGAGGGTATCCCGGGCTGAGGTCACGGTAAATGGTGAATCTACCGGCAGAATCGGTGCGGGCCTTCTTGTTCTCACCGGGTTCAGGAACGAAGACACCCCAGCTGATCTTGACTGGATGACGAACAAACTCACCGGGCTGAGAATATTTCCGGATCGCGCAGGAAGCATGAACCTGTCACTAGCCGATACCGGTGGGGAAATGCTTGTGGTAAGCCAGTTCACCCTGCATGCGGATACCAGGAAGGGGAAAAGACCCAGCTTCGTTAAGGCAGCGGATCCAGAAACCGCGAACATTCTCTACCGCCTTTTCATACAGAAGGTTAAGGAATCGGGAATCACGGTTGCGGAGGGTAAGTTCGGGGCAATGATGGAAGTCAGCCTTGTGAATGACGGTCCTGTGACAATAATGGTTGATTCCCCCTCGGAGCGTACTCTGTGAATTACTGGTATCCGGTTGAGAAGGAGCTTATTCTGGCCAGCAGGTCACCCAGGCGAACCCAGATACTCACCATGGCAGGTGTTCCGCACCGAGTTCACCCATCTTCTGTGGAGGAAACGTCCATGGAGGGAAGACCTGAAGACATCGTCTGTCACTGGGCAGCAATGAAGGCCCGGGACGTTGCCAGTATCTATCAGGACAAACCGGTGCTTGGAGCTGACACCATGGTGTTCGAAGACGGTGCCCTTCTGGGAAAGCCCCAGAATGCAGAAGATGCGTTCTCAATGGTGAAAAGGCTTTCCGGCACCTGGCACACCGTTTTCGGCGGTGTTGCCCTGGTATGGCACAGCAGGGGGCTGTTCTTCTCTTTCGCAGAAGCCACCAGGGTAAAATTCAGAACCCTGAGCGACACTGAAATTAAGGCATACGTGGAATCTGGTGAGCCCATGGATAAGGCAGGAGCCTATGGTATTCAGGGTCTTGGGTGTGTGCTGGTGGACAGAGTGGAAGGCTCCTATTTCAACGTCATGGGTCTGCCTGTTGCACAGTTCCTTCACAGGTTCAGAGACAGTCTATAAGAAAAGGGCGGCAACAGCCGCCCTTTTCATACAATTCAGTATTACCTGATCACTGCAACTGACTTTGTTACGGATACACCTTCATCGCTTGTAAGACGAACCAGGTAAATACCAGCCTCGTTAACGGCAACATTCTGCATATCTTCCACCGAACCTGACGCTATGGTTCTGCCTGCAAGGTTGAAAACGTCAACTGTTCCATGGCCGTTTCCCGGGAGAATGGCGTTAACCGCAAAGGTTCCGGAGCTGGGATTGGGTCCCACAGAGAGTACTGGTTCCTGCCAACCGTTCCACTGGCCTTCTTCCAGTCCCATCTGGAGATCCAGGAACTTTGCATAGTGGGCATTCTCCACCTCATGAAGCTGATACTGGTAGGCGCACTGAATGAAGGTTGCCAGATGAAGCTCGTTCACATCCCATGCTGCATCGATCTGATAATCTGCATCCACATAAATGGTATCGGGGTATGGGCCTTCGAAGGAGATTTCTTCTCCGTAATACCCAAGCAGATTGTCTCTGAAAGCCTGCTCGAAAACTGAACCTGACCAGTAACCTGCGCCGGGTACGTTGTCTTCCACCAGAATAGGCCAGACCATCATGGGAACAGTCCATTCCGGATCTTCCTCAGCTATGATCATTATGCTTATGGTTCCCGAAGACTCATCGCCATTCCTGGCAACTTCGATATCAATTATCGCCGGTACCGATACCCTTGAGTTATACATCGACTGCAAATTGCTCGAGCTACCGTTCATGATCCCGTCAAACTTCAAAGCTGGTACGCCGCTTATTCCATACTGAGCTTTTCTTACGGTCTGTTCTGTTGGGTTGGCCAGATAGATTGGATCCGATGGAGAGGGCCAGTTCACGTGGCAGCGAATTACTGCAAGATTCCCATCAGGAAGGTTTCTGTCCACGAAGGCATTGACGCTGTCTTCTGCGCTCCAGCAGAAGCTGCAGCCGCTGTTGGTGAAATCCTCGAAGAGAACAATCCTGTCTGCAGCAAAAAGAACCGAAGAGAAAGTCAGCAGGAAGATAACGTAGAAACTCGTCTTCATAACGAACCCCTTATCTATAATGTTTCCCTGCTTATCTCACAGTAAATATAAGTTTGCTGGTTCCCTAACGAAAAGGGAGGGCAGAAAGCCCTCCCTTACTCAGAACAGTATTGACTACCTGGTTACGGCAATTGACCTGGTAATGGTTTCTCCCAGAGCGGAAGTAAGCCTTACAAGATAGATCCCGGATCCGTTCACAGAGAAATCGGCGTTTGACGGGGAAGCGGTTGCAACCACTCTTCCTGTGACGTCGAAGACTTCAACCGTTCCTGTGATGCCCTCGGGCAATGAACAAAGGGCGGAGAAGTTACCGTTTGAAGGGTTGGGGCCTACAGTCATGGAAAGAGTTTCTGCACCTGATTCGATACCCATTATCGACCCCAGATCTTCCTCGTAGCAGGCATTGAAAACCTCTTTGTTGGAGTAATCGAAGACAAAGGTGATGATCCCAAGGTTTTCAAATTCCCAACCGGCATCGATTGTGTAATCCCCCATGGCTGTAACGGTCTGCGGATAAGGCCCCGAGAAGTCCAGGCTAACGCCGGTAACTCCAACCGGTGACATTCTGGGAATCCAGTTGATGGTCTTGCCGTTGTACACTCCCCAGCTCGAGTTAGCCTGAACGTCGTTTTCAAAGATTACAGATATAAGTCGGATCATACCACCGGACTGGAGATCTTCCTCTGCTGTAACATTGTAGTAAACTACTCCGCTTGTTTCGTCTCCTCCGATGGAAACGTCTATATCGAGATAGGAGGGAACGTTCAATCTGCTATTAATAGTGTTCTCACATGCAGACAGGTTCCAGCCGATGTTTTCCCAGACACCGTCACAGAAGAATGACGGGGTATAACCCGTACCATAGAAACTGCTCATAAGGTTCGTGAAGTTCCAGTGAGCCGGTCCGTTATAAAAAAGAGTAAGCGGAGCTAGATCACCACTGCTAACGTATGATTGCATAAGACTGTTAACCGCACCTGCGGAACTTGCGCAGGAGCTTCAACCGGTGGACGTGAACTCTCCGAAAAGAACGACCCTGTCTGCAGCTATTGCAGCAGATGCTAAGATGAGGATCGTAACTGCAGAAAATAGTTTCATTTCAGTTCTCTCCATTTCCGTTTTGTGAAACTTTCATCTTTAATATACTTATTAATCCAATCTGGCAAAATGGCTTCCCAAAAGGTTGCAAGTGTGCTTTTCTGCTTTGTCATCGTTGACAATTCAAGGGTAAATATCTATAGATTGAACCCGGTTTTGAGTGGAGAGGTGTCCGAGTTGGCCGAAGGAGCACGGTTGGAAACCGTGTATGGCGGCAACGTCATCGAGGGTTCGAATCCCTCCCTCTCCGCCATAGCTGGAAGGTGACGGGCTCTGTTATCCAGGGCGGTCCTCCCCTTCCTGTCGCCGCCCGGTCTGATCCCGTGGCCAAGAAAACGATTCAGAATTCGTTTTGCATAAATAACATCTTACCGGGGGGACTTCTCATGGCCGATGCTTTCACAAGCGAGACTTATAATGCATTATGCAGGGATGCAGAAGGTTACCTTGCTCGAGGCCTTGCTGAGCAAGCCAGAGAGCTTCTTCTCAAGGCTACCAGTTTAATCGGAACCAGACCCAGGGCAAGAAGTCTCCTTGCAGATGCCTGTATGCAGCTTGGGCTGTGGGGAGAGGCCAAGGGTCAGCTTGAGGCACTCGCCAGCCTTGAAGTCGACAACATCTATACTCATTTCAGGTTGGGCCAAGTTCTTGAGGAAACAGGTGAGTTGGAACTTGCCCGTGACAACTTCCGTGTAGTACTGGACATGAATCCTGATCATCATGGTGCAAAGGTTTCAATGACCAGACTTGAAAAAAACTTCCCCGAGGAATCAAATGCAGAGGGCACTCCCCCCAGAGAAGGCCAGCAGATATTTGCAGACGAAAACGAAACCGATTCGGTTTTTGCCGGGGAGAGTTCCGACGGAGTGGATGAACTACTAAGCACCATAGGAATTGGCGACAAACAGGATGTTCCCGGAGTGGAGGACCTGCTGAATTCCATAGGTATAAATGAGGAAAAGAAGGAAGAAGAGCAGAAGGTTGACTTCAGCGCTATTTTCGGCGGCGGACAAACTGAAAAATCTCAATCTGAATCAGAAAAGAATGAGAGTCCGCTGGCTTCAGTTTTCAGTGCCCAGAGTCCCGACAGTTCATCAATGCCTGAATCTAACGCAGATTTGAATGCGTTGTTTGGCGGAGGCGAATCCGCCGGTTCCGAAGAAGAACCTGAGTCTGATGAAACGGATCAGGTTCCTGGACTCACCGATGCAGCATCTGATCTCAACGCCATTTTCGGGGGATCGTCAGAGGAGGAAGAACCCTCTGCTGAGGAACCCGAGCAGACAGTCGATGAAACCCCTGCCGAGGAATCCGAACAGGTAGAGGAACCACCTGCCGAGGAACCCTCAGCGGCAGAAACTGAGTTCGGTGATCTGAGCGCCATCTTCGGCGGATCGTCAGAGGAAGAAAAACCTTCTGCCGAGGAGTCCGAGCATGCAGAGGAACCCCCAGCGGAAGTAACTGAGCCCGGTGATCTGAACGCCATTTTCGGGGGATCGTCAGAGGAGGATGCTGAAGGAACACAGGCGGCAGATCTGAATTCAATGTTTAACGGGGCCGATATCAAAGGAGAAGAAGAACCTCCCGAAGAGTCTTCAAATGAAGTTCCTGAACCTACAGATCTGAATGCAATATTTGGCGGTTCTACTGCAGGGGATTCTAAAGAAAAGGAACCTGAAGATCAGCAGGAACAGCCTGTTGGAATAGCAGTGGAGGTTCCCATACCTTCCGAACCGGAAGAAGAAGCTTCTGAAAAGCCCGCAGCTGATCTGAGCGCCATCTTCGGCGTATCGTCAGAGGAGGAAGAACCCTCTGCTGAGGAGACCAAACAGGTAGAGGAACCACCTGCCGAGGAACCCGAACATGTAGAGGAACCACCTGCTGAGGAACCCGAAGAGGTAGAGGAACCACCTGCTGAGGAACCCGAGCAGACAGTCGATGAAATCCCTGCCGAGGAATCCGAACAGGTAGAGGAA
>CAZRCS010000037.1:0-13267 GCA_964598645.1 uncultured bacterium | reverse complement strand
CTTACGCCCTCTGTCTGAGCCATTTCTATAACGACCACTTCAAGGAATGTAGCGCTGAACAGCAGGAACGGTATTATGCAGCAGAAGAGGTTCATGACCGGAAGAAGATCTATCTCCGGAAGGTGTTTACCTGTTCTGCTCCGCCCCGATGCTGCCTTTGCCATCAGGCTTCCTTTCTCGCCTGTGCCAGCATGTTCATAACCATGACGCTGTAACGGTCTATATCATCGACCAGGGAATCCGATTTCGAGGTAAGTATGGAGTGGATTATCAGAAGAGGTATTGCCGAAATAAGACCGAAGGCGGTGGTGTTCATTGCCTGGGAAATACCGTTTGCAAGAAGAACGCTCTTCTGCTCAGGGTCTGCGGCTGCAACAGCGGCAAATGCCGCGATAAGACCGAAAATCGTTCCCAGAAGACCCACCATGGTAGAAACGTTGGCAAGCATTGCCAGAAAGCCTATTCTTGCGTTGATCCTTGGAAGCTCGGCAAGTGCCATCTCATCCACTGCATTCTGTATGTCTCTCTCGGTGCCCTTGTAGTTCCTGAGAGCAGCTTCGATTATCCTTGCCAGAGGAGCCTTTTCTTCACTCACTGAAGCAATTGCCCCTTCTATACTTCCCTTACGGATCAGAGATGCGATCTTTGCCATGAGCTGTTCAGGATTCATCTGTGCCACTCCAAAGAGGAAAATCAGCCTCTCTATGGTAATAACCATACCAACGGCAAAGAAACCCAGAATCGCCCACATGGCAGGTCCGCCCTGTCTGAAGAATGTAGCCATCTGACTGAAGAAACCAGCTTTGACTTCCTCTTCGGCTTCCTCTTCAACAGCTTCTGCAGCTGTTGTATCTGCGGATGCTTCCTCTTGGACAACCTCTTCCTGGACAGCGGTGGAATCCACTGCTGTTGAATCCACAACAGCTGAATCTGCCTCGGCAGTTTCCTCTTCGGTCTGGGAATAGGCCGCCATGGGAACAAGAAGAAGAACAATCACCACTATCAGGGAGAACAGGTTATTACGCATTCAGGGGCTCCTCTCTAGTATCAGCTCATTAATCTATTGACCTACTAGGTCATACAGTAAATTTCCAAAAACATCTATTCCAGCCATAACCGCGAATACAATTCCAGAACTCTCATCGCCGTCTGAGAACTTCCAGGCGCTGAGCCCTGCCAGAATCGCAACAGAGCCATACCTTATGTAAATAGGCATGGCATTGGACTCCCTTGCAGCAACGGAAAAACTGGTTTCCGTGGCAAAGGCTCCGGGGTAGATCGGACGGACCACATCCTCGAGAAAACTCCTTTCAAGAAGTACGTTGCTCAAGTTCGGAGTACTCTTGAGCATGAGGAAGAGAGCCTGGGGTGTTCTAAGCTCACCCTGGATGGTAATCTCTTCGAGAATCAGCCTTCCACCCTCAAGTGTTGCTTCCTGTGCATGAACCGGTATCAGGAAAAGAACCAGCAGAAGAACCGCCGTTATGCGCCTCACTGACCAGTCTCCTCTCCAGACCCCTGCCCCTCGATAAATCCCTCTTCAGCAGTACCGTCACCATCAACCGCTTCACCCTCGGGTGCCCCAGTTTCTTCCAGCACCTCCGGCTCTTCTATAGCATACCCCGGAAGCCCAAGAGAGGCAACTGTGCCCGGTGCCAGAAGCTCAAGATTCTCGGCGGCTTTGTCCACCCACTCGTTAGAGACTCCTGCTGACACAGCCTTCTCGATAGCCGTTACATAAATGTCCGTGGCTCGCTGCATCTGGGGCTCGTAAAACTGTATATAAAGCTGATTGTAGAATTCATCAATAGCCGTGGGATCAGTGATGGAAGCAGGAGGATCCATGAAAGCAACCGCATTTGCGAAATCTTCGAAGAGTTCGCCTGCCCTTACGCAGGAAGCCATGAACCAGACATCCACGTTGTAGGTAATCGATTTACCGTACCAGCTTTCCACTTCGCTCTTGATCTGGGCCTTCTGCTGTACTGTCTGAGCATTTACAGGTATGGCATCGTAGTTCATCCTGATTATTTCACCGATCCTGAATGCGCTTCTTGCGGCATGATTGGCAGGACCTTCACGGTACATGTCATAGGTGTCGACACATTCCTGATAGGTCTCCCTTGCTCCCTGGTAGTTCGATGCATCGTAAAGGTAATCACCGTACTTCCCAAGGGCGATGACCATTGTCTGGGGAGATGCTGCCTGCTCCTGGATGATCTGCTGATACACACCCATGGCAAGACCTTCTGCTCCACCCTCCTCATAAGCCACTGCAGCACTGTAAAGAGAGGCGTACATTCCTTCTGCCGTTGGGAACCTGTTGTATGCATCAAGATAGGTGTCTCCGGCAAGGATGAAATGCTCGGCTTCCATTGCCAGGAAGGCTGCCCTCTGCATGCCTTCCGGTGCCAGTTCAGATTCAGGATAGGTATTGGCCAGTTCAGTGAATACCCTGATGGCATTCTCTATGTCACCGGCTTTGCCGTAGGTATCGCCTGCATCGTAGAGGGAAACAGGAGCCACCTCGGTACCGGGGTGGGCCCTTGCGGATTCCTCGAATCGTGCTGCTGCCGCAAGCAGAGATCCAACATCTTCAGACTGGGCAAGGGTTTCAGCATCTCGGTAAGCCACGGCTGCAGCCAGCTGTTCCACGTCTTCTCCGAGATCCTCACCTGTTATCGCCGCGGCGTCGGCAGCCCTTCCGTACCAAAGCTCGGCATCGGAATACATCTGTTCCGCTTCGTAGGCGGCGGCAAGGAATCTTGCTGAACGGGCCGTGTAAGCGGAACTTGGGTATTCATTGAAAACCCTCATGTAGGCTTCCCTTGCGGTGGGGTAATCAACCGAATTGTAATGCGCTCCTGCATCTGCGAAGAGGAACTGCGCAGCAAACTCGCCCTGGGGGAAATTGTCGGCGTAGTACATGGCTACCTCATGCATTTTATCTCTGAGGTAAAGGCTGTCCGCACCCGGCGAGCTGTAAGCTTCATAGAAGGAGCTGAAGGCGTTTCCAGCGGCATTCTCCCTCTGCTGGGCAGATGTGCTGTCGTAGACAACATCAAGGTAAACATCTCCTGCCCTGGCAAAATCTCCTGTGTTGTAGTAGGCGTCTCCAAGAAGGAATTTGAACTCGTATGCCTGTCTGGCGTCGCTGTATTCAGTAAGGTAAAGCTCTATTTTCCCAATGAGGTTTGAATACAGAGGACCTGTTACGGAAGGATCACCCTGGGCCTCGAGAATCTGATTTGCATAATAGCCTATGGATTGCTGAAGAGCGGTCGCCCGCAGGGAATCCACCTGCTGGAAAATGGTAGAATCGCCGGACTGCACAGCCCATTCGCTGGACGAACCATATCTGTCAACAATTGTTTCCCTGGCCTGTGCTGCACTGGCGAAATCACCGGCGCCCTCGTAGGCAATGGCAATTTTTGACTGGATGAAAGGAGCCTGACTGCTGTAGGGATCACGCTGAAGCAGTGCCTGGTATGAATCGATTGCCTCCATCCAGAATCCCTGCTCGATGTAGAAGTCTCCCATCTGGGTAAGTACATCGACCGTTACGTTCTGGTCATCGAAATAATCCAGGAAATTGGTGGCCAGCAGTACCGGCGGCCCGGTTTTCTGTTCCATGAAGTCATGGGCCAGGTACTCAGTTGCCTCTGCAACCATGTTGGTGGTTCGTCTGAGACCGAGATCGTCCATTCTGTGACTGTCTCGAATGAGGTAACCGAAAAGGGCAATAGAATGCTCATACCTGTTCAGGAGATACGCAGTCCATCCAAGTTTGTAAACTCCGAACTGATATACCGTTGAAGAAGCATCGGGATAATTGAGAACCTGGTTGTAGAAAACGAATGCGCTGTCGAACTCGAAGGAGTCAAAATAAAAGTCTCCCGCCCTCACATATGTCTCTGCAGCCAGAGGGCTCTCGGGATAGTCCCGGAGCAGCCTTCTGTAATTGGAGATGGCGCCCTCGGGATCCCCCATCTCGTTAAGGGCATAACCCAGAGAGTACAGCGCCACATCTTCCACCTCGCTGGCCGCGTACTGGTTCAGAACCCTCTGATAAAGCTCGATGGTTCTGGAATAGTCAGCAGGTATGAATTCACCCCCAGAGGAAGCCACCCGATCCAGGAAACTGTTCTTGTCGATCTCGTAGTAGAGCTGGGCAAGCCTCACAAGAATATCTGCGGTAAACCTGCTCTCAGGATAATGGGCAAGATATTCCTCGAAATAGCTGGCGCATTCTATTGCTGATTCATCTATTCTCTGCTGAAGAGCAACTGTTTCCGACTGCTTCTGAGCAACGAAGGACGCAGCTCTGGCGCTGTCGGCTTCAGCGTATGCCTCTTCTATTCTGTTGGTGTAATAAGCTCCGAGATAGTTGAGAGAGTCTCTCTTGAGTTCCCTCTCCATGAACGTTGCAATGGCAATTCCGTACTGTGTTTCCTGCATCCAGTCATGGTCGGCGGCCATACCTGTGTCCATCTTGCTTGCAAGGTCCTGGAGGGCAAGTCTTATCCTGGAGACCTCCTGCTCAAGCTGTACCAGTTCCTGGCGGTCTGCTTCGGTACCTGACTGATCAGCGACATTCCGTGTACTCTCTATCTCGAGAGCAAGTCTTTCAGCATTGGCCCTGGAAGAGGCTATAAGCCTGTTGATCTCCTGCTGCATGGATTCAGAATCCATGTCGACAGGCATGGAGAGAGATGCTTCGAACTGGGAAATGTCCACGAAGAGGTCCCTCAGGGCTGCTTCCTCTTCCTCGATCAGGGCAACGAGTTCCATGTCGCCCTGCATGTATGCCTCTTCCTTCAGTTCAGTGAGCCCAAGTCTGATACGGTCCAGCCTTTCCCTTTCGGAATCGTACTGTTCCGTGACGTCTTCACCGGAGAAGAACGTGTCGTAATAGTCACCGGTGGTTCTGTACTCATCCATTAGTTCACGGTACATGGCTATAGCTATCTCTATGTCCTGGGCACCAAGGGCACAGTTTGCCATGGCCAGTTCGAACTCGCTGTAAAGCTCTGTGCCGGGTACTTCCTCGATGACTCTCTCGGCCAGGTTGTATGCGTCCTGGTACCGCTCCTGTTTCATATAGGTCCATGTGAGGCCCAGCATTGCAACATCGTAGTAGGCGCTGAATGGTGAAACCCTGCTGTACTCGTCTATGGCCTGCTCCAGAAGCTCCTGATCAACGTAGATCTGGGCAATGGCGATTCTTGCCCTGTCGGCTATGCCGTTGTCGTTCCTGCTGGATTCGTCTATCACCGACTGAAGATTTGCTATGGCGGCCTGACTGTTTCCCTCGGCTACATAGGTAACCGCGGTGAGATAGTCTGCAAGTGCTTTGTTTTCACCGGAGGGGCTTATCTGCAGAAGCTCGGTTCTGGCCTGGGTAAACTCTCCCATGTGGTATTTCGCAAGGGCTCCAACGATGATTGCAATATCTGTATGCTCGAATGCCGGGGATACCTCGCGCAGGGTCTGGTAATACTCCACCGTTCCCTCATAGTCCTGAAGTTCGAAGGCAATCAGTTCGAGTCTGAAAAGGGCCGGGTGGTAGTATTCCGAATCGGAAAAATTATCGACAACTGACTGAAAAGCATCCCTTGCCCATACAATGGAGCCGGTATTGTAGAGTTCCTCTCCCAGTTCGAAGGCAGAACTGGCGCTGGAAAGGATAGAGTGCTGCCGCCTGAGCTGGGTAAGTTCAGCCTCGATGCGGGCAAGCCTGTCCTCTTCCCTGGCTATCTGCTCTTCAAGACCCAGAAGTTCCTCCTGAGCCCTTAAGAGAATAGAACTGATTTCCTCGGAGAGAGGTTCGGGGGACTCTTCTTCCTGGGCAAAAGCCGCGAATACCGGCAGAAGACATGCGAATATGAAAAATGGAACAGGTATTCTAAGGAAACCCATTTCAGTTACCTGCGTTCGTCTAGAAGATCTCGAAGCCTCTGAAGCTCGGATTCAGCGGCTCTCCGCCTTGCTTCAAGCTCATCGAGCCTCTGTCTTGCCCTCTCGATCCTCTGCTGCTCCCTTTCGAGCTCAAGACGACCGGCACCGAAAAGGGGTCCGAACCTGGTGGATACGGAAACGGTAACTTTTGAGTTCTGCTGAATGTCCTGGCGATTCTGGCCCTCAGCAGGGAACAAAGTCTGTTCCAGTTCGGCCCAGGCAAGGTGCAGATCCACATGACGGCTTACAGAGTAATCCAATCCGAGGTTCAAATCCCTACCGTCCATTTCAAAGGCCACGGAAACGGTTTCATTGGGATCCCACACAAGGGAACCGAAAAGACCGTTTGAGATGGAACTGCCTATACCCAGGGCGCCTGAGTCGATGACCCCCACGAAACGGCCGATTCCTATTCCCAGGTTCACAGTGAGGGGGGCTCCCATGAGATAGCGGAGGTCCTTTGAAGCCACACCGTAAACCGACCAGTTCTGGGCGTGGTTGTATTTGTAAAAGCCGTCTTCATCCCACCATGAGTCGTATCTACCAAGAGAATCAGGTGTTCCCGGAGGGCCCGAGAAACAGTCTACCCGCTCTGCCCCGATACCGTTCTGAACACCAAGAGCGAAGGCTGGTACGGTTATGCCTTCCTTGAGGATGGCAACCTTTGCATTCAGCACGAGGCCGCCGTCGGCAAGATAGGAGGCTCCTATCTGGCCGTAGCTCAGTATTCCTATGTTCATGTAACCGGTGATCTTAACGTCGCTGTCAGACGCTCCTGTGGAATCTTCGAAGGAGTATGCGCTGGCGGCGAGACCGAGTTCGACTTCCGTATGCTCGAGAACGTAGGCATCGGGTGCATTGATCACATCCGCATAGGCATATGGCAGTGAACCTGCGTAAGATACCACAGCTAATGCTACAACAAGAAAGGCTACAAGTCTCATTTAGTCTCCTTCAGGCTCCCCCGAACAATATGCCGACCGTATTAGATAATGTACCGGTCTTTGCCAATATTCTGTTTAGCTTAATATTCCCGTTGCGTCAACCTTGGTCAACCGTTCTCCTATTGGATAAACAATAATATCAAGTTGACTGCAGTCCGTGTTGTCCGTATTTTCAGTAACACATAAGATAACGAAATAATTCCCCGGGAGGTTTTCTTGAACATTGCATGTGCACTGCTTACCGCTTCGGCACTGGGCTTGCTCCCTGTCTGGGAGGTTCAGCTGCCTGCTACGCCCAGGGGTGAAGCGCACATCGTAACCGACGGAGAATCAAGACAGGTATTACTCATTCCCCTGGGCAGTTCCGGGCTTGGAGCATGGGCAGCTGGTGGCATTTTACTGCCTGGTTTTCCCGTGTCAAACGGCATCGGTGTTGTACTCAGGCCGGCTGCTGTTCCCGGCTCAACCGGAGAAACCCTTATATGCTATGCTGACAACGACGGATTCGTTCATCTCATCGACCTGGGTGGGAACGAATCCTACGGCTGGCCGGTGGAGCATGCAACCAATGTGATAACAAGCATAACAGCCACGGACATGAACGATGACGGGCTCTTCGAAATCACCTACGGAACAAGCGACGGCAGAGTTCATCTTCTGGATCTCAGCGGAAATCCTCTTCCCGGATGGCCTGTGAACCTGAATTCGCAGCTTCAGTACCAGCCAACCGAGGTGAGCCTGGGGGGCGGTAACGGAAACGGGCTGATATGCGCAACAAACAACAGCAAGATAACCGTTCTGGATTACCAGGGAACAGTTCTTCCCGGATGGCCGCAGCTCGTCGGTTATCCTGCGGGTACCGTTCCAGTTTCCGGTGATGTTAACGGAGACGGCCAGGCTGACATAGTCTTTGCCACCCAGGACGGGAAGGTTCATCTGTACAGTATTCTCGGAGTGGAGCAGGAAGGGTGGCCCTTCTACATGGATGACCGTCCGGTGCCGGGCTCCTGTGCCATAGGTCTTCTGGACACTGAGCTCCAGCTCCCTCAGGTAGCAGTCGCTTCCATAGACAGCATGGTTTACCTTCTGAACGGCGACGGAAGCCTTGCTGGAACATGGATGTGGCCTAACAGAACAGACTCCAGACCATACCAGCCCATCATCGTTCCAACCGGTTCTGGTACAGCTGTTGTTACAACGACCAACAGCGGAACCATATACGCCTGGGATGCCTCGGGAAGACGTATAAGCGGCTACCCGGTGGATAACCCCGGAGGCGCAGTTTTCCCACCTGTGGCAGGAGACATAAGCGGAGATGGTCTCCGGGAGCTGATAGTGGTAAATCCGTCTGGAATGGTCACTGCATATCCCATGTCGTCTTATATGTCCGGAAGATGCCTCTGGCCCCTTCCCCTGGGCGACCAGTACAATTCAGGCGCTTACGGTACCGGTTTTCTTCCCGTTGCAGAGGTTGAACAGCTCTCAGGAGAGTTCAGCGGCTCCGTTTCCCTTTCCTATTCCGTTTCTTGCACTGAATACACGGGAATTTCAGTCAGCTATTCCACCGACGCCGGATTTACCTGGCACGACACCAGAAACTATTCGGAACGCCCCGGTGAAATAACCTGGGATTCCGAACAGGACCTTCCTTCGGCGGACGAGAGAAGATGTCTTGTAAGGATAACTCCCTATTCGAACTTCGGACCAGGCGAGAGCGGTACTTCAGGATTCCTTCACATAGACAACAACCGTCCCCCGGAACTTTTCATGGAAACGCCTGAAAAGCTGGACGACTCCAGATACGTTCTGGGTTACGCAGTGGAAGATCGTGAGGGTGACGTGATACAGCTCCAGGGGCAGTATTCCATCGACGGGGGTAACACCTGGGAAATGATGCATCTGGGCGGAAGCAGCATAGAGATAGAACCGTGGTTCTATGGTGAACCGGTAACCTGGAATGCAGCAGCGGACATAGGTCATGTTGACGCGGACGATGTCAGGCTCAGAATACGCGCAGCTGACTCCGATCCAGGGCCTTGGTACTTCGTTGAGGGTCTTCATGTGGACACCGACAGGCTCCCAAGCGCTCAGATCATTGCACCTACGGAAGAGGTTAACGGCAGAGTCCACATGGGTGTAAGGCTAAGCGATCCTGAACAGAACCTGCTGGATGTGGCCTACGAATACAGCACGAACGGTGGAACCAGCTGGCAGCCTGCAACTGTGATCGAAGCTGAACAGGCTGGAACGGCCAGGTATGAATTCGAGATCATATGGGAATCGGAAACCGACCTGCCGGGATACGACGGTTATCAGGTTCGTATGAGGGCCCTACCCTCAGACATGAACACGGGTATAGCGGTTCCCTCGGCACCGTTCCACGTCGACAACAATGATCCTCCTTCAATAAGAATTGAATCACCGTCAAGATACGATGTTTTCCGTGGTGATGTACCTGTTCGTTTCGGTATAGCAGACTCGGAATCCGACGATGTAAAACTGCTGCTGGAATATCGCGTTCACGGCGCCGAGGAAACCTGGCACAGATCCCAGGGCCTTGTAAGCAGCGGACCATTCGGTATCTCCAGGTACAATGCCGTCCTTCACTGGAACAGCTCGGTAGACCTTCCAGGGGCAAACGCCCTGGATGTTGACATAAGGCTTGTTGCAGTAGACGGCGACTCGGTGAGATCTTCCGAAATAACCCCGATTACCATCGATAACAGCAACCTGCCCGAGGTGATCAGGGCAACCATCTCCAATATGAACTTTGACAGAGGCGAAGCCGAGATAGCCTACGAACTGGGAGACAGAAACGAAAGGGTTATCAACCTCGACATATATCACAGCACCGACGGCGGTAGTACCTGGCGCCAGTCAACGGTATCCGGAAGCGCAACGGGAATCTACGCCCACTCATACGAAGGCAGCTTCATCTGGCACTACAGAACCGACGTAATGGGAAACAGAGGAACGACTATTCTGAGGATAACCCCTGAATTCGAAGGGGGAAAACTTGGACGCCCCAGATTTATCGAGCAGGTCTTCCGCTGACATTCTCCCAGTTTGATTTACCACAGGTCATCTTCGTGGTGAGAGGAGCTTTTTCCCTCACCAGTCGGACCATCTCCGATGCTATTTCCCGGATATCCCACTGGGCATGTTCATCTTCTCTCAGCCTGCTGAAGTGATTCAGCTCCCGTCCGTTCATAGAGAGGCGAACCTGGCGTCTGTGGGCGTTGGTCAGAAGATACCTGCCCTTTCTTCCAAGTCCCCTGGCGGCGGTGGCAGCCTTTTCGGTAGCTTCGGTGAACAGCTCAGCTCCCCCTGCTTCCAATACTGTCCGTGGAACTGTGATCCCCAGCGAAGGCTCATAACCAGTTGCAAGCTGGGTACTCATTCTGTGTCTTTTCAGCTGGGCATAGGCAGTTGCTGAAAGTGTTATCCTGAAATCGGCCCTGAAAAGCTCAAAGAATCTGGGAAGGGCGTCATGAATTCCAAGGGCCTGATACACCCTGTCGAAATCAGGTTCTCCGAACAGCTCGGTAAGCCACTCCGCCACTCTCCTGTCAGTATCGCAACTAACAAGAACCGTTCTTTTTCTGTCTGTTATAACGGGAGAAGGCTGCATGTGAGCGATGACATCCATCTGGGTTGGCCCGGTAAAAAGCATCAGCGATGGAGCAACTGGAAGAACCGCCTGCAAAAGGGCTTCAGAGAGGTTCCTTACCTCCGCAAGCGGATGGGCATTCAGCCTCCTTATTATGTGCTCCAGCTCCCGGGCATTCACGGTCATACCCATTTGAGAAGTCGTGGCCAGGGGAAGGATGTATCTTGCATCCTCCTTCGCCTCTCCATCTGAAAACCCTTTCTTCACAAGCATTTCGTAAAGGGTTCCATAACATGCGAAAAGGTCTTCCAATATGGGTCTTGTGTCAAGCATGTCTTCGGGAAGATGCCAGTCCGCACCAATTTTGACGTAACGCTGGGATTTCTCGGTGAAACTGGTCAGCCTGAATGACTGCAGGGCTTCCGCGGCCAGTCTGGATATTCCGAGAATATCGAAATTGAAAACGGCATGCTCGGCTATTGATCCGTGACCATATTTATAGACGATGGTCCTGTTGGATTTTCTGGCCTGCTCCACCTCATCGGACGCTTTTTTACGCAGCTGGTCCACAGGGGCTGGATCTCTGCTGATTCTTGCATAGGCTGCTGAAATGGTCTCCGGTGTGCTGGATCCATTTTCCCTGTCGGTGTTGTATCCGGCGAGAATAACCCTCAAATGTGCCTCCTATTGTTCTATTGCTCCGGCGAGTTCCGCAAGCGGGTTTTCGTAGGGCAGTCTGATTCGCATAAGATAATTAAGGGTTTTCCCCGGGTCACGGGAAAGAAGGGCCCTCCTTATAATGGACAGCGAACGGTACAGGTCTCTGGCAACTGGAAGAAGCTGCCATCCGCCCTCTATCAGGGGCAGGTCCTCTGTGAATCGGACCATGTCCGGAATGGCTTCCTCAAGCCAGACAAGAGCGTCTTCCACACCTTTACCCTTCAGGGCGGAGGAAAGTCTGGCGATGATCTCTGCTCCGGTATCGCCTGAAGACCAGGGAGCATAGTGGAACTCCTGCATCAGTTCCCATCCCCTGGAGGGTTCTCCCAGCTCCGCAGGCCATTCCCTGGGCAGCCCTGCTGCTGCTTTCAGTTCCATCACCCCATGAAGGGCTACGGGAAAGATCTCCGATGGATTCATGAACCACCAGTGTTCACCGGGGTTCCTCTTTGAAAGACCGCTAAGAAAGACCCGTCTCAAACAGTAGTCAGTAGCCAGGAGATTGTCCCATACAACAGGTTTTGAACCCAGAAGTTCTTCAGCCCTGCCAAGGTCCGAAAGTTCTCTGGAAACAACATCCGGACCTGTCCAGAATGAATTCCATCCCCGGGGCACACACTGTTTCCAGGCTTTCAGGTACTCTTCAGCGTATGGATACCTTTCAATGAATTCCCCGCAGTAGACCGAGGGACAAAGAATTACAGGAAGATCGGTTCCCGAGAGAGCCTTTTCAGCGAACTCCAACTGTCTGCGTGCAAGTTCACCTGCGGATTCCTCGGGAACGTCATCGAAAAGGATACCGAGACCTGAAGCACCGGAATCCTCAGCTCGGAGAAGTTTCTCACGGGCTATTCTCCATTCGCCGTCTTCGAAGCGCCATGGACTAAGCGAGAAGAAAAATGATGTAGCCCCCCCCATGCAGTCCTTAAGTTCCTGCCAGACTCCATCGGGATAGGGTTCACGCCAGAGAAGACGGTGCCACGGATCGTCCTTCGGTGCGTAGAAATATGCAGGGGAATCCAGTTCAGAAAGCTCTTCCAGAAGGATTTTCCGCTGCCTTTTCGTATAGGGTTTACCGTAGAATCCCTCCACTATTCCCAGGTACACTGAACCTCCAACCTTATTATGTTACCCCGACTGTTCACGGAATTTCCATTATACAAGAATTCACCACTGGGAAAAGAGGAGAGTTCAAAATGACCAGACGTATAGTAGAATGTGTACCAAACATTTCTGAGGGAAGAAACCAGGAGCTCATAGAGGAAGTAGTTAAAGCTGCATCATCTGTAAACGGGGCAACGGTACTGGACGTGGATCCGGGGGCAGCCACCAACAGAACCGTGATAACAATAGCAGGAGAACCTGAATCCGTTCTCCAGTCTGCTTTTCAGCTGATCAAGAAGGCAGGCGAACTCATAGACATGAGCAAGCAGCACGGTGCCCATCCGAGACACGGAGCAACGGACGTTTGCCCCTTCGTTCCCGTAAGCGGAATAACCATGGATGAATGCGTCGACCTGGCGCGAAGGCTTGGGGAAAAAGTCGGCAATGAGCTTGGCATACCGGTCTATCTTTACGAATACGCCGCTTCGAAACCCGAATGGAAAAAACTTCCCAACATACGCGAGGGAGAGTATGAAGCCCTTCCGGAAAAGCTTGGGAAGCCTGAATGGAAACCGGACTTCGGCCCAAATGAGTGGAACGAAAAAGTAGCGGGAACAGGGGTATGCACCATAGGTGCCAGAAACTTCCTGATTGCCTACAACGTTAACCTGAATACTGCAGATACGTCCCTGGCAAAGGAAATCGCGCTGACAATAAGGGATTCGGGAAGAACCAAACGAACACCTGACTGGAAATTCGCCAAGGACCAGAACGGCAAGAAGATCAAGCTGCCGGGAAGGCTTTCCAACTGCAAGGCAACCGGCTGGTTCATAGAAGAGTACAACACGGCACAGGTCACAATGAACCTTACTGACATATCCGTTACACCCCTGCACATGGGATACGAAGTCACCAGGGAGGAAGCTGAAAA
>CAZRCS010000036.1:0-13776 GCA_964598645.1 uncultured bacterium | reverse complement strand
CCTGTCTGTAGAACTTCTCTGCATCGCCGTTGTCGCCGCGCTGCTGGGCAATGTAAGCCATCTGGGCCATTGCAGTTCCGCTGTCGTCACCTGCACCCATTGCTTCCATTACTATTTTTTCAGCCCTGTCGGCGTCTCCGCTTCTGATGAAGTAGAAGATAAGGGCATTGGTCAGAGGGCATGATACTTTTTTCCTGTCCCGGTTTGCCTCGAGGTAGGCTATCATCTCGTCTATTTTGCCTGCAGCAGCCATCTCGGATGCTTTCTTGAGCTGTTTCTGCTTCCACACAGGCGACTTGATCAGCCTGTAGCCGAGAAACACCACGGCAACCAGGCAAGCGCCGGCAATGATGAAAAGCAGGTTGTCCATCAGATTCCTCCTCCGGTGAAGTTCCTGTCGAAATCACTGAATTCACCGAGAGTGGTGTCTGCGCTGAAACCAACGCTGTCAGTGTGGAGCATACATGTGGTGGTTGGTGCGGTTCCCTTCCAGAAAAGCTCTTCCCTGGCGTGTTCCGCGCATGCTGCGTTTGCCAGCTGACCGGTTACGCGGCATATCACAACTTCCTCTACACCGTCCGGTTCAGGACCGGGAAACTCAGGTGCCATGGATGGATCCGCATCGGCGAAAACCCTTCTCATAAAGCTGTTCCATATTGGAAGGGCTATGCTGCTTCCCGACTGTCCACTGTTGTTCTGCAGCCTCATTCTTATCACATGGTTGTCATATCCTACCCAGACGGAAGCCACCAGGTCAGGGGTAAAACCAACGAACCATGCATCGGCATAATCGCTGGTTGTACCTGTTTTTCCTCCTGCTTCCCTTCCTGCATATGGACCTCCCCAGTACCAGTGTGCGCCGGTACCGGTACCTTCCCTGAGAACCGACTGGAGCATGCTGTTCATAAGATAGGCGCCTGTAATGCTGAGAACCCTTCGGCCGGGATCGGGCTGCTCGTTGCTTTCCAGCAGGTTGCCGTACCTGTCCTCCACCTTGAGGATGGCGGTTGTATTCCTTGCAAGACCACCTGTGGCGAATGGAATGTATGCCCGTGCCATCTCAAGGGGATTTGCCATGCAGCTGCCCAGGGGAAGAGAGTGAACGATGGGAAGCCTGGACTCGATGCCCATGGAAGCAGCCCTGGCTGCGCCTGTTTCAATACCAACGGCGTTACCCACACGAACGGCACTTACGTTGAAAGACCTTGCAAGAGCCTCCCTGAGAGTGACCATTCCGTGAAACTGTCTGTCGTAGTTCCTGGGACGCCATGAACCGGGATTCAGGTCAATGACAACAGGCTGATCAAGTATGACACTGCCCGGGGACCAGCCCTGTTCGATGGCCTCGGCATAGAAAAACGGTTTGAAGGAACTGCCCGGCTGCCTTCTGGACTGGGTAGCCCTGTTGAACTCGCTGTCCTGGAAATCTCTGCCTCCAACCATTGCCCTGATGTATCCGCTGGTGGGATCGATTGCAACCAGTGCACCCTGGATGTAGTCGGGAGACCCTGAAGTGGTGTCCTTCACCGCCTGCCAGTGAGTCCAGGAGCTTTCAAATCTCAGCCGCTCGCTGTTATCATCCCATGTGTCTGTAAGGGGATCCCACTCGGGCTCTTTGGCGGTTAGAACGCTGTCAATGGCCAGTCTGGCATATTCCTGCATTTCCGGGTCCAGTGTGGTGTAGACCTCAAGTCCCTGCTCATAGACTGCAGACCAGCCGTACCTGGCAACCAGATACTGTCTTACATATTCTGTGAAATAGTCCCAATCCTGCTCAAGCTCGTATCTGTGAACATCGACGCCCAGGGGAAGTGAAGCTGTTTCCACCCTCTGATCTTCGGTAATAACCCCGAAATCCTCCATCATGTAGAGTGCTATGTTCCTCTGGTTAAGACACCTTTCAGGGTTTCTCACCGGGTTGAAACCGCTGGGATTCTTCACCATTCTCACAAGCATTGCAGACTGGGAAAGGGTAAGTTCTGCAGCGGAGATCCCTCCGAAGTACGTTCTTGCCGCGGCTTCGATGCCGTAGGCTCCTGAACCGAAATAGATCTGGTTCAGGTACATCTCAAGGATTTCCTCCTTGGTGAACTGCCGTTCTATCTCCATGGCGATGAAGGCTTCCTGAAGCTTTCTCTGAAAGGTGTTGTCCTGAACCAGGAAAAGTCCCCTGGCCAGCTGCTGTGTAATGGTACTGCCGCCGTGCCTGTCCCCTGTTCTGATGTTGTGTACCATGGAACGGCTGATGCCCTGGAGATCCACGCCGGAATGACTGTAGAAGTTTCTGTCTTCAGTTGCTATGAAGCCCTTAACCACCCAGGGGCTCACCTGATCGATGGTTACCGGATAGCGGTTTTCCACGAAGGCTGTGGCAAGCTGGTTGCCGAAACGGTCGTAAATTCTTGTTGCACTCACCGGCTCATTGCCCCTGAGTCCTGCAACCAGAAGATTACCCCTGGCCTGTCTGAAGGCAACAGCGCTGTCGTTCCACACCCGGTAGAGGAAACCGCCTGAAAAGGATATACCCATAACAAGAACGATAAAAGCCCAAAAACCTGCTGCCCGTAAAAATTTCTTCATCAGCGGGAAGCTCCATTAAGAAGTGGGCTGTCCATGAGCAGATCGTCCTCCATAGAAACCGAATCGGATCCAATGGAAACCCTGGTGAAAAGAGGCTGGTCGCCTGAATCCAGTGACAATTCGTACTCCCAGGTTCCGCTGTTGCCAACAAGAACAACGCTGCGGTGGCCTGCAGGCGATGTCTGGGTTCCGAACTGGCTGTGAAAATCGCTTTCAAAATCCATCCAGCTTCTCCAGACAAGCCTGTAACCCGTGGGAGTTCCAAGGAAAAGATAGAGATCCCCCGCCCAGTAAAGAACCCTTTCAGGATCGAGATCCCCGTTCATGTCAACACCCAGAGCCCGCCAGATTGGAATTCCAATGTCATTCTCGACTTTCTGCTCAAGCTGATGGGGATCAAGGTTGACCATGATGTTCTCAAGGGGCTCACTGTGACCGCAGGTAAGGAGAACCGGATAGACCCTGGAAAGAGTATCACGCTCCTCTACAAGGTTGTCCACTGAATAGAAAACATTTTCAAGAAATGCTATTCTTGCTTCTTCCTCTTCCACGTCAGGCCCCATCCAGGTTCCGGTCTGTCTCAGGTTCTGCATGGCTTCGTGGTTTGCCCTGAGAACTGCTTTCTTCAGATAGGCAAGCTCTCTCCATGCAGCCACCAGTTCGCGAAGTTCCAGGGGAACGTCGGTAACCTGGAAAGTGGCTCTGTCCTGCAAGATCTGCAGCTTTGCTGCAACTCTTACGTTGCTGAGAGCCAGTGTGGAATAACTTTCCGGGGAGAGTTCCGTAATGTAATCTGAAAAGGCTGCGCCGCCTTCACTTGCTGCATACCATGAAGCCCAGTTGGTTTCATGGTCCAGGCGGCAGTCTTCAAGGAGCATTCCCGCTATCCTCATTTCCCGCCTGAGTACAGGGTTCGCAAGTACAATTGCTGCCTGATTCTCCACACTGATGGAATCGATCACGTCACATGGAAGCTCGGTCTCTATGCGCTCTATGCACCAGTTCCCGCTTAGAAGAACGAAATCGAGCCTTACAACTGGAGGCAGTTCTTCGAGCCTTGCGATGGAGCAGTAATAACTGGTTCTGTTCAGACCGTCTTCGCCCTCGGTTGCCGCTGTAAGTCTTCCACCGGAATCGAATCCCCTCCATCTGCCGAATATCTCCCAGGGCGACAACTCAAGACCCTCAAGCGAATCCCTCAGCGCGGGTTCAAGATACTGAAAACACCCGGGGTCATTCATTCCCAGGGCATTGGAAAAGAGAAGCCCCACATCAAGGGGAGTTTCCGGAATGGTCTGAATCGTTACCGAATCGGAAGCCGCCGGCTGGCTGTTCAGATCAGCGGGTTCTCCGCAACCGAAGAGGCCCAGAACTCCCATGAAAAAACAGAAAATAAATCCTTTGTTCATAGTCCCCCTGCAGTCGCCCTCACGAGCTCATCGACCGTGGTTACTCCCTGAAGAACCCTTTCCCTGGCGGCATCTCTGAGAGACCTCATGCCTGTTCTCGCAGCGATCTCCCTTATGAGGTCAAGGGATGCGCCTGCAATGAGAGCTTTACGCATCTCCTCTCCCATCGTCATTACTTCGTATATAGCCGTTCTTCCCATATAGCCGGTATTCCTGCATTCACGACAGCCTGCTCCCCTTGTCAATTCAGTTCCACTGTCGATACCCAGAATCTGCCGTTGGGTTTCATCGGGAAGATACTCTTCACGGCAGTGCGGGCATATGGTTCTCACTAGTCTCTGAGCTACTATTCCCCTGAGGGTACTCACAAGTAGATAGGGTTCAACTCCCATGTCTATCAACCTCACAGCCGTTGAGGCTGAATCGTTCGTATGGAGCGTACTTAGAACAAG
Organism: uncultured bacterium; assembly: GCA_964598645.1. Classification (GTDB taxonomy): domain Bacteria; phylum Fermentibacterota; class Fermentibacteria; order Fermentibacterales; family JCC-6; genus Sabulitectum. The sequence continues at coordinate 9,335 of CAZRCS010000036.1, read as the reverse complement.
GTGACCGGTAAGGGCACTGCGCATGGCGCTTACCGCGGTTTCCCTGTCTCTTATCTCACCCACCATGATGATGTCGGGGTCCTGCCTGAGAACATATCTGAGAGCAGTGATGAAGGTGAGATCTATGGCGCTCTGAACCGAGATCTGGTTGAAATCGTCGGTTATGAATTCCACCGGGTCCTCTATGGTTGTAATGTTGTTCTGTTCCGAAGAGATCTCGGTGAGAGTTGAGTAGAGAGTTGTTGTTTTTCCGCTGCCGGTTGGTCCCGTTACCAGAATCAGGCCATTGGGGCAGGTAATCATATCCCGGTACATTTCAAGATCGTTGCCGGCAAATCCCAGTTTGGAAAGATCCTGCATGAGAATGGCCGGGTCGAGAATTCTCAGTACTATCTTCTCTCCAAAGGATACAGGCACGGTGGAGCACCTTATCTCCACGGGTTTGCCTTCGAAACGGGTTCTGATTCTGCCGTCCTGGGGTCTGCGTTTCTCGGCTATGTTGAGACCGGCAATCATCTTAATTCTGCTGGTAATGGTTAAATGAAGTCTTCTGGGAAGCCTGTAAACCAGGTGCAGAACCCCGTCTATTCGGAACCTTACCACGGTGTTTTCCCTGTGGGGTTCGATGTGTATGTCGCTTGCCCTCTCTTCGAAAGCGTGCTGGAACAGATGATTGACCGCGTTGATAACCGGTTTTTCGGTGGGCTCGATGGAACGGTCGGTGGTGCTGTCCACGAATCTTTCAAGGTTGCCGAGATCCACTGCAACTTCATCGGAAAGCTGTTTGGTGGCCGCCACTATGGAACTGTGAAGGCCATAGAACTGTCTGATAACCTTCTCTATGGCAGCAGGACGAGTAAGGTAGAGCACCACTTCTCTGCGGAGCATGTGGGCCATATCGTCCAGCTGAGCAGGGGTTGGAATTTTACATGTCGCTATGTGAATCGAATCTCCGTTTTCCCTGAAAGCCACAATGCCGTTAGCCTGGGCAAAGGCTCCGGGAAGTGATTCGGTTACCACCTGATAATCAAGCTCAAGGGGGTCAAGATCGGCGTAGGGTAACCCGGCAAGATCAGCAAGGTGCCTGTACAGATCCTCTTCACCAATGATCCCGCTGGAAACAAGAAGGGAAAGGGGATCTTCGCTGGAGTTCTCTGAAAGCCTTGTAAAACGGTCGAAGGAAGCCTGGGTTATCTTATGGTCACGAAGAAGGGTTTGCGGTACCGCTGAGGGGTCTACGTACCTCACTGCCTGACCTCCCTGAGAACCATTGGGTCAGAGGGCCTGTCCCATATGAAGCTTCGGGAAATTTCTCTTAGAGCCTCTGAGCACTCTTCAGTGTTCCTTCCGTGAACCCTGCCGAGGATCTGGCCGTTCTCCACAGGTGTGCCGCAGGGAACCTCCTGGGCCCAGCCGGAAAGCGGGTAGATCTTGTCTTCCATTTTGTATCTTCCGGCACCGAGGGATCTTACTGCCCTGCCCACAGCCAGAGCATCCGGACCGTACCAGTACCCTGTTCTGTCTGCGCGAACATCCATTATACAGGGGGCCTGGGGAAGCGCTTCGAAGGCTCCGATATCTCCTCCCTGGGCTTCCACCATCTTAACGAAGAACTCCATGGCTCTTCCGGAGAGAAGGCTCTGCCTGCAGAGTTCTTCACCATTCTTTATTCCGGCTTCTTCAGCCATTTCGGTAACAAGCGCAACTGTGAGTTCCGTTGTGTCAGATGGTCCCCTGTGCCGAAGCACCTCAATGGATTCCTGCACCTCAAGGGCATTACCCGATGATAATCCCAGGGGAGTGTTCATGGAAGTTACCAGGGCAACGGATTTCTTACCTGACATTCTTGAGATATCCACCAGGGTTTCCGCAAGCTCAACAGCGCCGCCCATGGTTTTCATGAATGCACCGGTTCCGCATTTAACATCGAAAACCAGAATGTCAGGGTTCTCCGCAAGTTTCTTGGACAGAATGCTGGCGCATATGAGAGGTATGGAGGTAACTGTAGATGTGGCATCCCTGAGTGCATAAAGTTTTCTGTCAGCGGGAGCAAGTCTGTCCGTCTGACCTATCATGCACAGTCCGATATCCTCCACCTGCCTTTTGAATTCGTCAATGGAGAGGTTCACGTTGAACCCGGGAATGGACTCAAGTTTGTCAAGGGTGCCGCCGGTATGTCCGAGACCCCTTCCGCTTATCATTGGTACCTTAATGCCTATGGAAGCAGCCAGGGGAGCCAGGACAAGGGAAACCTTGTCGCCTACTCCTCCGGTGCTGTGCTTGTCTGCAAGGGGACCGAGACCCTTTTCCCATTCGATCACATCGCCGCTGTCGCGCATGGCTTCTGTGAGAGCAAGGGTTTCGTCAGGGTCAAGACCGTTCAGGTATGCCGCCATGAGAAAGGCACTTGCCTGGTAGTCGGTTACACTGCCATCTGCAATACCCGCGGCGAAATCATATAGATCCTGGCGTGAAAGGGTTTCGCCGTCTCTCTTCATGCGAAGCAGATCAGTGGTCAGAACCATGGGATTATCTCTATTACCCCTGTAAGTTCAAGGGCGCAAAAGGCGGTGACTGCAACGGTGGCAATGCCCCAGATCCAGACAGCCCGTTTTTTACCGGTTCTTCTGAGCTCTTCGAGATACTCACCCACCGAAAGGGATTTTTCAGAAATGTCTGGATGGGTAATCTCGTCGTAGCTGAAAATCACCCGTTTCTTTAACAGCCTTTTCAGTTCCGAGACTGATTCCACGGTAATCTCGGTTTCAGCTGTGGTTACAGTGAAGGGTACCTCGGAGCCAGACACCGGATCGACTTCAGAATCGTCTTCCCTCTCAGGTGAAGGTTCCGCCTCTTCCTCTATGTTACTCACAGGAGGTTCTTCCGCAGGGGGAATGGATGATTCTGACTGGGAAGGCATTTCAGGGAGATAATCTTCTTCAACCCTTCCATGGGCTGCATGGGGCCAGTCCTCGAGATCGAAGAGACCACATGAACTCACCTGCTCCCAGTTCTTGCCATCCAGCGAAAACTCCGCATCCAGAGGAACCCTGGATTCCCTGATCCATGTTCTTATCGTGTCGGTGTCCGGAGACCTGTAAACCCTGGAGTCTATCTTGAGCCAGGGAGCATTCTCTTTTTTTCCCGGAAGCTCTCTGAGGTGTGATGCCATGGCGGGAAGCGCTGAAGCCTTTACGCCGCCAGGCGGGGTTCTGGGACCCTCTACGATGGCGTCTTCCGTTACACGTCCTTCCCTTGCCCAGCCCACTACGGTTTCAAAATCAGGAGCTCTGAAAACACCACTGGCCATGGAAACGGACCACTGATTGTCAGGGTTGAGAATTGAAGAAAATTCCCTTCTGGACATTATGGGAAGCCATTCCTCGGTTCCTGCTTCCCTGTAGCTGTCTCCCGAAGAAACCCTGTATTCCTTTACCCAGCTGAGAAGCTGGCTGAAATCTGAAGCCCGGTGAATGCTGCCGCGATGGTTCAGCTCGTAAGCACCGCTCTCTTTACCGGTCATTGCAACCCCTCCTTCGGCATTATGCATACCCTTTATATACATAATGTCAGTTGCTTTGCGAACCTCTGGGAACGGTTCCGAATTCGGTAACCGGACCACTGAAAATCAGCGTATCGGAAAGGGCTTCGGATACAAGCTGCTGCTCAAGCCAACCCCTGCTGCCGCAAATTGAAATCAGCCGTTCAACATAGGCATCCCAATAGGCCGGAAGCTCTCCCCTTGTCCCGTACTGGTGGTAAACAGAGGGACCTGGAAGAATCGAAACCAGAAATGCGGTTTCGCGCACCGACAATTCCGTAAATGGCTTGTTAAAATAATATAATGCAGCGGAATTGAATCCGAATACCCCGGGGCCAAGTTCCACAACGTTGGCATACAGCTCGAGGATCCTGTCCTTGGACAGCCATCTTTCAAGCCGCCAGGTGAGAAACACCTCCTGAAGTTTTCTGGCCAGGGTCTTCTCTCTTCCGAGAAAAAGGTTCTTGGCAAGCTGCATGGATATGGTGGATCCGCCCCTGACGAATCTCCCTTCCGCCATATCGGCACGAATTGAGTTCCGTATGTGGTACTCACTGAAACCGTGATGGGTTCTGAAAGAGGCATCCTCAGCGCAGCGCAGGAGCGGTTCGAAGAAAAAGGGTATGGAATCGTAAACCACGAAGTTTTCGTTACTCAGGGTATCAAGACCTATAACAAGCGAATTCCCCCAGGAATCCCTCATGGTGCAGGTTGCACCAGAACTGCTTAGAGCTGAAAAACTTACAGGGCTCCAGGCAACCTGAAGCCTAGAAACGTCCAGATCTATATTTATGTCACAACTGTCGGGATGATCCCAGTCTAGAACAAGGTTTACGAAAAAATCCATTTCACCGGTAAGAGAAAGACCGTTCAGCCTGCCCATGAGCTGACTGGGTACTGACCTCGTGATGTCTTCCCCTGTGAGAGAGTTGTTCCAGGCATCCATAACCAGCAGGCTTCTTTCACCGCGGAGCCAGGTAAGGCTGAAGTTTGCCTCCGCCTCACCAAGTCTGATAAGCCCGGAGTCCACCTCCAGGGTACCTGCAGCGGGAAGAGCAAAACCGGAACAGCTGAGAAATACTGACGTGGTGAAGGTGTCGGGTGCTATGGCTTCGCTGAAAATCACCACACTATCGAAGCTCAGTGAAGTGGAGAACAGAACTGAATCGGAACCGTTCAGGGAAACTGTCAAGGAACCTGCCGGTACCGCGGTCATCACAGCACCTCGGGTAAGGCTGTCCAATAATGCAAGTGCAGGCTCTCCAACCTGGGAGAAATCCATGGAGAAAGCTGCTCTGGGGGCCCCTCCGATACTGCTGTATTCGAACAGGGCGGAAGCTCTGTTTCCATCAAACGAAGTTAAGCATCCGGATAAATCAGTCGAATCCCCCAGTGTTCCCCAACAGAACCCCGATATGCTGTGCTCCTGGAGCATCGATGGGATTTCACTGCTCTGCATGGGGAAACCGGTTAGATCCGTAAACACTCCGGAAAACTGGTCACCATGTTTCTCAACCGTTATCTCACCCCAGCTACCCTTGCTGGCAATAAGATCGGTTCCACTCCTGCGACAGGCAAACATGATTGAACCATCGGGAAGGATAATATCCTGTGCAGAAACAGGCGGCAGATCGTAGCCCTGTGAATCTAGCCCGATATCGTCGTCTCTGCTCGGGGGAATCATGGAGCCCCCCCTGATAACCACAGAAGAGGCAACGGGGTTGAAGGGAATTCCTTCCACAGTTATCCATACGCTGTCAGCCTCTATTCCAAATCCGGGCATGGAAAGGTGGCCCAGGAAAACCGCGTCGGTTGCAAAGGAAACATCACTGAAAGACGCAATTGGATCAACTTCATGAAGCCTTGACCTTACCTGATGTATAAGGATCGTGCGCCCGGCCGCTGCAAGGGTCAGGGGCAGCACAGCTGCAAGAACTCCGCGGAGAAGGGGTCTCATGCCTTAGTTCAGAGCTTTCTCTATCTCTTCGAGTATTTTACCTGCAGCGGCGGCGGGATCAGGGGCAGCTGTTATGGGTCTGCCCACCACAAGTGAAGTTGCTCCGGCTTTTATGGCTTCCCCCGGGGTCATTACCCTCTTCTGATCAGAAACCTTGGAACCTGCCGGTCTTACTCCCGGAGTAACGATGAGAAATTCAGCCGATGTCTCTGCCCTGACGCAAGCAGCCTCGAGTGGAGAACAAACCACTCCGTGAAGGCCTGACTCCATAGCTGCCCGGGCAAGGCTTTCAACCACTGACAGAGGAGAACCTGCGGAGCCCAGCAGTTTCAGGTCACTTTCATCCATACTTGTCAGAACTGTAACTGCAATTATCCTGGTACCGGGAGCACAGGCCTCAGCAGCAGCCTCCATCATGGCCCGGCCTCCTGAGGCATGAACGTTTACAATCTCCGGGTGAAGCCCGCAGGCTGCCTTAACAGCTCCGGCAACGGTGTAGGGGATGTCGTGAAATTTCAGGTCCAGGAAAACTGGAAATCCCATTTTCCTGAATTTTTCGACTATACCCGGACCTTCTTTAACGAACAGTTCCAACCCAATCTTAACCCCCACAGGCAACCCCTTCAGAGGGGCAATCATTCCTTCGGCATCTTTGCCGCAATCGCTTGTCAGGGCTACCCATATCTTCGTATCAATCATTACTGACCACCTTCAGTTCAACCTGTGCAGTTCCAGTGTCAAGCATCCCCAGGGAAGATGCCGCTCCCCTGGAAAGATCCACAATTCTCCCTGAAACATAAGGCCCCCGGTCGGTCACACGCACTGTGGTGGTCTTCCCATTGTCCAGATTGGTTACCAGAAGCAGTGTTCCGAAGGGCAGAGTTCTGTGGGCACAGGTCATTCCGTTCATATCATAGATCTCTCCGCTGGCGGTCTGCCTTCCATGAAAAGGAACTCCGTACCATGATGCAGTCCCCCTCTGCACGAAACCGGACACCACTGAAACCGATGCAGGAACACCCCTGTAAACGTATACAGGGGAAGAAACCAGAGAACAACCCTGAAGGAACAGAAGAAGCACAACCGTTCCAGGGGCTGTCCTTTTCATTCTGCCAGAAGGGAGGTCATCTCCGCCATGAGCTCAGACGCCGCCCATGGCCTCCTCATAAGCCTGGTTCCAACCTGAACCATCTCAGCTCCGGCGGCAAGAAGCTGAAGAACGTCATCACCGCATGAGACACCACCGGAACTGATAACTGGAATGGATACCCGGTCTGCCACCTGCCATACCCTGGCAACAACCAGGGGAAGAAGTGCTGGTGACGTGTAGCCGGCAACCTTTCTTTTCAGAACCGTTTCGCCGTTCCGCCAGTTCATGTGCATGCCCAGGAATGTATTGCAAACAGTAACTGCCGCAGCACCACCCGCTTCAGCGGCCAGAGCCGCCTCCACAATGTCTCCCCCGTTCGGGGTGAGTTTCACTGAGAATGGTCTGTCCGTTACCCCGGCAACGCTTTTTGCAACCCTTTCCACAGTTTCAGGCTCCACGCCGAAGGCCCTGCCGCCGGCGGCAACATTCGGACAGGAGACATTCACTTCATACCCGATATGAATAGATGAATTCTCGAGAACCTCAACCACCCGGGCAAACTCTTCCACCGTTTCTCCTGCTACATTGATGATAAGCGGGCATGGAAGCTTATCCAGACAGGGAAGGATCTCCTCTAAAACATATTTTGAACCCGGGTTGGCAAGACCGATGGAATTGAGGAGCCCCAGAGGGGTCTCCAAAAGCCTGGGAGGAGTATTCCCGGCTCTGGGAAGCATCGTAACAGCCTTGGATACCACTGCTCCGGTGTCCTTCAGGCAGCCAAGATCAAGAAGCTCTTTTCCGAAACCGGCGGTTCCCGAGGCGAGCATTACGGGAGAGGAGAAGCTGATACCCCACATGTTTCTGTTAAGTGAGGGGGGATAACTCACAACCCTGCCTCCTTCCACCGTTTCCAGTCGATGAAGTTCCCGGGGAAAACCGGACCGTCCGTGCAGCACTTTTTGTATCTGTTTTCAACCACAGGTATGGAGCATCCTTCGCAGACTCCCCAGCCGCAGCCCATCCGACTTTCGGTGGAAACCTGAACCCTTTCCCGGTATTCATCGGGAATCATTTCCCACACGGCATGCATCATTGCAACGGGACCGCACAAAGCTATGTGGCAGGCTGCAGAAAAGATCTCATCGGTGAGTATATCCGTGACCAGGCCCTTGCTTCCACGTGAGCCGTCTTCCGTTGCCACAAGCACTTCACAGCTGCAGTTCAGTGGAAGGAGCCTGTTCTCGGAAGAAGCTCCTATTGCGATGAGGCTGCAGTGAACAGAGTCGAGCAGATACTGGAATCCAGCAGCTCCAAGACCGCCTCCGATAAGAAGCCAATTACCGGGTTCAGAGGTGTTCCACCCTCTGCCAAGGGGTCCCAGAATCCTTGCAGATGAACCTTTCTCAAGGCCGGACAGAACTGCTGTGCCCCGTCCCACCACATCGAAAACGACCTCGAAACCATGGGAGTCAGCCCTGTTAACGGTGAAAGGTCTTCTTGTGAGAGGGAAAAGTCCCGGAGATGGTTCTATCTGAACGAACTGACCGGGCAGGGGTTTCGGTGCCCCGTCAGGGTAACGGAAAAAAGTCCTGTATACTCCGGGAAGAATCTCCAGGTGCTGGGTGATCTCGTAAATTGCGTCGCAGGTTTTCACACTCACTCCTCTTCTTCCCCTCCGGGATCTTCCCCGGTGTCAAGACCCTGGGCTCTCCGCAGAGCCGCCTCCAGCCCCTGAGGTGTTTCAGGATATTCCTGTGTAAGCTCTCTGAGATAGTCGTTCACAACTCCTGGATCCATCCTGGCGCTTTCAGACGCCATATAGGCAGCCCAGAGAGCTTCGGCTCTCACCTCGTAACTGAAAGGGGATTCAAGAAGCTCATCAAGGATCTCCCAGGCTTCCTCCCACCTTTGCTCACCCATTAGAGACCAGGAATTTTCCAGAACAGCTGAGGGTCTGGTATCTGCCACAGGCGATCGGGGAACACCGAGAAATACCTCCAGTTTCCCTGCGAGATCACTTCTCGGTATGTCCTCTATCACATGGGTATAGAGTTCTCGAATAGAATCAGGATCGAGTTCTGAGTTTTCCGCAAGAAGAACTTCCGCCATGGGAGCGAACAGGATGTGTCCGGAACCTGAAATCTCTTCAAGTTCTTCAATTACAGTCTGGTCGAGGCCATAAAGATCCAGCCTCTTTTCCGCAGCAAGAAGTCCGAACCGTATTCCCCGGTCTCCCGAGGAGGTACCCGCACTGTCCGAATAGGTTCTGTACAGCTGAAGATCTCTGTACCTGTTGGCGGCTATTCGCAGCCACATGAAATCACCGGGTCTGGAAGAGCATTCAAGAAGGGTCTCCAGGGCCTCGTCGTACCTTTCTCCTCTCTCAAGAAGAAGGGCTCTTCTGAAAAGGGCTTCTGCTCCGGTCTCCCTGTATCCGTCGAGTTCCGCCGCATCGAGGAAGGCTGCCAGTGCTGCTGTTGTATCACCTGCAAGTTCGTCTGCCCTTCCCTTAAGCAGTGAGATATCAGCCATTTCCCTGTTGGATCTGTAACCCTGAAGAAGACGGTTCAGCTCTTCAGATGCCATACCTGGCATTCCAGCTTCGATATAGCTCTCTGCTGCTGTAACCAGGGCTCTGTAATAAACGTCACCCCTGCTTTCCACGCCTGTGGCGCGAAGAGCATATACGGCTCCGCTGTCTGCCATTCCAAGCGAAGTAAGTATTCTTCCACCGGTGATGTAGT
>CAZRCS010000035.1:0-15039 GCA_964598645.1 uncultured bacterium | reverse complement strand
GTGCGGGTAATGGAACGTCAGTACCATCCCCGCCATTTTTTCAGCATGAAAAAATGGCGGGAACGTGTGGGAATCGAACCCACCCAGGGTGGTTCTAGCACCCGACGTCGGATTTGAAGTCCGAGAGGAACACCAGCTCCCTTCCGCTCCCGCTGACTGCAATAAGATTGTAAATCTCAGGCGATTGTCAAGTTTCGGGAAAACTAGTATAGATAACTTGTGTAATGAAATGGGGAGGGGGAAAATGGATATCAACTCCAAGAAAATTGTTGATGCAGTAGCATCCGCCCCTGACTCCACTTCAAGAATAGAAGAATTTGTAAATAAAATGCCCGAAGGGCACGACATAGTCGAATTAATGATAAATCTAGATAAAAAGGCCATGTCTTCTCCTGCATACTGCCTTTCCTTCTTCACCATTGTTAATCCAATTATTTTTTCCGATAAACTTGTCAGAATGACCCTTAATCAGCTTTACACTGAAACCAAACCTCTCTCAGAGGAACTGGTCAATCTCTGGAAAACAGTTGAAGAGTTAAGAATCGATCAGAGAATGAATTTTCTCGCACGGGTATCACTGCTTCTTGAGGCAGCCTGTGTTGCCTGGCAGGATTCATCGGATTCGGTGGGCCTGATGGCAGGGTCATCCATTCTTGCTCCTCTGTGTGCTGAAGATGATCCTGATTCGCAGATCCTCAGAATCGAATCCGGAGCATGGCCTCGCGGCGTCTGGAAAAAGCTGGAAGAGGTACTTGAGGAGCTTGACTTCACAAAGGAAAGGGATAAATCCTGGAAATACCGTATTGATCTGGACAGCAGGGAGAGGCTTGTATCGGCCGCAAACATAAAGGCATATGTGAAAACCGGTGCAGATACACTGTCACCCCTTGCCCTTGCGCGACTTTCCCAGAACCTTGTGACCAAGCTCAGCCTGCTCCAAAGAACAATAAGTATGTATCCCCCGGATCACCCGTCGATCGCTCCTGCTCTTGGAAGTTTTATAGATATGCTGGGATCTTTCGCAGGCAGCGAAGCTGGAATGGTTGCCATCACCATCCTCGGCGGCGAGCTCATGGTGAACAATGTGAAGGTGAAATCGAAGACAAAGACCGTTCAGAATTTCCTTTCCCATCTTACGGAAAGAAGGATCAACAGCATCTCATTCCAGGAGGAGCTCGACGAACAGGAGCTGTTCAATTTCATCGATCTGATCAACAGAAAACCGGGACAGATACGCGACAGAGGCGGTTTGGTAGAGATGTGCAAAAGCCGCGGGATCCTGCATGCCACCGTAGATGAATTCCGCTATGCACTTGTGGCCAAGGACGGAAAGCTTGTTGCGCAGACCGTCAGCGGAACAATGGACAGCACACTGGAAGACCTTATTTTCAAGGAGCTTATCGACAGGCTCCAAAGGGGAGATTCCATCAGGGATATTCCCCACGAACAGCTGGGAGAGGCCTTAAGCAGAATACTCGAGGAATCTTCATCCGGGTCGGGCAAGTACCGTTCCATGCTTGCTGATTTCGTGGCAACACTTGATCCTTCAATTCTTGAGGAGGGTGTTCTCGTTAGCAGGGAATTGCAGAAAACCCTTGCCTGGTCAGCATTGAGAAAGATAATAGACAAGAACCTTGAAGATCTCGACAGCGGTGATCAGGACCGGATTCTCGATTCTATCGACAAGCTCAATCAGCTTGCATGCATAGGTGCGGAGCGGGGTAAAGCCCACACTGTGATGCATGTTATAGACAATATTCACGGAATGCTTCTTTCTGGAACTTTCTCTCCGGATACTCTCTTTGCCTCACTTATACTCATGGGTTCTGTTTGTGAAAGACTGATCGCTTCGGGCAGACTCACAACTGCTTCTGAGCTTTCCGCAATAATATCTGACTGCAGAATGCTTCAGGTACCAGGCCCGAATCACGCTAGCGCTCTCAGGAGGGGCCTTTCAGAATCATTGCGCAGAATAGACACTCCGGATGCAGCCGACGTGATACTGCAGGCATTCATGGATACAGACGAAAACCGGTATCAGGCTGCGGAAAAGATTACAGAAGCGGTTATGTTCAGAAATCTAGGTATGCGCCTTGTTGACCTGTTCCTGGAGCGGAAGAGGGAAATCCGGGCAAGGGCTTATTCAGTACTGAGCCGGTTCGGCACGTCATACCTTCTCATGTTCCATTCGAGGATAGACGAGATACAAAGGGGAGGGCTTTCAGTAAGAGTAAGGGAAACAGGAAGATTCGCCTCACAGGATTGGTATATTATGCGGAATCTGGTGGCACTCCTTGGGGATATTGGCTCTCAGAGATCCGTTCCGCTGCTGGAGCAGCTCTGCGACGATTCCGATGACAGAATAAGAAAACTTGCATTGCTTTCACTCGGGAAGATTGACACTACGAAGGCCGTTTATCTGGCATCCAACATGATTGGTGACCCGTCACCCGATGTGGTAATAGTAGCCGTGGATGTTCTCTCGAAGGCAGAGAAACCCGACAGGGGTCTGATCCCGGCTCTTCTCAGGCTTATGCATACACTGCCGGAAGCCAGAAAACCGCTTATGCGGTTTTTTCTGAAGGTTCATGATGACAAGCATGTGCGTCAGCACTTCCGTGGTGCTTTCCAGAACGCCAGGGGAGTGCCCCTGGAGGATGAAGACCTGATGCATGATGCGCTGGCTGTAATCATCAGATCGGGAAAAACCGAAGACATCAATGCTCTGAAGAACTACCTGGAAAAAAACAGTGGTGGAACTCTCAAAAGGGCCTCAGCCCCTGAAGAGGTTTTGAGAACCGTTTCCGCAGCCATCAACATGATCAGATCGGGAGAAAGACAGAGCACTCCGGTTACCAGCTGATGTCCGCCCCGAAGAACATATGTCTTGCAGGTGAGTATGCGTTGGGATTGCCTGCAGGTCCCCCGGCAATGTGATCAGGCTCCCCGTCTCCATCCTGATCTGCCTCCCACCAGTCGACGTTGTAGATCCTGTCCACGTTCCTTCTTCCAAAGAGATTGTAAACATCCACATAGAAGTTCAGCGATGTCCCGGCGAACCAGAACCTTTTTTCCACTCTGAGATCCGTGTTCATTCTCCAGGGGTAACGTTTCTGATTTCTGAAGAAGGGGTGTGTACCGTGACCTGCATTGTCGTAGGGTATACCGCTTCCATAGGCGGTGTTAAGCCTGAACCCGAAACCCTCAAGCCACCCCTGGCCGAATAGTGCATCTCCACGACCAACCATTAGACCTATTGAGCCGTTTGCAGTGTGTCTCTGGTCCCAGTCAAGGTAGATGTCATCATTTGGTACAGGGTACTGGCTGCCCCAGCCGTAGGAGTAGTTTTCGGTGGGTGATGATTCCCTTCCCTTGGCAACGCTGTATGAGTAGTTGACAGCGAATGAGAAAAACCTTGATGACCTCCTGAGAAGACCAAGTTCAGCACCCCAGACCGTTCCAGTACCGTCACTGTTCACATACTGCCAGTATTCCTCGGTTTCCTCCTCCAGCTGGGTGGAGACGAGTCCCGTTATTTCCTTGTTGTAGGCCACCAGTTCCAGAAGAGTATATGAATCGAACATGTGCTTCATCCCAATTTCCCAGGAAACAGTCTCCTCAGGGTCCAGATCGGGATTGCCCGAAAGGGGATCTCCTGAAGAAGTTGAGCTTGACTGGCTGTCATAGTACATCAGGCTCAGACCGGGTACCTGGTAGTAATGACCGTAACTTGCCCTGATAACATCACTGGTTGAGATGGGATAGGAAACACCCAGCCTGGGGCTGAGCTTGTACTTGACATCGGTTTCATCTGCGTTGGGATCCACCATGTCCATTCTAAGGCCCAGATTGGCGATGAGCCCGGCGGTGTATTCAATTCTATCCTGCACATAGACTCCGTGGAATCGGGGTGATCCATCCCATGAGGAATAGGTGCTGGTGTAGCCGGGAGGGGAATACACATCCCAGCCCTGGGACTGGAAGAAGCGACCTTCGTAACCTGTTTTCAACTGGTGGTAGGCATCCAGCTGGTTCGTATAGTCTGCTCGGAAGGTTACCACGTCCGTGGATGACTCATGCCTTATCCAGTCAATATGACCGCTTCTGTAGAAATGGTCTCTATCTTCGAAACGGTAGGGTGCTTCGTAAGCCAGCCATTCTTCCAGGGAAAAGTCTTCTCCGATGATGTTTCCAGTAGAGTCCGTTATTCCATGTGTTTCTTCGGTGTGGTAAAAATTGAATTTCAGGTCGATGAAGCTTTCTTCGTTAAGTGAATGGGTAAAAGCCAGGCCCGGTGAAAACCTGGATTGCTCACGAAGCGGGAGTGCTCTCTCGTTTTCCCTTGAATAGTAGAGAGTATCTCCGTCGTTTACGTAGTGTTCCGTGGTCCTGGACCAGAGCCAGTCTCTCCATCCCTTTTCTGAACTTGAGAGGTAGAAGTTAGCTACCAGTCTGGTGGTGGGTGAAGGACGCCAGGAAATCTTTGCGGTACCGCTGATGTTTTCCATGGTGCTGTTGTCCCAGTTACCCCTGCTGTCCGCGTGGTTGAAACCGCTTCGATCATAGGCCCCTGTAATGAAGAATCCCCCTGTTCCTGGAAGCCATATGGGGCCTCCAACGGCTCCTTCGCCCCGGAAGGCTTCTCCATGGTACAACTGGTTCTCCCATACGGAGTGCTCAACCGTATTGACACTTCCGTCACCGGACTGGGAATACGCCCCGCCGCCACCATTCAAAACTCCAATGAAGCGATTTGCACCATCCTTCGTAATGATGTTGACGATCCCCGATTGTGCGCCTCCGTACTCGGCACTGAATCCTCCTGTGGTTATTGCCACTTCTGAAACTGCTGACAGGGGTATGTTCATTGTGAACTGGTTCGTTGCAGGGTCATTCATGGGGATGCCGTCTACCATGTAAACCACTTCACCCGCTCTTCCTCCCCTCATGTGCAGATCGGCCCCGGCGGTTACTCCACCTGAGTTCATGGAGACAATCTCTCTTATGGAAGAGACGGGCATGGCATTTATATCGTCGCTGTCGATTACGCTTACTGAAGAAGTTTCATCGAAGACAATTAGTCCCCTCTGATCGGATACGGTTATGACCGTACTTCCAGAGGCTTCCTCGTTCAGAGTGAAGTCTATTCTGGTTGTGAGATCCGCGGATACCCTGACACCTTCCACGGTCTGTTCAGCTTTGCCTACCATTCTAGCTACAAGGATGTATTCACCAGGATTCAGGTTGTGTATCAGGTATTCTCCGTTTGAGTCTGTCATGGTGCCGAAGTCGGTTCCAGATATCATCACCGTGGCTCCAGTAAGAGGTGTTCCGTCTTCACTTCTCACCACGCCTGCTATTCTTCCTGTGGTTCCAGCCATTGCCGAAAGCGAAATGAGCAGAGCACAGACTGCGGGTCTTTTCATGTGTATTACTCCCTTAAGTTGTTTCCTATATATTGCCACTATTGCACTGGAGAGGTAGTCTTGAGAATAATTGAAATCGGCTTTGCACTCTTATTTGCATTGACAGTTGTCGGATGTGCTGAGATAAATCCGGCTGGCCCAGCAACATATATCAATCCGACATATCCGAATTCCCAAAAGGGATATTTCTTTTGTGGTCAGGATCCCGGAAACTGCGTCTTCGCCCCGGGCACGAGTACCGTCTGGATATCTGTTCCTGCAGCGCACGGTCTCTTTTTCCGTGATGTTTCAAGGGCGGTTGTGAACCCCTTTCTTGTTGATACTCTCTTTCTGAAATTCGCCCCTGATCTTCTTGCCGCTCCTTCGTCTGGTTCCCGTATTTATGTCACTGTATCCGGTGGAAAAGATATCTATGAGGTAGATACGGAAGAGCTTTCCTACCAGAATGTTTACAGTTCCTCTTCTTCTATCTCCACCATGAGAGTTTCAACCGATGGTTCCGCTCTTTTCCTGGGGAGCCAGGGTGCGCCATGGCATGTGGAATCGGTTTCGACAGAATCCTGGGAACAGCTGGCTTCTTTTGACACTGACTGGCCGGTTCAGAGACTTGAGCTGGCCCCGGACAACTCACAGGTCGCCATTGCAAATTCAAGCATGATGGACATTGTAACCCTGGACTTCAGCTCTCTTGTGCCTGTGGATACCCTGCATATGCCAATGAGGATCGGAACCATGGCTTTCCTTCAGAACTCAACTCAGATTGCTGTGTTCGATGCTTCAAGCGGTCAGCCATACATGATCAAGATCGATACAGATACCGGTGAAGAGCTGTTCCGCTCCAGACCTGTCAATTCATACCTCATCAATACCAGGATGACGGGCACAGATGTTCTTCTTCTTCCAAGAAGTCAGGACTCCCGGCTTTCCGTTATCAACATGGAGAACATGGTTTTTGCGCCTTCTCTTTTTGTTGAGCACAGGGTGAGCAGCGTGTGTGTTTCATCTGATGGGGCTTACATTGTTACTGTTTCCAGAACTGCCACACCAGGAAGGGCTACGGTATTTCATTATGAGAACTGATTTTGCTGCTGTGTTTGTTGCCATGGTTTTCCTTCTATTACAGAGCGGGTGTGTGGATTCGGTAGAACCCGCCGGGCCGGCGCAGTACGTAAATCCTGATTATCCTTCAGATCTTCGCGGTTACGCACTGATCCCCAGCACGTTCTCAGATGCTTTCATCGACCAGGGACGGGTCTACGTTCTCGACAGAACCTTCCAGATGATGGTATCATTCTCAGCCTCTGACCCTAACCTCGCAATACCTGAAAGCCTGGTGGTCAAGGATACACTTCTTCTGGGGATACCTCCCAGCCATGCCGCATTTTGCCCTGAGAAAGATGTTCTGTTTTTCGCTCACGATTCTAACAACGACATATACAGGCTTAACGACATTCATTCAGGCACACCTTCACTTCTTTACGTCTCTGAATCGATTGTAACGGATATTCTACCTGTGGATAACGGGAATTCATTGGTCATCTGTTTTCTGGGACCGGAATGGTCTGCAAGAAAAATAGACTCGTCAACAGGGGAGATTCAGGGTGAGTACCAAACGAACTGGCCCATAAACGAAGCATCTGTTTCCCCGGACGGCAGCAGGATTCTCTTAAGCAATTCTGCTGCAGAATACCTGCTGGAAATTGACACGGAAACAATGCAGCAGACGGACTCTATCCCCGTACCCGAGCGCATAGGAACATTTCTTTACAATACAAGTGGAGACATCATTGTTTTCAACCAGTACACAATACATCCCAGGGTTTATCTTTTCGATAAAGACTCCCGGGAAATCATTGACATCGTTGAGTGCATCAACCCTTACAGGGTCTGTTCTCTCATCCCTGGTACCGATGTGGTTCTTGCCCCTCGAAGATCTGACAACAGAATTTCCGTGTTGAATACGGAGAACATGGTTTTTGCGCCTTCTATTTTTTGTTTCAATTACGCTGAAATGGCTTTTTCAGCAAATGACGGAGAGATAATAGTAGTATTATCCGATTCTCCAGGAAGAGCTTACATATATGAGAATTCAGATGAACGGTAACGGCGTTAGTGTTTTCTTTTTAACTGCTCTTTTCTTTGTAGGATGTGTTGATCCTGTGGAGCCTGCAGGATCAGCACAGTATGAGAATCCTGAATATCCATCTGAACTCATAGGTTATGCAGCCGTGTCAGTGGATTTCACAGGAGCCTTCGATTATCTGGACCGTATTTACGTAATGAACGACAACTCAGAATTGATCGAGTCTTTCTCTCTGGACGACCCGCATCTCAACATGTCCTCCATACCCGTTGAAAAGGATACCCTTCTTCTGGGATTCAAACCCGATGCATTCTGTCTGGACAGATCAACCGGTACCCTTTATCTGGAAAACAGGGAGAATTATGGCGTCTATAGAATCCTTCTCCCGGACGGAGAGCCTGAACTGATCAGGGAATCCCAATCCATAATTACAAGCCTGCATCTCTTTGGCCAGTCCCTTTTGATCTGCTATCTCGGACCTGAGTGGCTTGCCAGGAAAATCGATCTCGTCACCGGAGAAATACAGGGCGAGTACCATACGGGCTGGCCTATCACAAGAACCTTTCTTTCCCAGGAGGAAAACAGGCTGATTCTGTCGAACACCTCAAAGGAATTCCTTCTTAACGTGGATCCTGTAACCATGAATCTGATAGATACGCTTCATCTCGACGAGAGGACAGGTCCGTTTCTTGTGAACAGTCAGGGCAACACCGTTGTCTTCAATCAGAATTCAATACATCCCTCGGTGTATCTGTTTTCAGGAGATACAGGTGAGGAACTCATTCAATTACCAACCATTAACTCATACAGAAGCTGCTCACTGATCCCGGGAACTGACATAGTCATCGCGCCAAGGCGTTCGGAAAACAGAATATCCGTACTGAACACCCAGAATATGATCTTTGCCCCATCTATTTTCTGTATTCAGTATGCGGACTTAGTCTTCGCGACCCAGAACGGAGAATACATCATCGTTCTTACTGACGTGCCTGGAAGGGTCTACGTTTATTCCCACCAGTGAACGAGGCCTGGCTCAACGACCCTTCCGTATTTTCTGTGTGCAGGCAGAACCCTCACCGTGTAGCCAAATCTCCCTGCAGTGGTGCACTTTATGGTTCCCCTGAAGTAGAGTACTCCGTTTTCCTCTTCGGCAAATTCCAGTCTGGTAGATTCACGGCCAGTTAGCCAGCCGTCCCCTGATGCCAGGCCGAACTGGGTTTCAACTGACAGGTCATCGGCACTCAACCCAGGAGCTCTCAGCCTGGCCGTTATCTCAATATTGTCTCCTACCACCAAAGTGTCCGAAGGGTTATCGGAATCTACACCTTCGATGGTGATATTGTGCCACTTATCCCTGACAGCTTCCTTCCAGTTGGCCAGATCCCTTACTCCGTCAAGGTTGTTTTCCTCTATGGTTCTGGAGAACTCAATAGCGGGAATGTAGTAATCTCCTGTGTATTCAGCCACCATTCTATTCGTGTTGAAGAACGAGAGGGCCATACGCATGGAGTTCTTCATTACAGTTGTCCATCCTGTGGGAATTCCGCCGTTGCTTCTGTTGTGGAAGAGGGGGGCAATCATGTTTTCGAGAAGGTCATAGAGCGCCTTAGCCTCGATTCTGTCCTGCATCCCCTGGTCTTCGTAGGTTTCTCCGTTGCCTATTGCCCAGCCCCGGTCAGCCATGTAGCCCTCTGCCCACCAGCCGTCAAGAACACTGCAGTGGGGCACTCCGTTCATTGCTGCCTTCATGCCGCTGGTTCCGCTGGCCTCCATGGGGATTCTGGGGGTGTTCAGCCATATGTCCACCCCCTGGATCATATGCCTTGCCATATCCATGCTGTAGTCAGACAGATAAACGACCTTCCCGTAGAACTCTTTACTGAGGCACTGGTGAAAGATCTCTCTGATCAGGTTCTTGCCGCCGCTGTCGTGGGGGTGGGCTTTGCCGGCGAAGATAACCTGTATGGGTGTATCGGGGTTATTGAGCAGACCTGATAGTCTTTCCAGATCGTGGAATAACAGAGATGCTCTCTTGTAGGTTGCAAACCTTCTTGCAAAGCCAATGGTAAGTGCATCCGGGTTGAGCACCGTTAGGTTCTGATGGGGAAGTCCCCTTATGCCCATTTCCTCCAGCTGTTCATCCCATTTATTCCTTGCATATCCTACCAGTCTTGATCTGAGCCTTTCATGGGCCCTCCAGAGCTCAGAATCCGGTATTCTGTCGATCTTCTCCCAGAATTTCTCCTCCCGGGGGTTAACCGGTGATGTGCTGCCCACGTACCTCTGGACAAGCCTGCTTATCTCACCTGAAAGCCAGGTTTTTTCGTGAACACCGTTAGTTACATGTCCAATAGGCACTTCCGACTCTGGAAGCCTGGGCCAGACATCTCTCCAGATGTTTCTCGATACATCACCGTGTAGCCTGCTTACTCCGTTGGCTTTTCTGGAAAAGTTAAGGGCAAAAACAGTCATTGAGAATGCATTTGAACCCAAATGAGATCCGTAGCTGAGGAAGGTGTCGTTGTTCAACCCCACCCTGTCCAGATATGGTCTCAGATAGCGCAGGACGAGACCAGGTTCGAACTCTTCGTTGCCGGCTGGTACCGGTGTGTGTGTGGTGAAGACGTTTCCTGCGGTTACGATCTCCCTGGCTTCTGCGAAGGACAGGCCGGTTTCTATAAGATGAGCAAGCATCTCGACAATGAGAAAACCGGAATGTCCCTCGTTTATGTGTCTTACAGCCGGGGTAAGGCCGATCGCTCTCAGTGCCATGATACCGCCTGCTCCAAGCAGTATCTCCTGACGTATTCTCATCTCCTTGTCTCCACCGTAGAGCTGGCCTGTTATCTCCCGGTTTTCCAGGGTATTCTCTGGTAAATTGGTGTCAAGCAGGAAGAGCCTTACCCTTCCAACCCTTATCTGCCACACTGCTGCCAGGACCCTTTCTCCATCCATGGGAACCATGACGGTTACCGGGTTGCCATCCTTGTCAAGAACCCTTTCAGCAGGCATGTTGGAATAGTCGTTCACTGAGTATCGTTCCTGCTGCCAGCCGTCGCTGTTAAGGTACTGGTTGAAATAACCCTGCCTGTAAAGAAGGGACACTCCCACAACTGGAACCCCAAGATCGCTGGCGCTTTTCATGGTGTCGCCTGCCAGTATTCCAAGACCACCCGAATAAATGGGAAGACTTTCGTGAAGACCGAATTCAGCTGAGAAATAAGCTATTACCTCAGATTCACCAAGTTTTTCACCATATTTCGAGGAAAACCACGTTGACATGGAGAGGTACTCCTCCATTGACGAGGTTACCTCCTCCAGAGAAGAAAGAAAAATCGGATCCTCTGAGAGTTCCTGAAGTCTGTCCTGGCTGACCCTTCCCAGGAGTAGAGTAGGGTTGTGCTTTGTTTTTTCCCAGAGGTCGGTGTCTATGCATCTGAATAGGTGAATGGCATTTCTGTTCCAGCTCCACCATGTGTTGCCGGCTATTTTATGAAGACCGGAGAGTTTTTCCGGTATTCTGGGTATTACCCTGAAAATCCTGGATATCAAGATTACTCCGCTCCCTTGTCTCTGGTGAACCGCATGAACGACGCTGGATTTCCTGCGATCACGGCGCCTTCCGGAACATCCTTGGTCACCACGGCTCCGGCTCCTATTACAGCACCCTTTCCGATTTTTACGGGAAGGATCGTGGCATTGGAACCTATACTCACTCCATCTTCTATAACGGTTCGTTTCCATTGGGCAGGATCCGGCTGCGGAGGATAGACGTCGTTTATGAACATTACTCCGTGACCGATGAAGCAGTCGTTCCCGATTTCAACCAGTTCACAAATGAATGTGTGACTCTGAACTCTTGTTCTGTCACCGATCTTCACACCCTTCTGTATTTCACAGAAGCATCCCACCATGCTGTTTTCACCTATTTCGCAGCCGTACATGTTTACGAAATTCCAGATCTTTGTACCTTCCCCGATATTGCAGTCGTTGATAACCTGCAGCGGATTCTCTGTGGAATTGTCTTTTTTGTCTTTTTTGAAAATAGGCATTTACAGCTCCCTCTTTGCTGAATTTGGATGACCCCCGACTACCAAACATATTACACATTAACATTGGAGGAAAAACTTGCAGCGCAACATACGAAATTTCTGCATAATTGCTCACATCGATCACGGCAAATCCACCCTTGCAGACAGGCTCCTGCAGGTAACGGAAACCGTATCCGCCCGTGAGTTCCATGACCAGATGCTGGATTCCATGGATATCGAACGCGAACGGGGGATAACAATCAAGAGCAGTGCGGTTACAATGTACTACACCGCATTGGACAAACAGAAGTACAAGCTTAACCTCATTGATACTCCGGGTCATGTCGACTTCAGCTACGAAGTCAGCCGGGCCCTGGCTTCATGCGAGGGAGCGCTTCTGGTCATAGATGCTGCCCAGGGAGTGGAGGCACAGACCCTTGCGAATCTTTATAAAGCCATGGAACAGAACCTTCAGATAATACCTGTGATCAACAAGATCGATCTGCCATCGGCGAATATCGAAGAGACACTCTATGAAGTTGAAAACGAGCTTGGTCTGGACCCCGAGGATGCGGTTCTTGTAAGTGCAAAAACCGGCGAGGGTCTTCAGGGCCTTCTCGATGCCATCATTAAACAGATCCCCCCTCCTTCCGGTGATGCAAAAGCGCCCCTCAGAGCAAGGGTGTTCGACAGCATCTTCGATGCCTACAGGGGAGTGGTGGCTTATTTCAAGGTGGAGAACGGAGTAATGAGGCAGGATCAGGAGATACTGCTTATGGCAAAGGGCGGAGAGTACAAGATAGAAGAGATCGGCCATCTGGGAATACACAGAGTGAAGTGCAAAGAGCTTGAAGCAGGCGATGTGGGCTATCTCATTGCAGGGATCAAGAGCGTCAGTGATGTTCGAAGCGGTGAGACTGTCACGGATCGTAACAAGCCTGCAGCAGAACCCCTTGCAGGTTTTGAAGATGCGAAGCCGGTGGTATTTTCGAGCCTCTTTCCCGTTTCAACAGAAGACTACAATGACCTTGCCATTGCCATGGACAAGCTCAAGCTCAATGACGCAGCACTTACCTTCGAGAAGGTGAACTCCGTCGGCCTGGGTTTTGGTTTCAGGTGCGGATTTCTAGGGCTTCTTCACCTTGAGGTAGTACAGGAGAGGCTTGAAAGAGAATTCGGAATGAGCCTTGTTTTAACCGCCCCTACCGTTCTCTATAGAATAACTTTGAGCAACGGCGATGTTCAGTACATAGATAACCCTAATCTCTACCCGGACCCGTCTCAGATAGAGCTTGCGGAAGAGCCTTACATAAAGGCATCTGTGATAATGCCCGACCGCTACATCGGCCCTGTAACCTCCCTGCTCCTCGACAGAAGAGGTCAGAATTATTCAAATCTTTACGTTGGCGCCAAGAGGGTGGAAATCAAGGTTGAGATGCCCCTTGCAGAGATCGTCTACGATTTCTACGACAAGTTGAAGTCCGTGACCCAGGGATACGGCAGTTTCGATTACGAGCCTGCTGATTACAGACGGGGTGATCTTGCCAAGGTAGACATCCTGGTGAACCACGAAAGAGTGGACGCTCTCTCCATGCTCGTTCACAGGGACAGAGCTTCAAGCTGGGCAAAAAGGGCCTGCGCAAACCTGAAGGAAGAGATCCCCAGGCAGCAGTTCAAGATTCCCATCCAGGGAGCCATCGGGGGAAGTATCATTGCCAGAACCACCATAAGCGCACTGAGAAAGGATGTTACTGCCAAGTGTTACGGCGGCGACATAACAAGGAAGAGGAAGCTTCTTGAAAAGCAGAAAGCCGGAAAGAAGAGAATGAAGATGGTAGGTAAGGTAATGATTCCCCAGAAAGCCTTCCTTGCAGTTCTGAAAAGGGATGATTGAGTTGAAGGAATTCGACTCTATGATAACCTTCTGCTACACGGAAGACATGGAGAAAACCCACTTTTTCTATACCGAGATTCTGAAGCTTCCCATGGTTCTCGATCAGGGCGGCTGCAGAATCTACCGTGTGGCCGGAACCGGCTACCTTGGTTTCTGTACGAAAAAATCTCCTGCACTGCTCGATGCCGTTACCATAACCCTTGTGACCGAGGATGTGGACTACTGGTTCGATGCAGTCAGGAAAGCCGGCTGTGAGGTTTTGAAGCCGCCTGCTGCCACTCCGGAGTACAACATTTACAACTGCTTCGTGAAGGAGCCTTCAGGCTATACCCTGGAGATACAGCGATTCGAGGATCCCCGATGGCCGCCGAAGGAATAGGTCTCTACGTTCATGTTCCGTATTGTCTGAGGAAGTGTTCATACTGTGCCTTCGCATCTGTCAGGAAACCCGATGACGTTTCCGGAATGTGTACTGCCCTCAATGCGGAATTCATGGAGCGTACCAGGGGAGAGGATCAGCACTTCAGGACTTTTTACGCAGGCGGTGGTACACCTACTTTGCTTCCCCCGGAGTTCTGGGCCAGGCTCATCGGGAACGTCAGGTCCCATGTCCTGATGGAAACAACCATAGAGTCAAACCCGGCAGTACTTGATGCGAGGGGCTACTCCACTCTTCTTCTGGCTGGTTTCAACAGGATAAGCCTCGGGGTTCAGAGCTTCAGCGATAAAGCCCTGAAACAGCTGGGCAGGGTACACTCAGCGGATGACGCAGGGAGCGCACTGCAGCTGATCAGGAAAACCGGGTTCAGAAATGTAAATGCAGACATCATCTATGGTCTTCCAGGGCAGACGGCTCAGGCGCAGAGGAAAGATCTGGAGGAGCTTCTCAGGTTCATGCCCAGCCATATCTCTCTCTATGAGCTTACCCTTGAAAAGGGAACTCCCATGGGCGATGCCGGGAAAAAGGCCCCTGAGAAAAGATGTGCAGACATGTACCATCAGGCCCATGATCTGTTAACGAAAAACGGGTACGTCCATTATGAAGTATCCAGTTATGCCCTTGGTGAAAAGTTCATCTCACAGCATAACTCGGCCTATTGGAAAAGAATTCCATACATTGGCATTGGTCCCTCGGCTCATTCATTCACGGGAACGAAAAGAACATGGAATCACAGCGATTCCACCAGGTATGAATCAGCGGTGATAAGGGGAGAATCCCCTGTGGAATCCGGTGAAGATCTAACGGGAGAAAACGGTGCCCACGAAATTCTTGCGCTGGGTTTCAGGCACATAGGCGGAGTGGACCTGGATCAGCTTAGTGCGCTGGGATTTACCCTTGATACAGAAGAGCTTCTGAAAACAGGCATGGTTGCCCTTCAGGAGAATACACTCATTCCCAACGAGGAAGGCATGCTCTTCGCTGATTCCCTTGCTCTGCAGGCTGCACAGCTTCTGGAGCGGAGAGGGTTTGACGAATAGCATCCGACCCTGCATAATTGGCCTGCTTTACGCCTGCGCCCCTGTAGCTCAGTTGGATAGAGCGGCGGTTTCCTAAACCGTAGGCCACACGTTCGAGTCGTGTCAGGGGCACCAGGCTGTAAGGCC
>CAZRCS010000034.1:3478-15276 GCA_964598645.1 uncultured bacterium | reverse complement strand
AGACGGTTCAGATCCTCCAGATCGGCCAGGGTATTGAAATCGTTGAAAAGAACAACCACGATGTGCCCTCTCAGCTGGTCGAAAATGCTCAGTGATCCGCTCGTGTTGAACCAGGTGCCCTCCGGGAAGTCGCTGGCGATCCCCATTCTTCCAGCAGGGGGCTGATACGGGCTCTGACGGAAAAGAATACCGGCAATGACCGCAAAAACGATAACCCCGCACATGAAAAGCAGAGCAGCCTTGAACTGGCTTCTGCCATATTCCGACTGCTTCAGTTCCCTGGCGTATTTTTTCAGCAAAACTGGTCGTTCTCCATGTAACTACTCCCTGACCTCTTCAGCAGCCGGTGGAGTAAGAGTGGTGAGGTCAACAAGCCACCTGTCTTCGATGAGCTTCACAGGAATGATCTGGCGGCCATCAACGGTGGCAATAGTAACAAGAGCCGTCACGGAATCCCTGAGTTCCACTCCCCTGACATCGCCTGAAAGATCAGCTGCCTCGGGATATGACTGTGCCATCCTCACGAAAAGAAGTTCTCCGTCAAGCTGTGTGAACTCTTCAGGGGTAACCGGGACCTCAAGGGTGGAGAGATACTGGCTGCTTTCCGTGTAGCCGAACCTCTGCATGATTACTGCTGTGGAGTCCCACGCAGTCTGTGTGCCCGGTGTAAGCATGTCCCAGGCATCGGTCCACGAAGAATCCGCCATGGCCATGGCAAAGGCCTTCACAGAATCAGAAGCAGGATGATTGGTGCATCCTGTCAGAGTCAGAACCATAACCATGAACAGAGAGCTGACGGCTTTTCTAAAGAACATGGACCACCAGCCCGCTTCTGAGCTTAGGCTCGAACCATGTGGATTTCGGAGGCATGACGTTTCCGCTGTCTGCAACCGCCATAAGCTGCTCCACCGATACGGGATACAGGGAGAAAGCAACGGTGTATTTCCCCTGATCAACCAGTTTCTCCAGTTCCTTCGTTCCCCTGATCCCTCCCACGAAGTTGATGTGGGAAGCGGTTCTCGGGTCATCCACCCCAAGCACGGGCTTGAGAAGGTTCTCCTGGAGTATGCTGGCATCGAGGCTCTTAACCGGATGGTCAGCG
Source organism: uncultured bacterium (assembly GCA_964598645.1). Taxonomy (GTDB): domain Bacteria; phylum Fermentibacterota; class Fermentibacteria; order Fermentibacterales; family JCC-6; genus Sabulitectum. The sequence continues at coordinate 14,174 of CAZRCS010000034.1, read as the reverse complement.
GGGAAGGTTCCTGGAAGCGGCCTAAGGGTGTACCAGCCTCCGTCAAGGTACATGGAATACTCCTGACTGGATAGAGGTTCTTTCCTTCCGTTCTTCTCTAGGGAGAAGGAACCTGAAATCTCTTCCATGAACGCTTCGGGGGTTCTCCCCTTGAGATCCTGGACCACCCTGTTGTAGGACATGATCTTCATCTGGGTTTCAGGGAATATCACAGCAAGAAAGTAGTTGTACTCTTCCCTGCCGGTGTGTCCCGGATTGCCGTCTTTGCGCCTTTTCGCGATAATGGCACCTGATGCGCTCCTGTGATGTCCATCTGCAACATAGAGGGTGGGGATTTCTTCTCCGAAAACCTTTTCGATGGTGCCTGACACCTGGGGGTCGGACACCACCCACAGTGTGTGTCTTATTCCGTCATCGGCAGTGAAATCGTACTCTGGTTCGCCGAGGCATACCTTTTTCTGTATGGAGTCAAGGTCAGCGTGATCAGGATAGGTGAGGAATACAGGTCCGCACTGGGCGTTCTGGGTCTCAATGTGACGTATACGATCCTCTTCCTTGTCTTTCCTTGTGAACTCATGCTTCTTGATCACGTCGTTGTCGTAGTCTTCAGCGGAAACACATGCAACGAGGCCCGTTTGAGAATGGTCCCCCATTATCTGTCTGTAGAAGTAGAAACAGGGGTTTTTATCCTGGTTCATAAGGCCGTCTTCCATGAGGCGTCTGAGATTCCTGGCCCCCTGCTGATAGACCGGATCGCTGTAAAGATCCACATCCGGGCTTAGATCAACCTCGGGTTTCACAACACGAAGAAAGCTGAGGGGATTGTTTTTCACAATACTTCTTGCTTCGTCTGAATCGAGCACATCATAAGGGGGAGAAGCTATCTTCTCGGCAAATTCTCTTCCGGGCCTGAGGCCTCTGAATGGTCTAACAGTTGACATAGTATTCCTCCGGATTCAGTTGAGCCTGTTCATCTCGGCATCAACCATCTCCCTTACAAGGGAGGCGAAGTCGGTTTCAGGTTCCCATCCCAGAATTCTTCGGGCTTTGGAAGCATCACCGCAGAGGGCATCAACTTCGGTGGGCCTGAGATATCGGGGATCGGTCTTAACAAAATCACACCAATTCAACTGGAGGCAGCCGAAGGCTACTTCCAGAAATTCCCTGACTGAATGCATCTCACCTGTGGCAATGACATAGTCATCGGCCCGGGGCTGCTGAAGCATCAAATACATTGCCTTTACATAGTCCCTTGCATGACCCCAGTCCCTCTTGGAATCGAGGTTGCCAAGCATCAGGCTCCCGGCAAGTCCCTTTTTTATTCTGGCAGCTCCCTGGGCAATTTTCCTGGTAACGAAGTTCTCACCCCTCCTGGGAGATTCATGGTTGAAGAGAATTCCGCTGGAAGCATGCATATCGTAACCTTCACGGTAATTTACCACCATCCAGTGAGCACACAGCTTGGCGGCGGAATAGGGACTTCTCGGTCTGAATGCAGTAGCTTCGCTCTGGGGGGGCGGACTGGAGCCGAATAGCTCACTGGTCGAAGCCTGATAAAATCTTGTGGTGCCTGCCATTCCGGTTTCACGCAGTGCGTCCAAGAGCCTCACAACACCAATGGCATCAACATCGCAGGTGTACTCCGGAACACCGAAGGATATTCCCACATGGCTCTGGGCTGCAAGGTTATAAACTTCATCGGGCTCGGTCTTCTCGATAATTCTATTCAGGGCACTGGAATCGGTCATGTCTCCGTAGTGCAGAAAAAGTCTGCTGTTGTAGATCTCCGGATCCTGGATCAGGTGTTCGATGCGCTGACGGTTGAAACTGCTTGCTCTGCGAACGATCCCGTGAACGGTATAATTCTTTTCGAGAAGCAGTTCAGTAAGGTAAGATCCGTCCTGTCCGGTAATTCCGGTTATAAGAGCCTTTTTCAAAAGTTCTTCCTTTCCCGCAGAATAAAACCGGGGGTAAGATACTACTGGAGAGAGTTTTTGACAAAATACCCGCGGACGAGCTTTTTCATGGTCTTGCGCTCTCCGGGATACCTGGGATCGAGAACCTTTTTGCCGGTCTCTCTGAGGTAATCACCCCACTGCCTGGAAACTTCCCCGGAGGAATACTCCAGGAATGCTCCCTCGTAGAGTATCCTCCATCGCCACTCTGCCTCTCCCGCTTTCCAGCTGTGGAGAATTCCGTTAAGCAGAGAGACATCTCCCTGGTTGTGTACCTTTTCCAGTATGAAGAGTTCCCGCCAGGGTGACGAATCCGGTTCAGTTATCTCACCCGGTTCATGTCCGGAAAGCCTCAGCGCTCTGTTCCTGAGAAGGGGAAAAGGAGCCACCTGCATACAGGTTTCATAGTCTCCCCTGGCCTCTGCCAGAAGGAAAACGGGCCCTGCATAAAGTGCGACTGCCTTTTCTTCTCTTCCGGTCTCGGCGCACAGTCTGGCTGCGGCCGTGAATTTCTCTTCCGCCGCCGCCCATCTGCAGGTGGAGGCCAGCACGTCAGCAAGGAAAGCCAGTGCGCTTCCGTCGCGGGTATCCGCCTCTGTGAGTGAAGTCGCCACCGCAACTGCTTCATCCCTCTGGCCCAGTTCAAGAAGAAGACCCGCCTCGCGCCGCCTTAATGACGGCATTTTGGAACTGTCTTTCAATGCCTTGATTCTGTTCCTGAGTATCAGCAGTTGACGGCCGGCATTTCTCGTCTTATTAGGAGCCATAATTGGAGAAAGGAGTCCCGCTTCCAATGAAAGAGATTCTCGACAAAATTACCGAAGACACAAAATCCGGAGCCACCGGAATATACATAAAAGTACTGAATCATATAGTCCTGGGTTTCCTTAAGGGACCTGATCTCCCGGATCAGCTTAGGGAAAGGGCCGGCGACATGGTCTCGCTCCATTATCTGGCAAACAGCCTGGAACAGGAACCCCTCTTCCTTCAGAAGGAAGTGGCAAAGGAACTCCAGAAACAGATAAGAACAGAATCTTCAGCCTCGGGCATACAGCTCTACAAAGCATTGGCAAATTCCAACAATCGCATTCTCTGCCACTCAAACAGCGGCAGCGTACTCAGGGCTCTCGAGCACCGCAAGAACAGAATAGAACTTATCTACCAGACCCGTTCCAAACCCGGTGAGGAAGGAGTAGAGTCAGCAAGGCTCCTGAAGAACAGCGGGTTCAATGTAAAACTCATTGCAGATTCCAGAATCGCAACCGCTTTAAACGATAATGCCGTTCCTGTATTCGGAGCCGATTGCGTAAGTGAGAGCTATTTCGTAAACAAGGTTGGAACTGCGAAAATAGTCGACGCCGCCCTTGAAGCAAAGATAACTCCCATAGTCGTTGCCGGAACGGAAAAGCTTGCCCTGGAAGAAGTCTACGGCGATGGCCCGCACAGTGAACTATTCGAGAGAATACCAATTCAGAAACTGAAGGTCATCGTGGGCGGTTCAACCTATCGAATGCCCAGGGACAGGAAACGCCTCTGGAAATCCATGGAAGAGGCGGATGTAACCTAGTGGCTCTGTTGTCGGTGCATCTTGGCCACTGGAGAGCCCTTGAAAAAACCTGGATAACCGAATTCACCCGGACAGGAGCCAACGGCGGCACAGCAGTCGTAACCGCTGGTTCCCAGATTGCTTCAAGACTTGCAGAACTCATTCCGGGACCCACGGCAGGGGCAAGGTTCTTTCCGGGAATACCTTTACTGGCCAGGTCCCTTGCAGGAACTCTCACATCTGATAAAGTCTCCGTTCCCCAAAGTATTACTCTTGCTTATCACGCAGGATACGAATTGAATTCGGCGGCGTCAGCCGCTGCTTTCTTCGAAAACCTCCTGGAGAACGGGATCAATGCGGAGATGTTCGAAATTCAGTCGAAAAGCCTCAGGGAACCTGATACCGAGGTAGCGAAAACGGCGTCAAGATTCTTGGAATACCAGAAACTCCGGGATAAAGAATTCCCCTTCACCCCCTACGGCACAATGAGAAGGGGTCCTTCCGCTGCAGGAATGTACCAGACGGTGATGTTCTACGGTTTCTACGATCTGAATCCCGGCCAGAGAAACTACATAAGAAAACTTGCGTCAATCACCGATATCAAGTGGTTCTCGCCGGTTCACCCTTCTCATCACTGGCGGAAAGCCTTCGTCAGAACCATGGATTTTCTGAAGGACCTGCACGAAAGAGAAGGCCTTCACCGGGTGGATGGAGATCAATCCCTGTCTCCCAATGCTCAGTTCGCCGAAAACCTTCTTACGGGAAAAGCACTTCAGGAGAATCCGGGAATATCACTGAAAAGATGCGGCAGCGGCACGGCCTTTACCAGGGCAGTGGTCAGCGAGATACAAAAACTTGATATCCCGTTTGAACAGGTGGCAGTGGTTGCCTCAGGAGACAGCGCCGGATCTGTCAGGACCGAACTTTACTGCTGCGGGATCCCCTGTGAAACAGACCTTGCCGTAAAGGCCGCAGACCTTCCCTGGGGAAGACTGATCATAAGATTGAACGCCCTTGCCGATAACGATTTTCACCACACCGACATAGAGGGGCTTCTTACCACGGGAATGGTCACGGCACCCCGCACACCGGGTCCTTCCGGTTACTCTGCCAGGGCAGCTGAAACCGGAGCCAGGTTCGGTATGGACGAAATGCTGAAAACCCGCTTCCCATTCACGGAAACCATAGCAGCATATTTTGGAAAGATGCCTTCGGTCGCTCCGCCGGAAAAACACCTTCAGCGCATGAGAAGAACACTCACTGAACTTTGCCCGGAATCGCTCCCGAGTTACTGTTTCGACGTGATTCTGAACAGAAGGAAGTTCGTTACTGACGGCGAAGTTCCCTTTGCCCTGTTCAGAAAACTGATCGAGAAAGCCCTTGAAGAACCGGTAAAGATTGCTGACGGGGACAGGAACGGGGTCAAAATACTTTCTCCTGAAAAAGCAAGGGGAACTCTTTTCAAAGGGGTTATCCTGACCGGAATGGAAGAAGGGAAATTCCCCGGCAGAACGGTTAACGACCCCAGACTGCCGGTGGAGATGAAGGAACTGCTTCAAATGCCTTCCCCTGATAACAGGGAAACCGAGGACGCATTCCTCCTGCGGCAGGTGTTCGAAGCGGCGGAAGAGAAGCTTGTCATACTTGCGGAAAATACCGACGAAAAGGGAAACTCAGTTGCCCTCTCTCCCTTTCTTCTGCCTTTGAAGGATCAACCGGAAAACACATTCAGAAACACGGTACTGAGGGAGAACATCCCCTCCATGCCCTGGGTGACACTGGATTTTCCCGAGAATCCCCCCTTCCTCTCGTCATCTCTTCAGGCGCAGCGGGAGAGGCTGCTCTTCGATTACGAAAACCCATCCCCCGGGGCTTCACACTGCGGAATGATCGGACCCGGGTTTTTCACGAAGCATCGGATAAGTGCCACAATGATCGAGAACTACCTCAGAAATCCCTTCGAGTTCATGGCGGAGAACCTCTGGAAGACCAGGGCCCCTGAGGCTTTTCCCGTAAGATCGGAACCCGACCCTCTGAACAGGGGCATTCTGGTTCACAAATGTGTCGAGCTTTGTCTCTCAACCGATTCGCCTGCTTTGGATGTCGTTCAGCACGCCTCTGATGAATCAGGCCTTGAGATAATGCTTGGCTCCCGTAAGCTTTCAGAGATATGGGTGACACATACGGCAGATGCCGTTGAAAAACTGAGGAAAGAATTGACCAGCAGGAACTGGCGCTACCGGGGAAGCGAGATTCGTGTGGAAGGAACCGTGGCCGGGTACCCGGCCCAGGGGCGCATCGATCTTATCTTCGAAAACCAGGAAAGAAGCCTTGTTCTCGCAGACCTCAAGACCGGCAGACCCAGGGGTATAACCGTGAAGAACATGCTGAAGGAGAACAAACTTCAGCTGCCCTTCTACAGGAGTCTGGCACTGCAGAACGGATATGCACCGGTGGCTGCCGCATGTTACATCCATCTTGAGGGCAATGGAGACGTGACCTTCGAAGAGATCACCGGGAATGAGCTTGACTCCATTCAGGATCAGTTCGAAAACCTGGTGGTGGAAACGGTGGAAAAGATGAGGAACGGCAACTTTCCGCTTGCGAAGGAAAAGAAGTGGCCGGGAAAATGATACCCGACAGAGCTATCAGGGAAGCCATAAAGGGCGAAACCGCAAGAAGCGTGGTTGTGGAGGCAAGTGCAGGTACCGGCAAGACAACCCTCCTTACGGACAGGGTATGCACCATAATAGAAGCAGGTACCTCCCTGGAAAACATTGCCGTTGTCACTTTCACCGAAGCTGCGGCAAGCGAGCTGAGAACCAGGATCCGTGAGATGATACCTGCCGATGCCAGGAGGAAAATGGACCAGGCCTGGATCCATACCATCCATGGCTTTGCTTCAAGGATCCTCAGGGAATACTACCACCTCTGCGGCGGGGTTCCCGAGTTCACCACCGAGGCCAGTCATTTCAGCAGATCGGAGATGGAGGTCCTCTGGGACCTTTTCCTGGTTTCCGTCGAGAAAAAAGACCTGGAGGCGTCATCGGACGCCCTCAGACGTCCCGGGTCATCCGTACTGCTGGAGGCGGCCGGTGATATGGAGAAACACAGATGGCTCACTGATCCGGAGCTCCTGGGAGATACCGCACAGGCCGAAAAGGAACTCACGGAGAAATGGCTTGACAGGCTGAGATCACTTGAGGGCATCTGCTCTGACAAATCCGACAAACTCTGTGTGAAGATATCCCAGGCCGTCAGCCGGCTAAGCAACGCAGATCTAGGCGCGGGTATCGCCAGGAATTGCGGCTCCCAGTCAAACTGGGGGGGCAAGGAAGGGTTGAAGGAAGTAAAAGCCGAGATCAAGACCTACATGGCAGACCTGGAAACCCTGAAGGGCTACAGGCTCATGAAACCGGTGGCTCCCGCCCTGGAAAAGCTCGTGTTTCCATTTCTTAACCGTATGCGGAGGATATGGGACGAAGACCCCACAAGGCTCTCCTATGATGATCTTCTCTTCCTTGCAGGCGAGGCCGTTGTCAGTTCAGCAGAGCTGAGGAAGAAACTGAATGAAAAATTCAGATACATTCTCATAGATGAATTCCAGGATACCAGCCTGGTACAGGTGCGTCTCTTCATGTCCATCCTGGAAGGATCGGGAATGAAGGAGAAACTCACGGTGGTAGGAGACCCGAAGCAGTCCATATACGGGTGGCGTTCAGCGGACATCGAGACCTACAAGGAAACCGCCAGGTATCTCGAGGAAAACAATGCCCTTTGCGAAACCATAAGAGTAAACTTCAGAAGCGCGAAGTCAATTATCCGATTCGTGAACAGCTTCGGAGAAGCGCTTTTCAGAAATTCGACCCCGGAGGAAATGCCATTTTCAAGCGAATACAGCCCCATCGAGCCTGCACCCGACGCCGGGGAAGGACAGGGGGTCTTCATACACATTCTGCCTGAAATAGAGGGAAGCAGTGCTGAGATCTATTCCTCAATGCAGGCCGGAAGTATAGCAGACCTGATAACCGACCCGGGTTCCACAGCGGTTCTGTTCAGAACCAAGACCAATATGGATGAGCTTCTCAGGGAATTCGACAGCCGCGGTATTCCCTATCGTGTGGAGGCAGGAAGGGATTTTCATAAAAGACCTGAGGTCAGGGATACAGCTTCCCTTCTAAGGCACCTTCTTCACCCGGACGACAGTAATGCCGAGGTGGAGACCCTGCGATCCATGTACTTCGGAATAAACGACATAACCATAACCATATGGAAACAGACAGGTGCCCTTACCCGTGAACTGGAGACGGCATTCTCCATCATCCGCTCTCTCAGAGAATCGGCAAGGACCTTCCCGCCTCATATCTTCATCAGGACACTCTTCAAGAACACGTGCATTCTCGAATCAATAAGACGAAGCCGATACCAGTCAGGAAGAAGACTTTCCAACATGCGGTTCATCATGGAACAGGCGGAAATCATCACAGACTGTTCGAAACTGCTCGAAACCCTGGAAGGGACATCGCCCATAAGTGCAGATGAACCTTCTGCCCCGCCGGAGGAATCCGATGGGGCGGTAACCGTAACCACCATACACAAAGCCAAGGGGCTGGCATGGAAGCATGTGATAATAGCCAATCCCGGCTCCACCTTCAACGGAATAAAGGATACGGTTCTGTCGGATCAGAGAACCGGCAGACTGGGACTGAAGCTGAAAAGTGCCGTTTCAGACAACTATCCGGCACTGAAGAAAAGGGAAGAATACAGAAGAACGGCAGAGTACAGAAGACTTCTCTACGTAGCTGTAACAAGGCCCCGTGACCGGCTCGACATCTTTCTTCAGCCCGCAGGCAAGGGAAAAAGTCCATGCGGCATAGTTCATTCAGCCCTTGTGCAAACAGACCATTTCAACTGCATACCGATGGACCGGACCGAAGTTGCCACAGAGAGGAAAAGCTTCCCCGAAGCTCCTCCCCCTTCCCCGGGCAAACCCTTTATCGATCTCTTCGACGTTAATTTTCCCCATGGAGAAACGGAAAGGGAGCAGGCCATGCGCCTGGGAACAGAAGTGCACGCTGTAATGGAGTTCATCGATCTGAACGATCATAAGGAATGGCTCAGGAACAACAGTGAAGCTCTCGCTGACATTCTTGAATTCCCTGAGAAAACCGCGGAACTCATAGACGGCTTCTTTGAAACCTTCGACCTCACCGGGGCAAAGGTAGTCGGGCGTGAGTATCCCATCATATCCGGGGGAAAATTCTATTACGTTGATCTTCTGCTGGAGAGGAACGGCTGCCTGGAAGCCCTGGACTACAAGACAGACACCGGGGATCCCATGGAAAGAAAGAAGGTCTACGAAGAGCACCAGCGGCTTTACAAAAGAGAGCTGGAAAAGGTTACGGGCAAACCGGTGAGGGTATTTCTTGTGTTCCTTCACCACAGGGAAACATTCGAAATAAAATGAGGCCCGGGATTTCTCCCGGGCCCCTGGGCGGTATCTCTCCTAAATATCTATTTCCACGGGAGCGCTGACATTGGAAGAAGGCCCTGACCTGAGGGGTCTTGCCACGAAGTGAACATTGTCGTTGATACCGTTTCCTCCGTATGACTCCACATCGACCATCCAGGCTCCTGCGTTATCCGGTGTAGCTTCTATCTCAAGCCATGGGTTGAAGTCTCCGCCGTCATCATCGCTGAAGTAGGTCTCACCTGCAGCATCGACCACTGTAAGGGTGAGGTCGGTATCGCTCTCGGCAAAGATCTCCCAGGTATCCCCGGGATCGACCACCAGGTGCAGGTACACATTCGAGCTTTTGTACTCGTCGAATTCCATGGGAGCGTAGGCCCTCTCCCTCTCTATGGGAGCGGCCATGGAATACATGAAGTCAACCCATTCGGTGGACATATCAGAGTAAGGAGTAACCAGGGCGGCATAACGGCCGGGGGCAAGCTGCAGGATAAGCTGGGGATCAAGGCCCTCGGGTCCGTCGTCGTTGTAGTCGATCATGTACATATCTTCGTCGATAATGGCCATTTTCGTGTCTTCATAGCACATGGCATCGAAAATGTATTCACCGTCTTCGGTTATCTCGAATTCGAATACGACTACCTGCTCCTCGGGATAAATACCCCAGAAGTCTCCGGCTTCAGGCCAGTAGCCCATTACCATGGAGCCTTCCCTGAATTCGCCGGTGTACCATTCGTCCATTTCATATACCGGTACGATGTCCGAAGACATCTCATCGGGGTCCATTTCGGTAACGGAGATGGTGAACTCGGCATCTTCAGAACCGGAGTAGGTGTCAACGATACAGAGGTAATGCCCCTCTTCCATCTCACCTGAATAAGCAGGGTTCATGTCGATGGTGTCATCATCATAGTCCACATATTCGATATCGTCACCGTCGACCAGGAAAATCGCCATTACGCAGTCGACATCACTTGAAACGGCTACCCTAGCCCAAATATCTTCGTCAATCACAAGGGGAATGACCCTGCAGGTTTCCCAGTTTTCCCTGTAGATGTCGTAATTGTCGTAGATAATATCTTCCCAGAGGTCGTGTTCCTTGTCTGATAGAATGAATGTTTCCATTGCGTCACCGGCTTCGAGAATCCACTGGTAGTCATCGGCCTCGCCAGCTTCCAGAAGGAATTCACCGTCGTCTCCGGTTGCATCGAAAACAATTGCCCTGGCGCCGCTGGGAACTTCATCGAGAGATACGAATGCATCGAGTTCTTCGTCCCAGTCATCGCCTGCAACAAGAACGTTTCCTTCAGAATCCAGTACCACGATAACAGGATCGATATCATCTTCCTCTATGTAAAGTGAAACACCCTCATCGCTTGCAGCAAGGGCAAACTCAAGGGCAGGCCAGTCATCTTCGACCAGGATGCCGGCGGGAAGAAGAACCTCTTCGAAATCGGGAATGAGTTCTTCGATATCCACACCTGTATCAAGGTTCCCCTGGGCAGTTTCTCCGGCCTTCAGACCGCCCCCGCCCAAAAGAGAACAGCCTGCCACCGCCAGCAGCAGACCCATCATTACCGGAACACTTTTTCTTAACATTATGTACCCCTTCCTCTTTTCTTCAGTCTTGTTACTTGTACAATAGGAAACGGCTTTTCATTCCCTTAACATTCGTGCCGTATTATAGCAAAGCGCCTCTTAAGAAGTAAGAAGCAACATGAAGAC
>CAZRCS010000034.1:0-3378 GCA_964598645.1 uncultured bacterium | reverse complement strand
TCAGTATCATGTTTCCTCCCTGTACCGTTGACAAACTTACTCCTGCAAAGCAACGAAAAAGGCGGCCGAAGACATCTCTTCGGCCGCCTTTTGAAAACGGGTTTTACCTTACTACGCTTACCCTTGCGGTGGCAATGCTGCCGCCCTGGGTGAGGCGCATGAAGTAAACACCTGTGGAAACACTTGATGCATCCCATGTGAATACGGCCTGTCCCGTAAGTTCACTGTGGAAGGGACGGTCAATGACACGGCCTGTAACGTCGAAGACTTCAACAGTTGCAGGGCCTGCAACACCTGTAAGGGTAACGGGAACGCTTCCCATAACAGGGTTGGGGGCGGAGACGGATATGGGAGAGGTGGCCACACCGGCACTGTGATCCTCTTCGATACCGGTCATGGGCCAGGTCTTGGTAATTACGCTGGGATCACCGAAAAGGGTATATCCCTCGTAGTAGTACTTGGTTCTTCCGCCACCGCTGTAATAGCTGTAAACGGCCATAAGACCCTGATTCATGTAGCCCTTGGGCCAGTAAACATCGTCACCGATGAAGGAGTCGAACTCGCCCCTTTCCTGAATGTCATCCTCGTCCCAGTAGGAGCTGGGTACGGAACCCCAGAAGTAAAGGCCGCCGCGTTCCGGAGTACGGGTCCATGTTTCCCCCCAGCAAGTGCTCGTTGAATAAGCACCGGTAAGACAGGCATGGCTGAGAACTCCAGGGTACATGCCGTCATTGGTCAGCTGGTTGAAGCTGCTGCTGCCGAAACTCATGTCTCCCCAGCTGGTCTGAGAACCGTGACCGCTGAAGGTCACCATTGACAGTCCTGCATTGATGGCTGTCACAGCCTGGGATGCTGTACCGCCGCTGTGGGGATAAACCTTGGTCGAGTTGTAACCTCTTGGATCCATGTAGTTCGTAACGCAGTAGTTGTGGGTTCCCTCGGAAACGCTGTAGTTATCGCTGGAGGCAATGAAAAGGGCATTCTGCACCCAGCTCTGGACGCCGACGGAGTTTTCGTAGTCAATCACTCTCTGGGCCATGGTATGCGCCTGACCGGTGGTCTGTACGCTGAACCTGCCCAGGAAGCAGTCGGGCACCCATCCGCCGTCATCGAGACATGCGTAGTAGAGGTCGGTAACATCACCGTATGTGGTGGCGCTGCCGCCGGGAATGAACGCCGTATCACCAACGAGAAGCACGTAAACGGTTCCCCCGGTGATTGCGTTCTGAATATATGTCTTGATCTCGTCGGCGGTGGAACCTGTAACCGAGAGATCCACCATATTAACCGTGAATCCCATCGCCTGTTTGTGAGCTACGAAGGCATCCATGGCAGTGTCGACGAAGTCGCTGTGACCTATGATGAGGTAGGGTGCGGGAGGAGTGTCCAGCCCGCCCTCGAAGGTACCGTAGTTCGCAAGGGTACTCTCAAGAATTCTCTCGTACTCCGTGCATGCAAGAGAAGCTGCCTGCTCGTAGGTACGGGCAAGATCGCCGCCCTTGAAGCTGAGTTCTATCTCGGCTCCGGCGAGGAGGGTGTAGCTGTTCTCCTGAACGTTCCAGCGAAGGGGCATTACCTCAACCAGAGCCAGGTTGCGGCCGCGCATTCCGCCGGCATAGACAACTCTTACCCAGTTTTCGGGAAAGGCTGTTCCCGTGCTGTAAACCTGAGGGTCATAAGCCATTGTGAAGGCATCCCTGGGCTGATCCTTGGAAGCGCTTTCAACCGCTGGAACAAGAGCGCTGCCGTCGTGGCTGATCTCTTCGACCCTGAGCTCATTAACACTTGCCTCAACGGTTGCTCCGAAGGGGATCTCTATCCAGGTTCTGTAAACGGGAACCCTGGGGAGACCGACCTCGGCAAGGTTTTCGGCGTTTTCCATACTAACCGTAGTGTATTCCGCTCCACGGACCATCACCGAACCGAACTCCGGCTGTGCGGAGTTTAAATTCAGTGTGACACCGTCCTGGGAGGACTCAACAAGTGTGAGTCCCGAAGCGAAGGATGCACATGCAAGTGCTGCGAAAATCAAAAGAGCAGTTTTCATCTTTCCTCCAGTTTGGTTTCTTTCATATATCATTGGCTGTGCCAATGTGGTCACACAACATATTTATATACGCTGACCTCCGAAGATAGTTTCTTCAGTAACCCGAGTAAAGGAGTCCTTTTTGGCTGTGATCGTGAAAAATCCCAGGGAAACCCGATTGAAGCAGGCTGAAGCAAGGGGTATATCCGAAGCGATGTTAGCGGGTCCTGCATCCGGGTGCAACAGGTTCACGGTCAGAAGGATCACAATTGCAGTGGATGGAAGAACTGCGAGAACCAGCTTCGATCATGGTGCGGTCTACATCCTGCACACAGGAAAAATCGCATTGAGCCACGGAGAGGGTGAACTCGACCACCTCTCTCCCGGAGAAACTGCTGTAGTTCATTCAGAGGAACTTCATCACCTGCTGAACATCCACACATCTCCTTCTGTTATCATGGCCGTGGTGGCACAATGAAAACAATTCTCGTACTTGTAATACTTCTCTCTTCCGCCCTGGCAAAGTCACCGCCTCCCACGGTTCCCCCGGGAGTTGCACTGGTGCTGGCCGGCGGCGGCGCCAGGGGTCTCGCTCACATAGGCTTCCTGAAAGCCCTGGAAGAGAACGACGTAAGGATCTCGGCCATCGCAGGAACCAGCATGGGGGCACTCATGGCCGGTCTTTACGCCTGCGGATACTCAGCGGATCAGCTTGACAGTCTCTGTTCAGGAATGGACTGGAATCATCTTTTCAGCTCCGAACCCGAAGTCAGACTGACCTTCCTGCCTGATCGCATACGTGGAAGACAGGACTTGATCAACCTCGATCTCCAGGGACTGACACCTTCTCTACCCCAGAGTGCCGTCACGAATATGAGGGTGGGCTTCCTTCTGTCGGGAATGACAGGTCCAGCCCAGGTACAGAAGGGTTTTTCCTTTGACTCACTGAGAATTCCATTACGGGTTGTTGCATCGGACCTCATAAGCCGGGACAGGGTGTTTTTCGACAAAGGACAACTCTGGAGATTTCAGCTTGCCAGCATGGCGATACCGGGTATTTTCCCCCCGGTGCGTTCCGATTCGCTGCTTCTTGTGGACGGAGGCATGTTCGACAACATGCCGGTGGATGTGGCGGAGAAGGTCTGGCCCGGTATTCCTGTGCTGGCAGTGAACGTGGGTAACGCAAATCCAGTGGAGTTCCCCCAGGCACCCTCCCTTTTTACAGTGACTGGAATGACCTTCTCTGCTCTGTCGAGCAGGGTAAACGAAGGCTACTACAGGGAACCACGATGGCTCTTCACGCCTGATCTCAAAGACTCCCACGTTTGGAGCTTCGATGAAACCGATTCTCT
>CAZRCS010000033.1:0-15356 GCA_964598645.1 uncultured bacterium | reverse complement strand
TGGGGACTGGATTCGAACCCCTTCGTTTTTTACGGCAGTGTACCAGATGAAATGAACACGGACAGTGTAATTGCCCTTGTAACGGCAGAGGCATTCAGAACAGCGGAAGAGCTTATTCCTGAAGAGAGGCTCTCCATGCTTCAGAATTACCTTGTTGCAAGCGAGGTCACAAGCGTGAACACACCTGTTGGACAGGCATACAAGAACACATACAACATGTCCCTCTACGGCGATGTTAATGCCAATGACCGGATTCTTCAGCAAATATCCCAGCTGACTCCTGAAGAGGTCAGAGAAGCGGCTTCAAGGTACTTCACTGCTGAAAACATGATGGTAACGGTGCTTCATGCCACCGAGGGAGAATCAGGAGCACCGGAGACCTCAACTGCGGGAACCACTGAAACGGAAGTACCCGAAGTCACCGACTGGAGCGGTCTTGATCTTAACGACGACTTCATTCTTCCAGAATCCTCAATCTCAGAAGGAGTTGTGCGGTTCCAGCTTGAGAACGGGCTTGTTCTTCTTGTAAAGGAAGACCACAGTTTTCCAGTTGTAGAGATAATGGCCACCACACCAATGTGCCCCAGACGGGAAGACCCTGAGCAGTGCGGAATAAGCTCACTTACATCAGAGCTCATGCTCAGGGGAACTGAAGAAATGGGTTATGAGCAGTTCCATGAGAGGCTTGCAGTACTTGGAAGCAGCACATCCATACAGGTCCTGGGTAACTACTCAATTGCCAATGTATTCGGTCTCAGTGAGAACTCCGGAACGTTTTTTGCCTCCCTCTCCGATATGATCCTTCGCCCTGCCCTGAGGGAAGAGGATTTCCAGAGTGTGAAGACCAGAATGCTTGGCGGAATATCCATGAGGGAAGAAAGCCCTTTCTACATGGTCTTCATGGGATTGGACCAGATACTTCTTGAACAGGGAAACAGCCGGACGGCAACCGAAGAAACGGTTTCATCACTCACCCGGAACGATGCTGTAGAATGGTGGGAAACCTGCGTAAGACCCGAAGGCTCTGTGATAGCAGTAGTGGGAGATATCTCCCCTGAAGATGCCCGGGCTCTCACCGAAGAATTCTTCGGCAGCTGGGAAAACCCGGAGGAACCTCTGCCGGAACTTGTGCCCTATGCCTTCAGTGATCAAATGGGAGACACCCTTGTCATTCCAATGGAAGGCAAAGTCCAGGTGGCGGAAATTGCAGCCTGCAAGGGCCCATCTTATCTCTCGGATGATTATGCAGCCTTCGTTACCATGAGCAGAATACTTGGAGGTGGCATAGGCTCCAGACTGGGCCAGAACATCAGGGAAACCCAGGGCCTTGCCTACATGGTTTCAAGCCGCATTGACGGAACCTCCTCTGGTTCTGCTTCCGGGAACAGGTTTATGGGCTTCCTGGCCACAGGAGCTCCCACGGCTTCAAGGGCACTGGACGCCATGATCTTCGAAACCGATCGAATGGCAGCAGAAGACATAGAACCGGAGGAGCTTCTTCTGGAACAGTCAAGAAGCATAGGGCGCCACGCTCTCAGCTATGATTCCTACGATTCCCAGGCAAGGTACATCGCAGGGATGGCTGCCATGGATATTCCTCTTGACAGGGATCTTACCATGCTGGAACAGACGGTTGAGCTTAAAAAAGAAGACATAAGGGAAGCTGCCTCAGAGTACTTCACCGGGAACTGGTTCGTGGTGGTTGCCGGAGGAGTGGACGAGAACCTTCAGCCCCTTCAGTAGATCGATTTATGCGGCGCCTCCCGGCGCCGCAAACTTCTTAACTGAACGCTGACCTCATTGGACCATGAGCTGTTACCGGCCTCGTTGGTGGTTTTCAGTACGTAGTATAACCTTCCGGAAATGTTCTCATCGGTGTACGAAGTAGTGGTTCTATCGTTTATAACCGCAAGCACCGTTGCCGAGCCAGGGTTGCCCTGAATCCCGGGAGTTGTGCTCCTGTAGAGTGTATAGCTGGCAAAGTCCGTGTCGGGGCATGTGGTCCATGAAAGTTTGGCATCTCCCCCGGAGAGAACCCCCGTTAATGCCGAAGGGGAAGGCGGGTTCGGTTCGAAGGGGTTGTCGGGCCCGCAGCCTGAAACAAGTATCACTAAAAGTACCGCAGTAACCGCGAGCCCTCTCATGACAACCTCCTGTTTATATCTCTACTGAACTATATCGCTTACGTCCCTGGGCTGAATTCTGAAGAAATCGTACTCGTAGAAAACAACGCCGATCATCTCCGAGAAGGTATCGCCGTTGCTGGGAGAGAATGGATAAACTCCCTTGTCATCAGCCATGGCGTCACCGGAACCATCATCCACGAAGTACTCTCCGTACTGGGTTGGATCAGAGGTTACAGTAACGTTCTGGAAGGAAATGAGAACGCCCTCCCATTTCTCCTGTGACATATCACCTGTGGCAATATCTACAGGGGAAGGAACGGTATGGCCTGCATCTCTGTAGTCTACGGTCTGGACCACGAGTTCCGTAAGACCGAAATACTCGTTTATATAGCCGGATACCACAACGCTGTCTCCACGCTCGAAGGAATCCATCACCCCATCGTATCCGAAGAGAACAAGACCGGACCACTCTCCTCCTGAAGCATCTTCAATCACCGAATACTGGGCACCGGAGGTGCTGGAGTAGTACTCGTCGCCGCCGACTGTGACTATTCCTGTCACTGTTACGTCGTCACCACTGTAGGGTGATTCATCTGCCTGACCCTGGATCTCGTAGCAGGAGAGAACGCCGCCGCCTCCGCCGCCTGAGGAATCAGGTGTGGTAATGGTGGCTTCGTTGCTCCATGCGGTGAGCTGAGAAGAGTCAACGGTCTGGAGGGCGTAGTAGTAGGGGGTGTTCCAGTCCAGGTTATCATCGTCGTGTGTGAGCGTGCCAACGTTTGTGATGGTTGCAACCAGTGTTGCCGATGAAGGGTTGGCGGCAATACCTGAAGTTGTGGAGCGGTACAGGTTGTATGAAGCAAAATCCGTGTCTGGATTCTGGGTCCAGGTGAGGGTTGCGGTGTTCTGACTCACCGTTGCGGAAAGGGTGGAGGCTGTCGGGTTGCTGCCCCCTTCCTGGGGGTTACCCTCGTCGTCGCCACAGGCAAAAACGAGCATGAATGCCGCTAGAACGGCTATTACTGATGATGCGCGAAGGGTCACTTTTTCTCCTCTCGGTTTCTGGTTCTGCTATTTGTAACATAATCATGTGGGCATTTTTCCGTAACTGTTAATTATAATCGTGCACCCTGCAAAATGAAACGGAGAAAATTATGCATGTAATACTGTTTATGTTTTTGCTCCTGCCTCCATCTGCACCTGAGATCCCCCATGAGATAACCGCCCACGGTCACACGAGAACCGATGACTTCTACTGGCTAAGGAATATCGACGACCCGGCGGTACTTGCATACCTCACAGAGGAGAACGCCTACACCGATTCAATGATGGCCGGCTCACGGGAACTTGTTGAAACCATCATTCAGGAACTCATAGAGAGAATACCGGAGGATGAGTATTCAGTTCCCTACTACAGGAACGGTTACTGGTACTGGTACGAATATCTTCCTGACCAGGATTACTGTGTTAACCTCAGGCGCCGTGATCCGGGGGGCGAAACTGAAGTTCTTCTTGATGAGAATCTGTATGCCTCGGGTCACGATTACTTCGCAGTTGAAATGATGTCCGTCAGCCCGGACAACCGGACACTTGCCTGGGCCTACGACACCACCGGCGGCCACTGGAACACCCTTGTTTTTCAGGACATACCCACAGGGGACACATTGGATGTGATAACCAACGCCTCAGGCGACCTGGCCTGGGCGGCGGATTCCAGAATGGTCTTCTACGGCCTGAACGACGAAACCGGCAGAACCGAAAGAATAATGAGAAGAACCATTGGCTGCGACGACCAGATAACCGTTTTCACCGAAGACGATCCCACATTCTGGCCCTGGGTGGAGAACTCACCGGACAGAAAATGGATACTGCTTGGAACATCCAGCACCCTGGAGTCAGAGTACAGAATTCTTCCCTCAGATACTCCCCGGGATTCAATGGTTCTCGTTCACCCGAGAACGGACGAACTGGAATACTACATATACGCGGCTGACTCCACTCTTTTCATTGAAACCAACCTTGAGGGAGATAACTACTCAGTAATGACAGCGCCGGCTTCATCTCCGGGAATAGACAACTGGACAACGGTGATCCCCTATGACGAGACAACCCTGATAGAAGATGTGGACATATTCGATGACTTCCTGGCCGTATCAATGAGAAAGGACGGCCTGAGAAGGCTTTTCCTTGCAGACAGGGAAACCGGAGAAGGATACTACGCAAACCTCGGCGGGGAAGCGGCAACGTTCTACACAACCACCAACTTCTCGCCGTCTGCAGATTCCATAAGGCTTGTCTACACATCCCTGACAACTCCCTGGTCAACCATCTCCTACCACATTCAGGGAGACTCGGTTCATGTATTGAAAACACAGTTTGCCGGAGATGATTTCGATCCGGCGCTTTATACCTCAAAGCGTTTAATGGTCCCCGCAGACGACGGGGCAATGGTTCCTGTTGGAATAGTCTACAGGGAAGATGTTTACGTGCCCGGGGAAAATCCCCTTCTTCTCTACGGTTATGGAGCATACGGTTCCAGCCTTGATCCGATGTTCAGTTCAAGTCTTTTATCGCTTCTTGACAGGGGTTTTGTGTATGCCGATGCCCATGTTCGCGGAGGAAGCGAAATGGGCAGAAACTGGTATAACCAGGGCAGGACCTTCCAGAAGATGAACACCTTTACCGACTTCATCGCCTGTGCGGAATACCTTGGCGGAAACGGCTATTGCGACCCTGACAGGATCTTTGCCATGGGCGAAAGCGCCGGAGGGCTTCTCATGGGAGCTGTTACGAACATGCGCCCTGATCTCTGGCGGGGAGTAATCGCAGGAGTACCCTTCGTAGATGCTCTTACAACAATGCTCGATCCCACTATTCCCCTTACCACCAATGAGTACGACGAATGGGGCAATCCCACCTCGGATCCTGATGCCTATGAGTACATCCTCTCATATTCTCCGGTGGATAATGTTCACGAAGCAGCCTACCCTGCCATGTATGTGTTTACCGGAGTCAACGACTCACAGGTGGGATACTGGGAACCCACGAAATGGGTGGCGAATATCCGCAGGGCGAACACAGGCGATTCACCTGTTCTTCTCAGAGTAAACATGGGTTCCGGTCACGGCGGGGCATCAGGCAGATACGGATGGCTGGGGGATACGGCGGAAAAGTATGCCTTCATACTGGAGCAGGCGGGTATTACCCGTTAGAGGCTCTATCCTTGCAGGTGCAGTTCCTTCCTGAGGATTTGGCCCTGTACATGGCGGAATCAGCTTTCTTCAGAAGCATTCCTGCGTCGTCTTCCTTGTGGGCCTGGGCTATTCCCAGGGAAATGGTCACCGGCGGCAGAACCCTGCCGTCGGTGGTTATTATCTTGGTTTCGCTTATTGTTTTCCGAACCCTTTCGGCGACTATCCATGCGAGTTCTATTGGAACTCCTGCCAGTATTATCAGGAACTCTTCTCCTCCATACCTTGCGCAGAGGTCAGTGGGACGAAGACAGTCGGAGGTCATTCTGGCAACGGATGCCAGAACGTCGTCTCCTGCATCGTGACCGTAACGGTCGTTGTATTTTTTGAAGAAATCCACATCGAACATCACAAGGCTCAGGGGCAACTCCCCCCGCTGATGTCTGCTTAAAAGTCTTGGAAGCTGCACCTCTATCCACCTGCGATTCTTCATTCCCGTAAGCACATCAAGCATGGCGTCCTTCTCGAACCTTCTGCGCATGCGGATGTTCTCGGTGATAGTATCGTCGCTTGAGCGCATTCTGTCTGCAAGAAGAAGCAGCATATTGCAGGCAAAGGCATGCGAGGCAGATATCAGACCCCAGAAGGCTGACTCGTCCACCTCCAGTATCCTGGAAGGGGCCTTTGCAACGACGAAAGCAGTTGCAGGGCTGTCGTCTATTACAGAAAGCTCTCCAACGGTTTCCCCCCCCTCGAGGATAGCCACCGGATCGCTTTCAGCTGAGTCAAGATGAACGGTCAGTGAACCGGAAAGAATGATGTAGAGCTTCTGATTGCTCTGCCCTGACTTAATCAGCAGCTGGCCCTTCTCCAGCTCCAGAACCGGACAGTCAGCAAACACCTCAAGAACCTGATCCTCGGGTACCCTTCTTAGTACGAACAGGTCCCTGATATCTTCACCGGTAAGTTTATATGTCATTGTTCCTCCTGAAAATCAGTCTATTCACTCAGCTGATAATATTCAAGGCGCAACATGGAAAAACCAGAACCCTTCAGGGAAGCTCCCCGGAGACGACCCGGAACCTTCCGTCGGCACCTTCAAAACCCGGCATGACCGAATGAAGAACAACAACCAGCCTCTCCCTGGCGATCGGATTCCGGTAGATACCGGCGAAACCGTATCCGAATACGTAACCGTACTCCTCCGGAGGTTCTTCCTCATGGAAGAAATCAGTATCAGCCACTGTGAGAGAAAGCACGACCGGCTCTGGGAACCAGTCCGGATACCCCTCTACGTTACCCGGGGCCGCAGGGGACCGTTCCAGCCGCAGGACGTACTCCCCTGTGTAGTATCCGGGACAGTAGTATTCCAGGCAGAAGCGAAGGGAATCACCCTGAGCTGCGAGGTCAGTCAACGGCCTGTATACAAGGGGATCTTCCGGGGGAGTGTCTATTCCGTACTCCATTACAAGGCCGTTTCTGTCTGTATTGAAGAAACCCTCTTCAGGCTCCCTTAACTCATCCTCCCACACCTTATAACTAGATTCCACCTCTGTAGAGGTTTCGGTATCCAGGATTATCACCCTCTGCCAGGGAAACCCGCTGCCGTCCTGCACCCCTCCCTCTTCCCAGGCCAGGTACTTACCGTCTTCCGAGAACCCCAATAGTCTGAACCATGCCTGGTCTGCACCGTAGGCAGACAGGCATGCCATTAGCATAACCGACGCTAACTTCATTCTCCCCCCGCTCTCCAGCACTCATAAATTTGACATAGAACCGCAGATAACGAATATATAAGGCTTGCTGGTATGGAATCAGCAGGATTGAAATGAGAGGGAGAAACTATGAAATTGTTATTTGTTCTTGTTGCCATGGCTGCCTTTGCTTTTGCCAACGACGACGGATGCACGGATACTACCGTTGGGATTAACCCCCCGGCTTCCGGCACAGATGCGGTGTCTCTTACTGTCGTTAACAACTGGGGAGTTCTTCCCTCCGGTGAAAGGGGACTGGGTCTTGATGTTTTCGAGAATGCATCTATGTGCTTTGTGCTCGCTGTAAATAATACTGCCATGTATGTCCGGGCCTGGGATGCTGCCACAGGAGGAATGGAAAATACCCTTCCTCTCGATGCAGCCAACGCTAACGGCTTCGGCCTTGCCTGGAACAACGACTTCAACAGCGATACCTACTACACCAACGACTTTGTAGATAACGTTCTTTACTACACCGATGACTTCGGTTCAAGCTGGACCACCGTTGCCAACCCCGCAAACAACAACGGCCGCGGAATGGACTTCGACGGAACCGACTACTGGTCAACAAACGGCGACGGCGGCGGCCTTTGGCGCTTCCAGCCCGGTGTTGGAGCCCAGAACATCGCTATTCCTGAGGTCCCCACCCAGCCCAGCGGTCTTGCGGTATTCCCCAACGGCAGCGACATTGGTATTGCTTTGACATGCTACAATACCCACAACATCTACTTCTACAACTGGAATGGCTCAGCACTGAGCTACTTAGGTTCCGCAGCATGCCCCGTAACCTGCAGTTATTCCTACGGTCTTACATACGCGCAGACCACCGGAAACCTTTACTGGTCATTCAACAACGGTGGCTACTGCATTGCCGAGGTATCCTTCAGCCTTACCTCTCTTTCCAGAGACACCTGGGCAGGGATCAAGACCAGTTTCTAGACCGTTTTGTTTCAGGAGGGGGGAGCATCTGCTCCTCCCTCTTTTTTTTCCCGCCTGAAAGAGATATTTTGCAGTATCAAACAGGAGGTGGGAAAAAGTGAATACATATCCGGCGGTACGGGATCCAGGGTCCATAGAGCTTCTTTTTAAAAACATCCGGACCAAGAAGGCCCCGGACAAAATAACAACCGACTATCTGGCAACTGTGGGATTCCGCCGCCAGTCAGATGTTAAACTTCTGGAGCTTCTCTTCTTTCTGGGATTCATAGACAACAACCTTGCACCATCGAAACAATGGGAAGCTGCCACCGGAGCTGATGAATCAGTATTTGCGACACTTCTTGCAAATGCTATATCGAAGGCCTACTCCCGGGTTTTCGAAATATATCCCAGGAACACCAACATTGACGGGAAGGCTCTCATGGCCTTCTTCCGCGACCAGACCGGAGTATCGGACACAGAGGCAGCCTATATGGTTCTCACCCTTCAGGTTCTCTCAGACATAGCAGACTTCACAAAAATGACTGGTACACCCAAAGGCGAGAGCAAACCTGCTGTTCCAGCACCTGAAGAAAAAGCAGAAGAGCCAGGCCAGACTCTTCCTGACGTGTCCGATGAACCGGCTCCCACCATCGAGATCCCCAGGGAAGGTCTTTCTCTGAACATCTCCATTCCCCCGGAGGCAATGGACCGGGAAATGACCGAAATCGTGAAAGCACTTCTCAAAAAGCTGCTTTAACCTGCTGCAAACACCAAAAGAACGGAGAAGGGAAAATGGAGTTGGAGATAGTGGCCATGCTCTTCGGCATGGCCTTCATCTGCGAACTGGTGGATTCCACCCTTGGAATGGGTTACGGAACCACACTGACCCCGGTGCTTCTTCTAATGGGCTATGAGCCCATGCAGGTGGTACCGGCAATCCTTCTGTCAGAGCTTATTACAGGAGGATTCGCGGCGTTTGCCCATCACAGGGCTGGAAACGCTTTTTTTGATTTTAGAAATGACCCGGAACACAGAATTGTTAAGAAAATGGGCAAGCTGGGTTATCTGCCCAAATCGAAGGATTCCCGTATTGCCTTCATACTGGGGCTCTGCAGCCTTGTGGGTGCAGTTGGAGCCGCCATCTTCGCAGTTAATCTGAAAGCATATCTGACACCGATAATAGGCATAATAGTACTTTCCATGGGAATTATCATTCTGATCAGACACAACAGCCCCGGCAAATTCAGCTGGAAGAAGGTTACAGGGCTTGGAATTACCGCCGCCTTCAACAAGGGACTCTCAGGCGGAGGCTATGGCCCCCTTGTAACAAGCGGTCAGATACTCTCGGGAGTGAACGGTAAAAGCGCCATTGCAATAACCAGCATGGCCGAGAGTTTTACCTGCCTTATCGGGGTGCTTACCTATCTGATAATGGGAACTGAAGTAAGCTGGATCATAGCTCCGCCCCTTGTGGTAGGCGCAGTGGCAAGTGTACCCTTGAGCGCTCAACTGGTGAAGAAGATCAACACGAAAAAGTTCACGCTGATCATAGGGATCGCAACTACCCTACTTGGTTGCCTTACCCTGTACAAGGTTTTCTCCTAGCAGAAGAGGCGGCGGAGAATACTCCGCCGCCCTTTTTCTGTCAGATGTAGTTTATCCGCTCAGCACGTGTCACCGACAGAAGGTCGGCCTCGAAGGGCTTCAGTTCCTCCGGAGCATCGATGGATTCCAGAGCGGTGGCCATACTGAGGTTGTTCTCGCTCTTCCACCTTCTGGCTTCCTCTATCACCACAAGAGCTCTGTTTCCCAGGCGCAGGGCCTCTTCATCCATGTACTCAATTGATGGCCAGGGAGCAACATGTATGGATTCATGCTTCTCCATTGGCAGGAAAACACCGTGGTACAGCTCCTCGGAGATGTGCACCATTACCGGGGCGAAAAGGCGTAGAGCCGTGTAGAGAGCAGTGTAGAGAGTGTACTGGGCAGAAGCCTTTGCATCCGGGTTTTCTCCGTAGAGCCTCCCCTTGGCTATCTCCAGATAGTTGTCGCAAAGGGCTTTCCAGAAGAAGGTTTCCGCCTCCCGTACACAGGTGGAGTATTCGTACTGCTCCATTCCCGCGGTGGCCCTTTTCACCGTTTCAGTGAGCCTGCTTAAAAGCCACCTGTCGAAGGGATGAAGTGTCACTTCCCTGTGCGGGTCGAACCCCTCAAGCCTGCCTTCTGCAAACCTTGTGGCGTTCCAGAGCTTCGTAACGAGTCTTCTGCCGTCACCGAGAATGTCCTTGTTGAACACCACATCGTTGCCCAGCTTGGAAGAACAGGCCCAGTACCGTAGCTCATCTGCGGAAAACTGCTCAAGCGCTGCAATGGGATCCCCGGCAACGTTCCCTTTGCTCTTGGACATCTTCTGCCGGTCGGTATTCAGGGAATGACCCGATATCATCACATCTTTCCAGGGAATGGTATCTCCGTGGAGATGGGCTTTGGTTATGGTGTAGAAGGCCCAGGTTCTTATTATATCGTGGGCCTGGGGTCTGAGGGCCATGGGGAATACCTTCTCACGCTGATCTTCCTCTCCCCACTTCTGATTGATCTGAGGGGTAAGGGAGCTTGTGGCCCAGGTATCCATCACATCGCTCTCCGGCCTGAATCTCCTGCTGCCGCACCTGGGACAGGGATTGGAAGGCTTGTCTGCAAGGGGGTCCACAGGAAGTTCTTCCGCGGCTGCAAATATTGGTGTGTCGCAGTCTTCGCAGAACCACACAGGGAAAGGAACACCGTAGTACTTCTGCCTGGAGATGCACCAGTCCCATTTCAGGTTTTCAACCCAGTGGTCATACCTTACTTTGAAATGGCCAGGATGCCAGTTTATCTGGTTTCCCCTGTCCAGAAGCTGCTGCTTAAGGTCCAGAATACGTATGAACCACTGGAGGTTGACCAGATATTCAAGGGGTGTGCCGCACCGCTCATGAACGTTCACGTCGTGGGTTATGTCTTTCCCGCCTTTTCTGTAGCCCTCTTCATCAAGACGCTGAACAATGACCTTCCTGGCTTTTTTCCAGTACATGCCTTCCAGGAAACCTGCTTTTTCGTTCATGTGCCCCCTGTTGTCCAGGATTATCCTGAGATCCAGGTTGTACTCTCCCCACCACTCAATGTCCGTGGTGTCTCCGAAGGTACAGCACATCACCACACCGGAGCCCTTGTCAGCTGAAACCTTCTCGTCGGCCAGGATTTCCACCTCTCTGTCGAAAAGAGGAACAAGAGCCTTTTTCCCTACCAGGTGTTCCCACCGTTCATCCGCAGGGTTCACGAAAACCGCGACACAAGCAGGAATGAGTTCAGGCCTGGTGGTTGCTATAGGCACTGAGCCGCTGCCGTCGGCAAGACGGAACTCGATATCATGGAAGTGGCTTGGAAACTCTTTGTCCTCTGTTTCTGCCTGGGCAACTGCCGTCTGACATTCGGGACACCAGAGAGTGGGAGCCTCTTTTCTGTACACTCTGTCTTTTTTCACGAGGTCCAGGAAGGAACGCTGGCTCAGCCTCTGAACCCATGGGTCGATGGTGGTGTACATAAGAGACCAGTCGCAGCTGAAACCGAAGCTGTTCCAGAGATCTCTGAACTGTGATTCCGCATCCTTTGCCACTTCAAGACAAAGTTTTACGAACTCGGCCCGGGGCATGTCCTGTGCTCTGACTTTCTTCACTTTTTCCGTGAACCGCTCACTGGGCAGACCGTTGTCGTCGAAGCAGAAGGGGTAGAAAACCTCCTTGCCGGTCATCCTGTGATATCTGGCCATTACCTCAGCCTGGACATAGCTGAAGATATGGCCCATGTGGATCATACCGCTCACCGTGGGCGGCGGTGTATCTATGGAATAAACTTCTTTTTCTGAATCAGGGTCGTATCTGAAGATACCCTGATCAGCCCAGTGGTTCTGCCATTTGGGTTCTGATTCCTTTGCGTCGTATCTCTTGCCCAGAGCCATTTGTATTACTCCTGTTCTTCCCAGCCCCTTGTCATGAGACGGCCCATGACGTCAACCAGACTGTCTATATCAACCCTAATCTGCTGCAGGGAGTCTCTTTCACGGATGGTTACCTTTTTATCCTCGAGACTGTCGAAGTCGAATGTAATGCAGAAGGGTGTTCCTATCTCGTCATTTCTTCTGTACCTTTTACCTATTGACCCTGTGACGTCGAATACGACAGGCCAGTATGGCCTGAGTATCTCCTCCACCTTCTTAGCCTCTTCGGCAAGTTTCTTCGACAGTGGAAGCACAGCGGCCTTCACCGGTGCAAGCTTCTTCGAAAGACCCAGAACCACCCTTGTGCTGCCCTCCACCTCTTCTTCGCGGTAAGCATCCAGAAGAACCATGAGGAAAGTCCTTCCAACTCCGCCTGAGGTCTCCACAACGAAGGGAGTGATCTTCTGGTTCGTATCTCTATCCAGTATTTTCAGATCCTTGCCGCTTCCGGCCATCTGGGCATTCAGGTCGTAATCGGTTCTGCTGGCTATACCTTCGAGCTCTCCATAGCCATCGCCCCCTGCGAAGGGAAACCTGTACTCGATGTCGGTACAGCCTGTGGCATAGTGAGCCAGCTCCTTCTCGTCGTGCTTTCTCAGCCTCAGATTCTCTCTTTTAACTCCCAGAGTCTCGGTGTACCAGCTGAAGCGCTTCTCTATCCAGTACTGATACCACTTCTCCCACTCATCCGGGTTGCAGAAGAACTCCATCTCCATCTGCTCGAATTCCCTGCTCCTGAATATGAAGTTCCTTACAGTGATCTCGTTCCTGAAAGCCTTTCCCAGCTGGGCAATACCGAAGGGAAGGGTTTTCCTGGTTGAGGTCACGATGTTCTGGAACTGGGCGAAGATGGACTGGCAGGTTTCAGGACGGAGATACACAACTGAACTGTCATCCTCCAGGGGACCCATGAAGGTTTTGAACATAAGCCCGAAGTTCCTGGGCTCTGTGAGTTCTCCGCCGCATTCAGGGCAGCGGTCTCCCTCCACGTGATCCTGCCTGAATCTGCTTCTGCACTCTTTGCAGTCGACCAGGGGATCATGAAAGTTCTTCAGATGGCCTGACGACTTCCAGATATCGGTATGGGTAATTATTGCTGTATCTACTCCCACCACGTCGGATCTGGATCGAACCATCTCGTTCCACCACAGCTCAGTTATGTTCCTCTTCAGTTCCACACCCAGGGGACCATAGTCCCAGGCTGACTGTAGACCTCCGTAGATCTCTCCTGACTGGTAAACGAAACCCAGCCGTTTGGCGAGGGATATTATCTTCTTCATCAGGTCTTCATTGGCCTGCATCTAGTATCTCCTTCATTACTTTTTCCGACTTCATGTAAAGTCGGCGCTCAAGGTGCACCTGGGCATAATCCTTAATCAGTGAATGGCACTGAATATAACCACCCCTCCAAAGCCTGACCCTGGAAAGGGATTCAAGATCACCGGATACCGCCTTTGAAAGGAAGCTTAGAACACCGGACTTTACCTGTATACCGGCCTCTCCGCATCGACTGCATACCACTCCGCCTCCGGAATGGGACCAGCGTGGTTCTTCCCCGGAAGGACCGCCGCAGGAAACACAGTTTTCAACGGAAAACCCGAGGCCGGACAGCTGCAGCAGTTTTGCAGCCCCTCCGCAAACCACGGGCCATGGAGGCGCTCCCGCATCCAGAAGACTGAAAACCTGGTCAGTAAGATGGAAAACAGGCCCGGAAGGTTCGTTCCCGTGGCTGACCACAGAAAGAAGCCATTCGGTATAAAGACCTGCCCCTGAAAAAGCGGCAAAGGAGGTTCTGAGATTGTGGTTGTGCTTTATAACAGAAGCGTCGGTTGCGGTATCGAGTTCTCTGCCTTCCCTTCTGGACAGATGTATCTCGCTCTCGGAAAAGAGCTCAAGTCGACCCAGGAACTTTCCCCCGGGACGGAGGGCTCCACGAACCATGGCCGAGATGCGTCCATAATCCAGGGAATACAGTGTCAGGATAAGGGAAGAATCGCTCCACCTTATTCGCCTGAGAATGAATGCCGGTGTAGATGTCCTCAACCATTCTCTCCGGACAGCGGCGAGATCCTTATGAAAACGATCCTCTGACCGCTTACCTTTTCCACGGTGAACCGCCATGCATCTATATCAGCTGAGTCTCCCGGTTCCGGAATCCTGCCCAGGGTATGGTAGAGAAGCCCCCCTGCGGATTCATAGTCCTCATCTTCTTCCAGATCGGTATCGAGAAGGTCGTTCAGCTCGTCCACCGGGAGCCTTGCATCGATTCTGTAGGAACCGCTGCCGATCTTCCTGACCATGGGAGGTTCGGAATCGTATTCATCCCTTATTTCCCCGAATACCTCTTCAACCAGGTCTTCCATGGTAACGATTCCAGCCATTCCTCCGTACTCGTCCACTACCACCGCCATGTGTATCCTGCTTGTCTGGAATTCGGCGAAGAGTTCGTCTATTCTCTTGAATTCAGGCACGAAATACGCTTCACGGAGAATCGACTGAAGATGAAAACTGCCGTTGTTGCGGGAGGTTTCCACTCCAAGCAGATCCTTCACGTAAAGAACTCCTGCAATGTCGTCTATTATTTTGCGGTAAACAGGTATGCGGCTTCTTCCCGCCTTCTTTACCTGCCTTACTATGGTCTCAATGTCATCTGAAAGCTCTATGCAGTCAACATCGATTCTGGGGACCATGACCTCGCGGACGATCTTGTCAGAAAAATCCAGTATTGAATCCACGAGCTCCTGCTCTTTTTCAAGCTCCTCCTGGTCACCCTTCTCCCGTCTCTGCTCCAGCCAGAGAGTATCAGGCGGGGTATAGGCCCAATCATCGGAATCTCCGTTTTCGCTTCCCAATATGATCCTCACCGGAAGCTTGAAGAGAAGAATGAGAACCGTCATGGGCAGTCGGAAGAACTTCGAAGCACCGCCTTCGGGGAGGTTTCGTACAAGAAGCGGGGGGAAAAATTCGCATGCAATCACAGAAGCAAGAACCAGCACCGCTCCGGAAAGCCAGCGCGAATAACCCAGGGAACATGCCGTCAAAGCAGCTCCAGCGCCGGAAAGGAGCAGGCCGGAAACCTTTCCAAGCCAGATTACCCGAAGCCTCATGGCAGCTTCACGCCGCCTGTCCGATGGGTCTCTTCCCATTGTGGTGACTATTTCAGGAAGAGCTGCTCTGGATCCGTTGGCAGCACCTGCAAGGAGAATCCCTGCCACGAGAAGAAGAACTCCCGACAGGCTCATTTTTTCCCCGCAATCTCAAGGCCCTCTGCTACCAGTTCCGCAGTAAGGCGGTTCATCTCTTCAGCATCCTCCTCTGTATCGTGTGTTTT
>CAZRCS010000032.1:12817-15447 GCA_964598645.1 uncultured bacterium | reverse complement strand
CTTCCATTTCAGCCAATTCTTCTTCGGTTCTGTTTCCGATTATTACTTTTACCGGACGACCAAGCTGAAGGATCACCGCCTGCTCGGTTTCATCAACTATGAAGAAAGCTCCGAAGAACACAAGCAGACCGAAAAGAACTATGACCCCGGTAACGCATCCCTTGAGTTTTGCAGGTATTCTCATCACATACCTCCCTCAAGGTTGTAATGTGTCAGTGCTCCGGCGTCCTCTGAAACAATGGTAAGACGTACGTCCTGCATCACATCCCTCAGCATCTCCAGGTGAAGTCTTGAAGCTGTCACTACGGGGCTTTTCGAGAACTCGGCCGCAACTGCCGTAAACCTCTCAGCTGTTCCCTGGGCGGTGTTGATCCTCACCGCTGCATACCCCAGAGCCTCATTAACCATGGTAACCGAATCAGCACGGGCTTCGGGAATGACCTGATTACGGTAACCCTCGGCATCGTTAATGTAAGACTGCATGTCTTCCCTGGCAGTGGCCACGTCCTTGAAAGCATCGGAAACCTGGGCGGGAGGCTGCACGTCTTTCAGCTGAACGGCAACTATATCGAGGCCCATACCGTAAGTATTGGCCATCTCCTGCACCTGGTCCATTATACGGGTCTGCATTTCGAGTTTGCCTGTGGTAAGCACGGCATCCACTGCATTATCACCTATTACCTGCCGGATAGATGCCTCTGAAATATCCCTGAGAGTCTCAGCGGGCTCCCTGACATTGAACAGGAAATCCGCAGCATTGCCTATACGATACTGTACGATAACCGAGCAGTTGATGATGTTTTCGTCCCCTGTCAGCATCTGGGCCTCTAAAAGCATATCAGGATCATTGAATCCTATATACTCGGTTGCCCCATGGGATTCTATGGATCTGAAACCTATTTCTATTCTCTGAACTATGTTCACCGGAGCCTTGATAACTGTCTGAACAGGCCATGGCAGCTTAAAGTGAAATCCCGGGCCGTTGATGGACGTAAGTTTTCCGAATGTGAGCACCACGCCCTGCTCTTCAGGTCCGACTATGTAGAACGGTCCTCCGTTGAGAAACCAGATGATCAGTACCACAGCCGCAACGGCGAAGAGGATCTGCCTGGCTCCGATTGTCTTCGGTGTGACAACCCTCATACCTTCTCCCCTCGATTAAAGTTTATTTCGATTCGTAGGATTCAAGTTTTCTTTGAAGAGTTCTTCTTCCAATACCGAGAAGTGAAGCGGTTCTTGTTTTGTTGCCTCCGGTGAGCTCCAGAGTTTTCCTTATCACTTCTTCTTCCACCTCTGAGATCGCCATTGGCAGACACAGCTCAAAGGTACTGCATGTGTCATCCATTTCCCGTTCGAACTCCGAAGGCAGGTCTTCTGTGGTAATACTGCCGCTGCAGGTTACCAGAAGGCTCTCCATCAGGTTTCGGAGCTGTCTTACGTTTCCCGGCCAGCGGTAGGTCTTCATCCGCTGAATCACATCGGGTTCAACCTCAGGCATGGAGAGATTGTGTCTTTCCGCCGCTTGCCGGAGCAGAGCCATTGCAAGAAGCGGAATGTCGCTTTTCCTTGATCTGAGGGGAGGAATATGAAGCTCTATGACCTTGAGTCTGTAGTAAAGGTCTTCACGAAAAGTGCCGTCCTGAACCATCTCCAACAGATCCCTGTTGGTTGCCGCGATGACCCTTACATCAACTGGAATAGGCCTGTTACCCCCAAGCCTTGTAATGGTTTCCTCCTCGAGAACCCGAAGAAGTTTAGCCTGAACCGCAAGGGGCATATCGCCTATTTCATCCAGCAGAAGGGTTCCTGAATCAGCAGCTTCGAATTTACCCTGCCTCTGGGCATCAGCACCTGTGTATGCTCCCCTTTCATGACCGAAGAGCTCGCTCTCAAGAAGGGTTTCCGGAATGGCGGCGCAGTTGATAGCTATGTAGTTACCCGGTCTTCGGCTAAGGGCATGGATCTCACGTGCAAGAACATCCTTACCGGTTCCGCTTTCCCCGGAAAGAAGGACCGTGGCTTTAACAGGCGCCACTCTTGCTGCCTTTTTCATAAGTTCTATCATGGGTCTGCTTCTGTAAAGCATCCTGTCACCAGGCTCTCTCCTGGTTGTTTCCTGAAGAGGGGTAGATCTGGAAACCAGCTTCAGCGAAGACCTGGCAAATGATGTCTGCAATGCGTTTCTCAGAGCTTCACCGTCCGAGGGATCCAGCAGTATGTCCACCACCCCAGTCCGCATCCACTCAATGGCCTTTGCGGCACTGATGTTCTTACCGTAGATAACTACACTGGAATCCACATTTGCTCTTGAGAGGGATTCCAGGAAGGTATCCATGTGAAGATCGGTAAGCTCGGCACTTGCCACGATAACGTTTACAGCCCTTGTCTTCACCCGCCGCAGGGCGGTTCTGGCTGTTCCCTCTACGGCACAGTTGTACCCGAAACCCGATGCCTGTGCACGGATCCTGGAAGCTCTTTCCGCATCGGAATCAACTATGAGGACGGTTCCCCGTCCCAGTATGATGCTCACCTCAGTTCCTCGTCTCCTGATCATTTTCCTTAACAAGGAGATACGGCGGCATAAGCAGGGCGTCAATACCAGTGCCGTAAAAACATCTTACCGCGTCCAC
>CAZRCS010000032.1:0-12717 GCA_964598645.1 uncultured bacterium | reverse complement strand
AGACATGCGGGAGCAAAGGGTCTGAAACCTTCACGATGCTTCACTACTCCGTTGACCACATCCTTCATTTCAGCACGTCTGGGATCCGCCAGTATTGAACGGTTTCCAAGGGCTCTGGGGCCGAACTCCATTCTGCCCTGGTAAAGTCCAACCACCTTGCCATCGGCTATCATGGCAGCGGCTTTCGCAGCAAGATCATGGGGTGTTTCAGGATGAAGTTTAGCCATGTCCATGTCTTCTCGAATCTGCGCTTCTGTGAAACCAGGACCCAGATACATTGTGCTCAATGGTTTTAAGGCTGTATCCGGATACATTTTTCTATGAACGGCAACTGCGGCTCCCACAGATGTTCCCGAATCGTTCGGTGCAGGGAACGGCAAAACCTCGCTGAAGCCGCTTTCCCGTTCAAAAAGCCCGTTCATAACACAGTTCAGCGCGGTTCCGCCTGATACCACCAGAAGATCACTCTCAGCTCTTTCACGAAGGAATCCAACCATTGACATCCCGGCCTCTTCAAGGGCTCTCTGTGCGCTTGCCGCAATATTTTCATGCACAGATTTCGGGTCTCCTTCAGACTTGTCCCTGGGAGGACCGATTACTTTGGAAACCTCTTTGCTGAAGGCTGCATGGTGAACCCCCATGGAAACATCCAGGAGGCTTCTGTCAATTATGAACCTGCCGTTTTCAGCGCGGATTATCCTTCTGAAAAGCTCCAGGAACTCCGGTTCACCATAACTGGATAGACCCATAACCTTGTACTCATCATTATCCGGGGTAAAACCCAGGTAAGCTGTAAGGGCGGAATAGAAAAGGCCGGGAGAATCAGGAAGCTTCGTCCGGCTGTACTCGACAAGGCCGTTTTTACCAATGGAGCCCGTAAGACTCGAATGCTTTTCTCCTGCCCCGTCCATGGAAAGGATCGCGGCATCCCTGCACCCCGCTCCCAGCCAGGCGGACCAGGCATGGGCAACATGGTGATCAATGAAGTGGAAACTGGGGGTGAATGAATCACCCAGATGCTCCCTCATCCTGGAGGGAATGGATGCCATCCGAACCGATCCGCCAAGCTGCCCCAGGAAAAACTTGACTGCTCCATGTCTGGACATGTAGCCTGGAAATGCTCTGAAGGTTTCCCTGCGGACGTTCCCGGGAATCATGTAGTATGCCGCATGCCGGATATCTTCCGGTTTCAGTCCCGAACTCTTCAGAAGGAAGTTTATGGCATTTTCCGGATAACCGGGATCATGTTTCCTTCTTGTAAACCTCTCTTCTTCAGCGGCACCAACAAGTTCCCCGTCGATGAGAAGCGCCGCAGCCGCATCATGCTTGTAGCAGTTCAACCCGAGAATAGCTGTCATCTGTTGTCCCGTCCATCACGCCGGAAAAGCTCTTTCAAAGCCATCCTGCAGTAAGAGAAGGTGAACCTGATATCCCGCCGCCTGAGACCGGGAACAAGAAGACCGGCAGCGAGTCTGCACCACTGCAAAAACCCCATGAACACTCTGAAAAGAGTCACAGAGCCTGCATATCCGTGTTTTCGAAGAAACTTTATCTTGGCGTGAATATACTTGGTGTATGTAGCGTTACCAAACTTCTGTCTGGCAGAGGCGCCTTCCAGGTGTATCACAATGGAATCGGGAACGAAGAAGGATCTGTATCCCTTTTTGCAAAGCCTGTACTGAAGTTCCGTTTCCTCATGGTAAAAGAAAAAATCTCTGTCAAATCCCCCTACCTCAGTGAAAAGGGATCGGCGAAAAACCATCACAGCACCTACCAGCCAGTCCACATCGCAAGGGGTTTCATGGGAATCGTTAACTGCACAGTACTTTCTGAGGATGGGAAGGTGTTCTCTGATCAGGGCTCCCGGAAAGGGAAAATCCCTCATTGACCGCTGCAGGGTTCCGTTTGGCCACAAAAGCTTTGGCCCTATGATTCCATAAGAGTCATTTCTTTCCGCTGTTTCAAGAAGAACCTCAAGACTTCCCGGCAGAAAGACCGTATCAGAATTGGCCAGAACGATTATCTCCGAACTAAGGTCGGCGATAGCCCGATTGGCTCCCCCGGCGAAACCAAGATTCTCCGGAGAGCGGACAAGCCGGAACCATGAACGGTTTCCCCACCTTGCTTCTGCCTCATCCTGTGAACCATCGGTGGAACCGTTGTCAAACACCAGAAGGTCTCCGTCAAGACGTTCCAAATCTTCCTCGATGGACTCGATCATGGGCGGGAGAACTGCTTTGCCGTTCCAGTTAAGGGTCAGCACCGTAAACCTGTTCACATCAACTGCCCATCCTTACCATACAGGCTTCCACATGGGCATTGAACGATTCGATATCGGCATCCCCCAGACTCCTCCTGTGACTGCTGAAATACAGGTAGGGATCTATGGAGTAACCCTCGGGATCGTTTATCTGATAATGAAGATGGGGAGCAGAAGAAATACCTGTGTTGCCCACCGTTCCAACCTGATCTCCGGGTTGAACGGTAACTCCGGGCAGAATGGAATCTTCTATACCACTTAGATGCAGGAACATTTCGGAATAACCTCCAAAATTTATCTCAACGCATCGCCCGTTGTATTGGGTATTCCAGTCGGTTCTTGCCACCACGCCACCGGTAACAGAAAAAACCGGAGTTCCCTCCGGTGCCTTGAAATCAATCCCTGCATGGGTGTGGTTACCCCTGGGTTCACCGTAAACGCTGGTAATTTCTTCGAAGGTCCTGAGGGGAAGTCTGTCAAGAAGCTTCACTAGTTCAGACCCGTCAGGTTTCCATACCGAAGGCCAGTTATCACCTGTTCTTTTGTAGACATAGCCGGAGAATGAGTGATTAGCAGACCCGCATACGGGAATGTAACGAAACGCCATGACCATGTTTTCTCTCTCCGCTGGAGATGTGTCGTAGAGAATGATCAGGGAATCACCGGCTATGAATCCGTTCCACGGATTCATTTCCCACACAAGATACCTTACGCAATGGGCTCCAAGAATATCAGGATCAACGTCAGTAAGAGCACCGAGAGTCTGATAAAGAGAGCCTCTGATCTCCAGACGGGCAACCTGCCAGGAATCAATCTCTGCTGGAATGCTGAGGGTGTCAGGAGGAAGCGAGTCTTCGGGAACCGCCAGACTGTCGGGCATCAGCTCCAGGGAGTCTGCTTCAGCTGTAACTGTGTCTGAAACAATGCTGTCGGGTACCAATGAAGAGTCCGGGAGAATGAAAATGGTTGAGTCAGGCAGCACTACCTGGCTAGCCACCGTGTCCACCGATACTCTGTTATAGTCGTCTATGGATATAAAGTAACTGTCTTCCGGAGCAGGATTATTTGAACACCCCAGAAAAAACAAAAATAAGACAAAATATTGCCAGCGATACATTTGCCTCCCGTCAGCATATTGACACCAGCTTACTTACTCCTGATACTATACGCATGGATGCTTCCAGGAGGGGATACAGGGTTCTCGTCGTAGACGATGAACCGGAAATGCTGAACTTCGTCACCGAGGTTCTTAACACCCACGGTTTTGTCTGCGATACAGCTTCCAGCAGCAGACAGGCCATGGCCAGAATGCGAACAAGTGAGTATCACCTTCTGCTGACCGACGTTAAACTACCCGACGGCGACGGCACCGAAATCGTGCGCATAGCACGGGAGAAACACCCCTACATGTCTGCAATAGTCATCACGGGTTTTGCTTCCATAGACGGCATCAGGGAAGCAATCGATCTCGGAGCAATGGATTACATACCAAAACCCTTCTCTGCTGACAGACTTCTTGAAGCGGTCAGGGCGGTGATAGAAAAGCAGAGGCTTCAGCGGCATTCGTCGGGCAAATCCCTGGTAGTGGAAAGCAGAAGAATGCAGAGGGTTATGGATCTTGTAGAGAAGGTAAGTACCACCGACAGTTCGGTTCTTCTCACAGGGGAGAGCGGAACAGGCAAGGAAATGATCGCCAGAGCCCTTCACAGAATGAGCAACCGCTCAACAAATCCTTTCATTTCAGTGAACTCCGGTGGCATACCCGAAGGCCTTCTGGAAAGCGAGCTGTTCGGTCATGCCAGAGGATCCTATACCGGAGCCCACTCCACAACCATTGGTCATTTCCAGGCTGCAGAAGGGGGCACCCTCTTCATGGACGAAATAGGCAACATGGGACAACCCATGCAGATCAAACTGCTCAGGGCTTTGCAGGAGAGGGAAGTAACCCCTGTGGGTTCCACCTCACCTGTCCCGGTGAATGTTCGGCTTGTTTCAGCCACAAACAGCAACATCAAGGAAGAGGTCAAAGCCGGTAATTTCAGACAGGATCTTTATTACAGGCTCAACGTGTTCGAGATCCGAATCCCTTCTCTCAGAGAGCGTACTTCTGACATCATTCCTCTGGCAGAACACTTTCTTAGAAGACTGAAGGGGCCCTTCGGGGGAAACACCCTTTCCAATGAATCTGTCACAGCGCTTCTCACCTATTCCTGGCCCGGAAACGTCAGAGAGCTGGAAAACGTAATGGAACGTGCTGTGGTTCTTGCCGGCAGCGGGGAAATCAACAGAGAGCATCTTCCCGAATGGATAGGCGGGTGGACAGCAGGTTCTGACACTTCAGATGATAACTCTGAGGGATTGAGTCTCGACAAGATTGTTGATGCAGTGGAGCGTCACTATATTCAAAAAGCTCTAGATTCCTGCAATGGTGTAAAATCAGGAGCGGCACGTATGCTGGGACTTAAGAGAACTACTCTTCTAGCCAGAATGAAAAGACTCGGCATCGACCAGGGGCAGGAAGGATAAACAGGTGGAAACCACACATCCCAGAATCCTGGTAATAGATGATGATCCCGTAATATGCGAGATCGTCACTGAAACACTGAAAAAGAACGGTTACTCGTCAGATTCCGCAGGTTCGGGTAATGACGTTTCCGAGCTTTTCAGCAAAAAAACCTATCCGATAGTTCTATGCGACATCCTTCTTCCTGACACCAACGGCCTTGAGCTGATGGGTTCCATACGAGACATGAACCCAGACACTTTCGTTATTCTTTTCACCGGCCACGCCTCTGTGGATCTTGCAAAGGAAGCAATCAGGCAGGGTGCATACGACTTCATAACCAAACCCTTCACCAGTGCCGAGATAATGGAGGCCGTAAAGAGGGCGGAAAACGAACAGCGGGCAAATTTCTCTGATATCACCTACACAGAACTAAAAATTCTTCACGAACTAACAGTTGCCAACAGAATTAGTAAGGACCACAGAGTAGAATCCCTTAAACTGTTCGGTTTGAAAACAGCTGAAAGCTTCGGTGCTGATTCCCTGAGAATCTATCTGAAAGATGAAATCAGCGGCACCATGCTGGAAAAAACAGTAGATGAGGGCAAGGGAGACTTTGCAGATGAAGTCACTTGGTACTTCCTGGCCAGCAGAACCATGCAGTCCGGCGGAGAGGTTCTCCTCGACCCGAGTGACTCTAAGAACACAGACATGTCAGGAATCAGTGCTTCCTTCATGGGTACAGTGATACCCACCGATGAAGAGAACCTGGGAGTTATCATCGCCGGAAGAAGCGGCAAGCGCGACAGGTTCAAAACGAGGGATCTGAAGCTTCTGGCCCTTTACGCCGCCCAGCTTGGGAATCAGCTGAAAAACCTCAGCATGACGGATAAGCTTCTTCAGAACAACAAAGAACTGGAAAAGATCAATCTGGTCACCAGCGGATTCTCTTCCTCCCTGGAGATCGCCTCTGCCGTATCCACTATTGCAAGGGGCCTGAGAGATTTCATACCCTTCGACCTTATCGGGCTCTTCATCACCATCGAAAACGGCAACCCGTACAGATACGTACTCAGCAACGAAGCCATTCCCGGCGAGAGGGTTTTTGCCACCATGGAAAGACAGCTGGATAAGAATCTTGGGAAAAAACAGGCTTCAGAGATGATGCTTGGCATACGCTCCGAAACCTTCGTCGGAGACAAGATAAAATCCTTCGAGAATCCGCCTGAATTTACCATCACGAAACTTGACGACTATGGAAAAATACAGGGCTGGATGGTAATGGGATCCTGGCAGGGAAGGCGCCAGCTGGTACCATCCAGCAGGTTCATTCCCATACTCCTGCGGCATGCGACTTCAGCGCTCTGCAACTCACTTCAATACCGAGAGAACCAGAGCAACTACCTTGAGACTATAACTGCCCTGGCCCAGACGGTGGACGCCAAAGACAAATACACACATTTCCATTCAAGGAACGTAACCGCATATACTCTGGCTCTCGCAGACAGACTCGGCATAAGCGGCGATGAAAGAAATGACCTCTGGAACGCTGCCCTTCTGCATGATATCGGTAAAATAGGAATACCGGAGAGCATCCTGAACAAGCCCGGCAAGCTTACAGACGAAGAGTACGACATAATAAAGACCCACCCGGTGAAGGGCTGCAGCATACTCCGGCCCATGAAAGCCCTCAAGAACCTTCTACCGGCCATACGCCATCATCATGAACGGTACGACGGCAGGGGCTATCCAGACGGATTCGCAGGCAGAAGCATCCCCATGGCAGCAAGGATTCTCACCGTTGCAGACGCATTCGATGCCATGACCAGCAACAGGGTTTACAGAAAATCACCCGGAGAGGAATTCGCTCTTAAACAGCTATATGAGCAATCCGGAACACAGTTCGACCCAAACCTGGCACGGGCATTCATCGAAATAATAAACGCAAGACCCCACCAGGATATTCTACGGGCTTACGGTTCCGGACTTGAAGAGGAACATCCCGTTCTCAGCTGATATTCCCACTATATTTCATACTGGAAATTCTGAACTGCAAGGAGAAGAAAATGGCAGAGATC
Organism: uncultured bacterium; assembly: GCA_964598645.1. Lineage (GTDB taxonomy): Bacteria > Fermentibacterota > Fermentibacteria > Fermentibacterales > JCC-6 > Sabulitectum. The sequence goes on along the minus strand of CAZRCS010000032.1, from coordinate 5,876 downwards.
ATTGATATTAGAGGAAGACAGATCATCGATTCAAGGGGCAACCCCACAGTAGAAGCGGATGTTGCCCTTGATGATGGAAGCTTTGGAAGGGCCGCAGTCCCCAGCGGAGCATCCACCGGAGACCATGAAGCCGTCGAACTACGTGACGGTAAAGACGCGTTCCTGGGCAAATCGGTTCAGAATGCTGTTAACAACATTCACACCAAGATTGCTCCTGCGCTCCTGGGCAAAGAAGCATCGTGTCAGTTCGAGATCGACAGCCTCATGAATGAACTGGATGGCACCCATAACAAAAGCGAGCTTGGTGCCAACGCAATTCTGGCGGTTTCCATGGCCTGCGCCAGGGCATCGGCAGACAGCCTTATGGTTCCCCTTTACAGCTATCTCGGCGGTCCTGCCGCCAGGATACTTCCAGTGCCCATGATGAACATCATCAATGGCGGTCAACACGCTTCAAACCCCATCGACCTGCAGGAATTCATGGTTGTCCCGGCTGGTTTCAAAACATTCCACAGAGCTCTTCAGGCAGGTGCTGAAATTTTCCAGACCCTTAAGAAAAGAGCAAAGGCTGCAGGTATGTCCACCAGTGTAGGGGATGAAGGCGGCCTTGCTCCGGACCTGCCGGATAACACAGCTGCCCTTGAGTTCATAGTTGAGACCATAAAGGCAGCCGGATACACTCCGGGAGAGGATGTTTTCATCGCCCTTGATCCCGCATCAAGCGAGTTCTACAGACAGGGCCGCTACTACATGCACGGAGAGGATCCTGCGGGTTTCGATTCTGAACAGATGGTGGACTACTGGGAGAAACTGGTTAACAGCTTCCCCATAATCAGCATAGAAGACGGCCACGCCCAGGATGACTGGAAAGGCTGGCAGCTTATGACCGAAAGGCTTGGAAACCGCATTCACATAGTGGGAGACGACCTGTTCGTAACCAATGTGGACAGGCTCAATAAGGGCATCGAGATTAAGGCCGCCAATGCTATTCTCATCAAGCTGAATCAGATAGGGACAGTCTCCGAAACTCTCATGGCTATAGATACCGCCCACAGGAACGGCATGGCAGCTGTAATAAGCCACAGAAGCGGCGAAACCGAAGACACGTTCATAGCAGACCTGGCGGTGGCAAGGAACACCGGCCTGATAAAAACAGGCTCCGCCTGCCGAACCGACCGTACCGCCAAGTACAACCAGCTCCTGCGTATAGAAGAGGCCCTGGAGGGAACTGCTGAGTATGCCGGAATGAGCATAGTCAGAGGATGATCTGATGTACGGTGAGAAACGGCTGGCGGAAGCAAGGAAAGCAAGACTTTTTACAACTCTGCTTGTAACCGCCGCCTTTCTCACCGCCGGGGCCATACTTCTGTTCAACAGGAACGGCTTTATGGCCATTACCGATATGGAGAAAGAGATAGAAGCCGTTCAGGCTGCCAACGACTCTCTGACCAGAGAGATAGACTCTCTGAACAGCGTCATATATCTTCTTCAGAACGACTCTCTGTACATGGAGAAAAGGGTAAGGGAAATCCTGGGCTGGGGCCGCCCCGACGAATTCATAATAAGGCTCACCGAGCCTGAGGACTGACCGGGGCTGCAATCATCTGTCACTGATTCCTGAGGATATCCACCGCCTGTGATATTCCTGAACAAACCGAACTCTCCAGTTACGTGAAGCTTCAGGAAGGTATATATTTCCCGAGGCATAAAGAACATTGGCTTGTAAACACTGACGTCATCGAGGTGGTTCATTACAGGGAAAACTGACAGCATCGCAAGAATAGCATCCGCCGGAAGGCGGGGTGTTACACTTCTTTTCCAGGACGGCTCAACGGAAAAAGCCAGGGTCTCCAGCAACGTATTCCGGGTTACGGGCAACCCTGTCTGCGGTGACAGCGTTAAGGTGAAGAAAGATCGCGGCGCCTGGTACGTCGAGGAGGTTCTGAAGAGAAAGGGAACCCTTGAGAGAACCTCACCCCTGGGAAAGATGCAGACCCTGGCGGCGAACATCGACCTGGTACTGGTCGTGGCTTCCATTGCGAGCCCGCCACTTAGAAGAGGTTTCATCGACCGGGCCCTGGCCTCCGCCGAATGGAGCAGGCTCAAGGCTGCCATCGTTTTCAACAAGGTTGATCTTAAAGGGCAGGATGATGCCGCAGACCCTGAGGAACTCAGAAGGGTCTACCAGGAAACTGCCGGGTACAAGGTCATCGAAACGAGTTCTAAAACCGGTGCGGGAATAGATGAGTTCAGAAACGCCATCCACGGAAAAACAGTGGTTCTGGCGGGGATCTCAGCGGCAGGGAAAACATCGCTGATCAAGGCAGTTAACCCTCACATCGAACTGAAGGTGGGAGCGGTCAACGTTAAAACCACCAAGGGCCGCCACACGACCGTCTCGGCAAGGCTCATCCGCCTGGAAGAAGAAACATTCCTTATGGACACCCCCGGCCTCAGAGCCTTCTCCGTCGATCATATCCCCACCCCTGAGCTGCGTTTCTGTTTCCGTGAATTCCTGGATCTGCCCCAGTGCAGGTTCAGAGACTGTCTGCATGAAACCGAACCTGAATGCGCAGTAAGACAGGCCGTGGAAAATGGAATCATAGACCGGGGAAGATACCAGTCCTACCTTAAGCTCCTCCACGAAGAAAACTGAAAAGCGCCCGGGAATTACCCCGGGCGCCCATTCAATCAAGAGCTCAGCTAGCAGACGGTTGCAACCATCAGGGCCTTGATGGTGTGCTTCCGGTTCTCTGCCTCGTCCCATACAACGGACTGGGGACCCTCGATAACCTCGAAGGTAACCTCGTTACCCTTTACGGCAGGCAGACAGTGCATGAAGAGGCAGTCCGGGTTGCCCGTTGCCTCCATAAGCTCCTCGTTAACCTGGTAGGGCTTGAGAAGGGCTATTCTCTCCGCTGCCTTGTCTTCCTCACCCATGGATGCCCAGACATCGGTGTAGATCACATCCGCACCGGATACGGCTTCCTGAACGTTATCGGTTATCCTGATCTCGGAACCGCTCTCCTCGGCAAGACCCAGTACCATGTCCACGAGCTCCTGCTCGGGCTGAAGGCTTTCAGGGGCAAGGATGGTGCAGTTCATTCCCACCATGGCGCAGCCGATCATCAGGCTGTTTGCCATGTTGTTCCTGCCGTCGCCTGTGTAGACGAAGTTCAGGCCCCTGAGCTCTCCAACGTGCTCTTCGATGGTCATGAGGTCGGCGAGTATCTGGGTGGGGTGGTAGAGGTCGGTGAGGCCGTTGTAAACCGGAACGCCGGAGTATTCCTCGAGGGCTTCAACGGTTTCCTGGCTGAAGCCTCTGAACATTATGCAGTCGAACATTCTTCCAAGTACCCTGGCTGTATCCTCGATGGACTCCTTGGAACCCAGCTGGATGTCGGAAGAACTCAGGAATACCGGGTGTCCGCCCTCTTCGCCGAAGGCTGTTTCGAAGGCACAGCGGGTTCTTGTGGAGCGCTTCTCGAAAAGCATTGCAAGGGTTTTGCCCTGGAAACGCTGGAAGGTCTGGAAGCCCAGCCTTTCCTGCTTCAGGTTGTGGGAAAGGTCAAGAAGGTAACGGAGCTCAGCGGGGCTGAGATCAAGGAGTGTAAGCAGACTTCTGCCCTTGAGGTTCATGGCCATTATGGTCTCCTCTCGATTTGTTTATCTGGAATTCGGGGGTTGGCGGGAAAATACCGGTTTAAACTTTTCCGTCAATGACCTGAACCTGAATAAAAAATCCCCGGCATGGAAAAACCATACCGGGGAGTGAACAGAAAAACCTTATCTACAGAGCGTTCCAGATGGTTGTGAAGCCGAGGTCGGCCTTTGCGGCACAGCAAAGGTTGTTCGCCAGAACACAGACTCCATACTTCGAGCCGTCCGGTTTCGATATTATCAGATTGATGCTGCGGGTATCTCCGCCGTCGCTTATCCAGCCGTACACTATGTTGTCTTCGCCAAGTGCCTGTTCCAGATCAGCGGAAAGGGGCGGATTTGCGGCCATTCTTCGTACGGCAATATTGTCCAGAGATCCGTAGATCATTTCCATGAAATCAAGGCAGTCGTTCACCGTGGTGTAGCTTGCGGCCACATCCGGAGCTCCCTCCCAGTCCAGCTGGACCCCGGGGAAACTGGTTGTTGTGTGCCCTGAGGACACAAGCCAGGTATCAAGTATCTCTGGACCTCCCATGTAATACCTTATGGACTGGGTGGCCTCACGGGAACCCTGCTGGCCCCTTCTGAGTATCTGCCAGAGCTGCTCGTCCCGGGCAATGAGAGAATCAAGGCGTAATACTCCCGCGTTGTGCCTGCTTACACAAGCGGCGGCGTTAACAACGTCAGGCGTATCCATGTAAAACCGTCTGCTGCCGTTCCTGGTCATTACTTCGCCTGTCTTAAGGTCAACGACTCCAAGACCGAAGGTAACCCCTGGCAGAGCAAGCACCTGATCCATCACGGAGCCGAGATTCGCGGGAAGTCCATCGGAGGACTGGCCAGAATAGGCATCGGGATCGAGAAGCATCGGAGGAAGACCTCCCTGCTTGTCCCCTGTTCCCGGAGCAGCGAGAAGTATGCTTATGAGAATTGCTATCATGTGGTTCCTCCTGTGCCTCTAACGAAAGAGGAGGAGGGTATCCCCTCCCCCTCTCAGATACAAGAAACGGTTTAGTTGGCGTTGCTTGTGAAGAGAGTCAGACCAAGGTCGTTGGACTGATACTCGTACATGAAGCTGACCTCTGTGCCGTTGTTGCTTGTGGACTCGGCGCTGATCTGAAGTCCATACATCTTGGCGTAGGCAAAAGATCCACCGCTGTAGGGAAGAGCAACGAACACTACACTGTCGGAAGTGTAAAGCTGGTAGCTGGTGCTGTACCATGTGCCGCTGGGGTCGCAGTTGCCGTAAACGCCGCTTGCAGGGGTCTGGAAGTAGCTCTGGTTGCCGTTGCCATATGTTCCGAAGTTGCCGCTGTAAAGCCATACATCCTCGTCACCCTTGCTCTCGTCGTAGGCATAGATGTCCTGGACGAAGCTTGTCTGACTGGCGAAGCCTGTCTGGCCTGCGTTCTCACCGAATATGAACCCGCTGTGGTAATCGGCAGGTGCGTAGTTATCGTAGATTGAGTAGGTGACGTTTACGATGCTGGGCATGGTGGATACGGTGTTGGAGTAGTCGGAAGAGGTGTTATCACCGTCGTAAGCCATTACGGCATATGTTCCTGCAACAACAGCATTGTGGGTGAAGGTTGTGGTGGTGGAGGTTCCGGCCTCAACCCAGCTGCCTTCTCCGTCGGTCTTGAAATAGATCTTGTAGCCTTCGATATCATCGGTTACAGCGGACCATGTAAGAACAACGGTTCTGCCTGTGCTTGTACCGTCGAGTACAAGCTGCTGAACGACGGCCAGGTCGCCGTTGGGGTCGGTTGAGTCGTCGCCGGCGCAGCCTGCGATGGCGGCGATCATCACTGCCATGAAAATAATACTGAGTTTCTTCATAGAATCTCTCCTCACTTTCGTTTCTTTTTTGTTCGAAGAGTCTTGCCCTTCGTACTGGCAAAATAGCTCCAAGAGCAAATGGTGTCAAACCCCCTTGTTTCTGAGGTACCGTCAGTCGCTACCGTTTATTCCCTCGATGGATCCCTGCGCCGCCGAGCGTACTGCAAGGGAAGGATCATCAAGGAGGGGCTCGAGGGCGGGAATTGCTTCTTCCCCGAATTCGCCCAGGGTAACCGCGGCCTGTCTCCTTATGCGTTCGGATTCCGACTGGGCAAAGGGAATGATCAAAGGCAGTGATTCCATGTTCCCAAGGTCTCCCAGAGTTCCAATGATGGTATTGGTTATTCCAACCGACAGCGAATCGGAAAGCATTGCTT
>CAZRCS010000031.1:0-15650 GCA_964598645.1 uncultured bacterium | reverse complement strand
GCCCCAGGGTGAGTCGCTGGGATCGCCGTAAATGTACCAGATCGTCCAGCTGCCCAGGTCATTGTCAATTGTAATGGGGGCCATTCCGCCGCCGGTATGGGCTGAGGTACTGCCGCTGCTGCTCCAGGTCTGCTCACCGAGATTTCCGAGATCCACAACCATGTTCACGGTACCGTTGACCCTGACATTCCAGAATGTGTAGGTGTCGCCGTCTTCATCTTCGATCATCACATCATAGGTGTCATTGCTTACGCTGAAAGATCTGCTGTCGCCAGCATAGATGACCTCGGTTTCACCAAGCCAGTCATCACCCCAGGAATCTGAAGATGAAGGTGAGATGTGGACATACCAGAAGTCGTAGCTTCCTGTGTCGTTTGTGATATTTATCCTGCCTGCAAATGCAGCGGCAACCATGAACATCATCATGAAAATGATTGATTTTCTCAAAACAGCCTCCCTTTTTGTGCCTGAAACGGCGTTAAACTTTGAATCCCTGCACGGACACAATACTGATAATTCTCAGACGGCAGTCCGTTGTCAATGGCCGTGCTTTCTTTGGTACATACTGAATGCCCGAGGTATTCCATAAGGGAAGCGGCTAGTATATTAGCTTTTCTAAATACAACTTTCCCTGACGGGAACCGGAGGACTAATGAACTTAGCCGGACAGTTAAAAATGGGGTTCGGCGCCCTGAGATGCGTTCTCGGAGCCAGGATACCCCTTAACGTAATGGTTTCCGTTACAGACAGATGTCCCAGCAGATGTGCCTACTGCCAGATACCCTCCCGCTGCCGTCCCGATCTCTCCACTGAACAGTGGAAAATCATACTTAAGGAAATGGCGGAAGCAGGAACCCTGCGTATAGGAGTGTGGGGTGGTGAACCCCTTGCAAGACAGGACATAGTCGAACTCTGCAGCTATGCCCGTTCCCTTGGGATGTACGTTAGTCTGGACTCAAACGGATACCTGGTTCCGTCAAGGCCTGAGATCCTGGAGAACATAGACCATCTGGTGCTTTCCTACGACGGGCCGAGAGAAGCCCATGATGCAAACAGAGAGACAGGCAGCTGGGAGAAGGTGATGAAAGCCTTCGAAACCGCATCGGGGAAAGTTCGACTCTGGTCAATAACCGTTCTTACGAAGAACAACATAAACCGCATTGATGAGATAATGGAGACCGCAGAAAAATACGGCTTTCTCACAACCTTTCAGGCCCTGCACCACAACGATACCCTTGGTGGGAACACCGGTGCTATGATGCCTTCTCCTTCCGAGTATTCAGAGGCCTTTAAAAAGCTTTGCCTGATGAAGAAACAGGGTGCTCCCATAGCACTCAGCAGCAGATTTCTGAGAAAAGCCTCCGAGTGGCCCGATTACAGAAAAACCAGAATAGCGGAGAGGTTCTACGGCCCGTCATGCAGGGCCGGCAGATCTTACTGCAACGTAGATGTAGACGGAACGGTCTACCCCTGTTCTCTTCTCATAGGAGAATACGCAGGTATGCAGAACGCCCTGGAAACTGGTTTCAAAAATGCGTTTCTGAATCTGCAGAACAAGAAACTGCCCTGCCATTCATGCACCGCATCATGTTATCCCGAATACAATTACCTCTATTCACTCAATATCCCGGTTGCTCTTGAATGGGCAAAGGGTGTGAAAAGAACAGACCGACTGCTGAAAAAAATGCAGAGAAGTGGAGACTGAAATGCCTGCACTGCCCGAATACAAAACACGTATCCTGCTGGAAAACAATGAGGTGCCGGTGGTTCCCGGGATGTTTTTCACAGAAATGCCCGAAAAACTCCCTGAACCAGTTGTTTTCCTGAAAGCTCAGATACCCGGAGCAACCAGCCGTGCCGCTTCCGGACTTGTCCGCAGGGCTTCCACCCCTGAAGAGATCAGGAATGGTCTTCAGGATCTTCTCAGCCGCAAAAACTGCCACGGAGTACTTGCTGCCGGTGCCGTTGACATAACCCGGGAGTACTATGCCGGGTGCCTGCTCGATTTCGGCAGTGAGAAAACACTGCCTGGGGGAGTTCTTCTATTCAGCCCTGACGGGGGATCCGGCATTGAAGAGCGCTCCGGATCGCTGCACAGAATTCCCTTCAGTCTTATACATCCACCCGCTGCAGGGGACATTGGGAAACATCTTCCCCAGGTGGAGAACCGCGAATCTCTGGCAGCGCTTCTCGCGGGAATGGTAAGAACCTTCATCGAATACCGGCTTACGGTTCTGGAAGCAAATCCCATTGCAGTACTTCCAGACGGCTCACAGGTAGTCGTGGACTGCAGAGCTGAATTCGAAAAACACGGTATTCCACGGAAGCATACCGAATTGTTCAGAATGCCTGAAAGCGGCGAAGAAGAAACCACATCACTTGAAAGAATAGTGGAGGCGGTAAACCTTGCCGACCCTGCTGGAACCGGTTTTTTCAGAGCCTCCAGAGAATCTGTTCCAGCGGGATCAGTTGCCGTTGCCACAAACCTCTGTGGCGGTGGAGGAAAAATGCTCTGGGAAATGGCCACAGGTGGAAGAGATGACATTTTCACCCTGAACGAAAGCGACACGTCCGGTGGTCTATCGGCATTCAAAAGCTACAGAATACTCAGGGTAATAATGAGTCAGCCGGAAGCCCGTGTACTATTCCTCACAGGAAGCGGTATGGCCTTCCAAAGCCAGTACCACCTTGCCTGCGCCGTATGGAAGGCCCTGAGAGAATCCTCTTCTCCCCTGCCCTGCATGCTCCGCTTCGGCGGAACAGACCAGGAGAAAGCCTTCCAGCTTTTCGAAAGGGTCAGAGACAGCCTGCCGGTCAAGGTAGAGACTTTCCGTCCGGAGATATTCCCAAACGCCATGGTGGACAGAATTGGTGAACTGGCTCAGAAGGATAGAATAACCTGCAGCGTAGAAACTTCACAGGGCACATTGGTTATTGAAACCGAAGCACCACCTGCAAAGTTCGTTTACCATCCGGAAAGGAACCCCGAGGGAGTTGAACCTTCGTGTCTGAAATGCTGCCCAACCGGTTATCTGAAGTGGGAAGACGGAACAGTGAAGGCCAATCCCGATGCCAGGTGCATCGGTTGTCTCGTCTGTGAGACAGAATCCCTTCTGGAGGGGAACGGAGAGCTTACCATCGAACTGGACATTCCCGGGGAGGTACTGTAATGGCTGGAATACTTGAATATCTCTGCGGAATAGACGAGCCCAGGGTGCTTGTTTTCGGAATAACGGGAAGACAGGGTAAGAGCCGCACCAGACTGATGGCCGGGTTCGGAACCGTGATAACAGCAGGCTGCACCCCGGGCAAGGGTGGTCAGGAGGTGGATGGCATTCCAGTGTTCAACACTGCTGCCGAGGCGGTAAAAGCCAATCCGGAAATCAACAGTGCTGTTTTCTTCGTTCCTGCAGGCGCTGTTGCATCGGCAGCCTTCGACGCTATGGATGCAGGAATAAAATTCCTTGTGCTCACAGCAGACGGGGTTTCCACCCAGGACTCCATAAGATTGAAGGAAAAGGCATCTGAAAAGGGTGCTATGTGCCTTGGACCCAATACGGTTGGCATGCTCGATACCTCCGGCTACCTCTTCGGTCTTATAGGCGGTAGCGCATCCTGGGCCAGGAAGAACTACCTTCCGGGCAAGGTTGGTGTAATAAGCAGATCCGGCGGACTGAGCCAGCTTCTGGGAGCCTTCCATTGCAGGAAAAACCTTCCCGGTCCAAAATCTGACGGAACCTTCGGCCCCCTATGGGGAGAAGACTATCCAGGTCTCTCTGCAGTTCTCTGCGTCGGCGGAGATCCCGTTCCTGGAATTACCCTTCTTGACGGGGCCAGGGCCTTCGAAAAAGACCCCAGAACTCATGTAATAGCCGTTTATGCAGAAACCGGCACCACCCAGGAGAACGATCTTGCGGCGGCGGTTTCAGCAGGCGAGATCACAAAACCTCTGGTTGTCTTCCTGGGAGGCAGATTCACCGCAGCCGGCGTTGCCCAGAGTCATGCAGGCGCAATGATAAGGAATCCCAGCGAATCCTATAAGGCTAAAAAGAAGGCACTGGAGGAAGCCGGAGTCATCGTTGTCGACCGTCCAGATGCTGTTTTCGCGGCAACAGCCGTATGTCTGAATAGCTGATTGTAACATATATCCCCTTTCCGTTGTCCTTACTTCAACAACACGGAAAGGGGATTCTTTTATCATGAAAACCGAAACAATTATTGCCTCTGCTCTATTCCTGGCGGCATGCGGGGCTGAAAACCCGGCAACCCGGATTTCAACAGAGGAACTGGAGCAATACGTTTCCCTTGTAAAAACCGATTCCATCGGTGTGGAACTAGGCGATTCAACCCTTGTTTTCGGTGCGGTGGAAGGCGTGGTAACAGGCCCCGACGGCAATATTGCAATTCTGGACAGAGCAGCCTGCTGCATAAGGGTTTTTTCCCCGGATGGAGAGTTCCTGAGACAGATCTCAGGAAAGGGTAACGGTCCCGGGGAGCTCATGAGCAATGCTTTCCTCACCATCACTGAATATGGAACCCTTCTTGTAACCGGAGACGGTGGTGAGGTACTGGGCATTCATGCTTTCGATTATACAACCGGTGAATGGCTCGGTTCCGAACCTTCCTTCGGATCTCCTCCCACCTGCCTTGAAGGAGCTTCAGGAAACACTTACATGAGAAAGAACCTTGACTTCGACGGCTCTTCCGGTGAACCAATGCTTGTTGTAACCATAACCCTGAGTGAATTCGGAACAGAAGAACCTCTTGTTACATTCATGGAGGAAACCGTTCCCTTCGATCCGACCGATATGGCTTCCATGGTAAGCCTCGTGTGGTTCGGTTACGATCTTGCAAGCGATTTCAACGGTCACTACTATGTGGCCCCCAGGTCATCGGAAGAAGCTGTGATTTACGCCTACGATTCCACAGGCAGTGAACTATACGCCCTGGAACTTGATCTGGAGCCTGTTCAGAGAACCGAAGAAGAGCTGGAAACCGAAACTCTTATTCTTACTGCCAAGGCAGCCGCCATGGGAGATGACATACCGGTGCTGGAACCGGATCCATGGAAACCGATGATACGCGGACTGGAAGTCGAAGGCCACAGGAACCTCTGGGTTCTTCTCGGAGGCAGCGTTCAGCCCCGGTTCCGGGTGTTCAGCCCTGACGGAGAATTCCTATATTCCGCCTCGGTTTCCGGAGAGCAGCCAGACGGTGATTCCTGGACATTCTCTTTCAAAGGCGGCCTTATGACTGCCTGGGCCGAGGAACCATCCGAGGGTTTTCAGAAGATATGGATACTTACTCCTGAGGAATGAACTGTATAACGAATGTATAGTTGTTGTTCAGTGAATACTGAAAATTTCCGCTGTACAATTCACTGATGGCATTCACCAGTGCCATATCGCTTGTGGTAACAGAAAGACCGTACATGATACCCGTGTGGGGGTGCATGGGTCTTCCGTTCACCACCCAGTTCTCCCAGTCGTACCTAACATCGAAAGTAGGTCTCAGGTCGAATGAGAAATCATCAGCCAGATATGGTCTGAGTTCTCTTGGCACTCCACCGGGGTAGTAGTCAGGTGGATACTCTCCGGTTTCCGCTATGCACAACTGTGAAGCTGCAAGAATAACTCTGAAATCGGAGATCACCCTTGCAGCTTCAGCTCTTTTTGTAACACCAATGTACTTGGGCAAGGCAATCGACGCTAAAATACCCAGTATGAGTATTACTATCATCAGTTCGATGAGCGTAAATCCTTTTCTCATTTCAACCTCCTTTCCGCATCAGTTAATTATGCCCATTCGCTGCAGGGCTTCTTCGGTGAGAAACTGAGAAATATCCTCCCCGGAATGCCAGACAAGAACTGTATCACCACTCAGAACAGTTACCGAATAGTCCGGCCCCGAAAAGCTGTACTCAATTGAAGGGTCATCCCAGCCCAGAAATTCCAGTTCCGTTTCAGGTATGCCGCCGGTTCTCTCGATGTATGAGTCAAGTTTAGATACCGTCATGAACAGGTATGCTCCCATGTTTTCCAGAAGAACTTCCCGGGGTATGTCAGGAGGTGTGTTCATTTCCCTTATCTGATTCCATGCATTCCATGCGGATCCGGCCAGTACCAGAAAAAGAAAACAAGCAATAACAAGTTTAACTTTACTGGTTGAGGATTTAGTCGCGTTCTTTTTTCCGCCCCCGGAAGGGACATTTTCTTCGATGAGATCCTCTGCCCTGTTCAGCATCTCTTCGTTCTTCATGTTTTCCCCTATTCTCCCAGTATGACCAGCCTTGATGCCTGGCGGACATTCCCCGGGGCTGTAACGTCAACAATGTATGTTCCGGCAGGAATCCCCGCAAGGTTAAGATTTCTTTCCTCAGGTTCAAGAACGCCCCTCTGAACAACTCTTCCAGAAAGATCGTAAACACTGAATTGAAGCTCCATGTTCCCGGTTCCCTGCCAGTTCAGGGTGACAGCGGAAAACGCGGGATTGGGACCAAGGAACAGGGTTCCCACTCCATTTTCAGGAGGATAGGTCTGCTCATCTATTCCAAGAACTTCTGAGCTGAGTATCTTCACAGAGGGATCGAACTCAACGGAAACAGGTTCGAAGGGGATGGTGAAGGTTTCCTCCTGGTTGAGAACGTCATTCCAGAAAGTGAGAAGTGTGTCCTGAGAGCTGCCTGTAACCAGAAATTCCACAGGCATCCTGAAAAAAGTGCTCACAGTCTGTATCTGGTCGATGTTTATGGTGATGTTCCAGTCCGAACCCTGCTGAACCCAGTTCGAAGTGATATCGTAAACTGGATAGCCCTCGCCGTAAACCCACTGATCGAAGAACCAACGTATGTCGGGGTACTCAATTTCCACGTGATCGATGAAATCATTGGTGGTTGCAGTGGCGTACTTGTGATGATCGAAGTAAGTCTCGTAAGCGTTGAAGAAATTCGTGTCCCCAATGAGCTGTCTGAGCATGTGAAGTACAGACGCCCCCTTCTCGTAAGTTGTATTGCTCCAGAGTTCAGAAGGGGTCTGGGGCTCTACGATGGGAAAGAGTTCACCGCTGTTGAGATATGGTTTCATGATATTGTTAACTACGTAATCAAGGTATTCATCTTCACCGTATGTCTCCATCCATATGGCTTCTGAGTAAGTTGCAAAGCTCTCGGACAGCCAGACATCGGTCCAATACCTTTCAGTAACGCAGTCGCCCCACCACATATGACCCATTTCATGGGCCAGGAGCCAGTCGTAGTTGGTTCCTCCATTGATAGCAGATGCCAGGTGGTAAACCTGGGATAAATGCTCCATGTCTCCGTTGGGAGTCTGCACGTAGCTGAACTTACAGTTCCAGGGGTAGGGAGCGTAGGAGCTTTCGAAGGCAGCCATCATCCGGTCAACGTTCACGAATGAACCCAGGGCATCATCCACGTCCCAGGAGTATACATAGTAGTAAATCCGGGAATCGGTGGAGTCGTGGAGAACTTCATAATCAGCCACGCTGAGAGCTGCGAGATATGTGGACATGGGCTGATCCATGGTCCAGTGATAGGTCAGAGTGCCGTTCAGATTGTCTGTAACACCGGCTGAATCGCCGTTGGCCACTGCGTACAGAGTATCAGGCACCGTAATATGAAAGTCGAATGTTGCCTTGTCAGAAGGTCTGTCATGGCATGGGAACATATACTTGCCCATTGATGGATCGGTGATGAAGCCTACCCCCATATGATAGGTAACGTAAGGGTGGAAATGAAAACCTCCCCAGGACTCTTCAGGAGGGGTTCCATTGTAATCGATCACAAGTTCCACCGTGTCAGGTGGCGATACCGGATCCGGCAGGGTAATGAAAAGGGAATCACCCACATGGCTGAATGAAGCTGCTCCTGCAACCTGTGTGACCGTAAGCTGTTTCAGGTAAAGTTTGAACTCTGACAGGTTGCTCTCGGTTGGAACCAGTGTAATCTCCGCTGTGGCATCGATTGTCTCCGTCGCCCTGTCGATGTCGATCGAAAGGTCATAATGCTGAACGTCCACCGGCTCAAGCTCGAACTCCTGGTATATAGGTTCCAGCGAAGGAGTGAGGGGCCTTGTGAGGATCATGGGGCTGAACCTGGGACTCCAGGCAGACAGCAGAATCAGAATTACGTTCATCATTGACTCCAATCAAGCAGGAGACCGTTAATAAATTCCCTCAAAATACTCAACCTGGGTACCACATCTTCACTTATGTGTTCTACGCAGTCCAGAAGGCGGAGAAGCCTGTGAGCATCGCTGTATGCCGGCTCGCCCTCTTCGACTTCTTCAAGAAGAGGGACCAGATAAGGTTTCAAAACAGGAAGTTCGTAGGGAAGAGCGGAATTGAACATCATGTCAGCCTTTTCCTGATAGGGAAAAATGTTCATCCTCTCTCCCCTTCTTACACTGGGCCACCCGTTAATGGTTTCAGTGGCTGAATAGCCTCTTCTGAAACTGTCCCTTACTATCCTCCTCATAAGTCTTCCGTCTGATGTGGACATTCTGGTGAGCCTGTCGATGTTCAGAGTGGTAAGTGCGCTTATGTATATCTTGAATTTTTTCTCTACCTCGACCCCAGGGGTAAGACTGTCATTAAGGCCGTGAATGCCCTCTATCAGAAGGAACTCGTTTTCCTTGAGGTTCATGGGTGTTACATCATCCTGCCTCGTACCGCTGTGGAAATCGAATATGGGAAGCTTTACGGTTTCACCATTGACCAGACGCGAAACATGTTCTCCGAACAGCTCTGTATTAAGGGCCCCTAAACACTCGAAATCATAGCTGCCGTCTTTGTTCCTGGGTGTTTCGGAACGATCTCTGAAATAGTTGTCAACACTAATCATTCTCGTTCCGAATCCCTCAGCCCGGAGGTAGGTGGCAAGCATTCTTGTGAAAGTGGTTTTTCCGCTGCAGGAAGGCCCTGCGATCATTACGATCCTTTTCCCGGGGAACTCGTCCCCCAGCCGGCTTACGATCTGGACTATTCTCCTGTTCTGATAGAAGTGGCTCATCATTACCACTTCTCTGCCGGAATCCTCCCGAATCCTCCTGTTCAGCATATCGACAGTGTGAACCCTCATTCTGGATATGTGCTTCTCCTCCAGATCGAGTTCACGTGATAAAACCGGACTCTCCTTGTATGGTGCAATCTCCGGCCAGTTCGAGCTTCCGGGGAATCTGAGCAGAAATGCACTTTCCAGGGGTTTCAGTTCCCAGACCGTGAGCCATGAAGTATCCGGCACAGTCGGACCCATTGCGAATGCCCATGAATCCTTGAGCCTGTTCGTTCTGTAAAAATCGCGACCTTTGTGCCATCTGGGCAGAAGGGAGTGCTCGCCCACAAGGCTTAAAGCCTCTTCAGAAGAAAGGATGGCATGCCGTATTGGAATTGCCTCCTCTACAACCTTCTTAAGCTCGTTGTTCAGCTTTTCACAGACTTCGGCTTCTTTCCCCTTCTTCATTCCCTCTATTCTGCACCTGTAACCAAGGGAAACAGAGTGCTCCACCCACAGCTTCCAGCTTGGAAATGCTCTTTTTACGGCAAGGTCCAGAGCAAGTATCAAGCCTCTGCGGTAGACCTCCCGGCCCTCCGAAACCCATGGAGGTATAGGCTCGCCCTGAACGGAATTCAGAGGCATGGTGAGGCCGGTTAAATCACGGACGGCTATGGACTTTTTGTTTCGCAGGAAATCCTGAGTCATTGATGTTCCTTTCGGTTTTTGACAACAGATAATACATCCAAACGGATCTTCAGGGAAGCCCCACTAAATATATTTCACCAAGTCCTAATCAGACCTATCTCTTCATTCTATGGCCATATATGCCTTATGCCATTCCTATGCTCATAATCCCCACCAGCACTTTTCATTTACAGACAATTTGAATTTCCCGGCCTGATTCTTCCGTTCTGTTACTGGGCCTTTTGTCTTTATTCATGTTTTATTTTTTATGTAATACGACTTCACAAACAAGTCCGATTCCATGCCATTTTTTTGGGATTGGGAAAACACATTATTTTTTGACTAGCGTTATCTCATCTTCTTGTGAACTGTTAAGACATATGGGAAGGATGCTGACTCAATGCTTGACCTTGGCCCATTTTTTCTTCATTGTCTTTTCCAAGGAAATGGAGAAGAATCATGACATTTTTTCATGTTCTCGTTCTTGCACTATGCTCCTCCTCTCCCCTATTGGATGTCACGGACACCATCGACCGGGGAGGAACGGCTGTTTACACAGTATCATTGGAAGAAGCCACCGCTTACTGGATCACTCTGCAGTCCCCGGGCGGGATTACGGATCTCAACATTGCCGCCTCTTCGAATGAAATGAACTTCGAGAACTTCATGAATCTCCCCTACGGGGATGATTTCATATATGCCCTGGAGTTCGCCATCGTTACAGGTCTTGAAGAAGGTGACGAATCGCTGACCCTCACCGCCGACTACTCCGGTCCGTTCTATATCGTGGTGCACGATACCGGAGGCGGAGGCGGAGAGTTCATTCTTACCATTCAGTAAGGTTTCTTTGTACGAAAGAGAATTTACCGTACTTCAGTTGAACAGCTCTGTGAAGGACGTACTTTACAGCGGTTTTCCTGATGATTTTTGGATAAGGGGTGTAGTGACCGGTCTCAGGCAGATATCTGGGCGAGGGCATACCTATTTCCAGCTTGCTGATCCTTCCCCCTCCGGCCAGCAATCGCCTGCGGTTGTTGACTGTGCTTTGTTCGCAGGTGACAAAGCTGTGATCTCATTGGAAGCAGGAAGACAGGGAACGGTCTTCGATTTAAAAAACAACACCGAGGTGAGGCTCAAAGCCCGAGTGAACTTCTGGGAACGCTCCGGACGCTTTCAGATAGTCATGAAGGGGTTCGATCACGCATTCACAGGTGACTCGGCTGCCATTCACCTCAAAAAGCTGGTGGAAAAACTCTCAGCCGATGGAGTGCTGCAGGAAAATGGAACACTCCTTTTCCCCCTTCTCCCGCTTACAGTGGGCCTTGTAACCGCCAGAGATTCAGCTGCTGAACGCGACTTTCTGAAAACACTGGAAGAATCGCAATACCCATTCAGGGTATATTCAAGATGCGCCTCCATGCAGGGAGTTGAGACGGCTGATTCAGTTTGCTCCGCTTTTACCGATCTGCTTATGTCAGAAATTTCCGGCAATATTGACTGCGTGGTTCTTACCAGAGGAGGCGGTTCTCAAACTGACCTGGCATGGTTCAATGATGAAAGAATAGCCAGAACCATAGCACAGCTTCCCTGGCCTGTTGTATCAGCAATTGGTCACGAGATAGACACCACCCTCCCTGACTATGCCGCCCATACCAGAGCAAAAACCCCGACACATGCAGCATCTCTTCTGGTTGATTCAGTGGCGGTTTTCGACGAAGAAGTTTCTGGATTGAGCAGGAGCCTTGTTTCCTCATTCCTTCCCAGGATACGTATGGAAAAACTTAAACTAGGCAATCTCGTGGAAAAACTATCCGCTTCCCTGACAGCTTTGCCGGAAAAAAGAACAGCAGTTCTGCAGAGAATCGCCAGAGAAATATCCATGGCCGCGACAAACAGGCTTCACAGCTCAGAACGGGAGTTAACAGCACTCGAGAATGCCGTTGATATAAGGGATCCTCTTAAAATGCTCCTCCTCGGCTGGGCAGTTGTGAGGGACACATCAGGGAAACCGCTGAGAAATGCCGCAATGGTAAGAGAGGGAGACAGACTGTCGGTTTCCATGCAGGATGCCACCCTTAAGGTTCTAGTTGAAGAAAGGCAGTAATGGACGGCAACTACTCTGAAATGCTTACGGAACTGAAGGGAATAGTAGAGAAACTCAGCGGGGATGACTGCCCGGTGGACGAACTGGAAACCCTTGTTGAAAGAGCTTCATTTCTGATAAAAACACTTAAGGCAAGGTTAGCCAAAACCCAGGAATCGGTTGCGGGAATGCTCAGCGAGATAGGTGAGTGACAGGCTCTCCAAAATGGGTGTAACCATCTGCCCTGGTAATTCTCACCCTCAGCATTTCTCCCGGATGGTAATTTGTTCCCTCAAGAATGACCATTCTATTGCCCCTGGTTCTGGAAGCGGTCTGTCCGCTTCCCCGCGCAGGACCTGTGACGAGAACCGTCATCTCACTGCCTTCAAGGGCTTTTGATTTGGAAAGGGTAATTTCGGTCTGCAGTTCCTGAAGAACTGAAAGCCTTCTCAGTCTTTCCTTTACAGGCACACTGGGAGTGATCTCAAGGGCTTTGGTTCCTTTTCGTTCACTATACCTGAAGAGAAAGGCATAATCGAACTGAACCTCGTCCAGGAGAGAGACCGACTGCAGGAAGTCTTCACTGCTCTCCCCGGGAAAACCTGCTATCATGTCGGTGGAGAGGACTATATCAGGCATGTATTCTCTGAGCATCTTCACTTTGGATATGTACCCATTTCGGGTATACCCTCTGTTCATTGCCTTTAGAACAGAGTCGCTTCCCGATTGAGCAGGAAGGTGAAACTGGTTGCAGATATTTGCCCTGGATGCCATTACAGAGGCTAGTCTATCGGTAAGATCCCTGGGATTACTGGTAACGAACCGTATCCAGCAGTTATCACCTGCAGCGTCGGAAACCATCTGCAGCAATTCTGGAAATCCCGTTGATCCATGACTGTACGAATTCACATTCTGCCCCAGAAGGGTTACCTCACGAAAGCCGACTCCTGCAAGTTTTTCTACCTCGGAAACCACCGCGTCTACAGGTCTGCTTCTCTCACTGCCCCTTACATAGGGAACAATGCAGTATGTGCAGAAGTTGTCGCAACCCCGCATCACGTTAACGAAGGATCTTGGGAACTGCTCTCTTACAGGAGTAAACTCCTCATACTTCTCATTGCACTGCTCAGTAACTGCTCTCCGCCTCTTCTCCATCAGAAGTTCCGGGATGAGGTGATAGGAGTCCGGGCCTACAACCAGATCAAGAACCCCTATTTTATTTATTAGTTCATCACCGTGCTCCTGGGCAACGCATCCACACAGAACTACAATGGGTTTTCTTCCCTTGTTTCTGATCCCGGCAAGGTGGGTAACCCGCCCGATCGCCCTGGTCTCGGCGTGTTCCCTTACTGCACAGGTGACAACGAATACAGCATCCGCCGACTGTGGTTTCTTAACGATCATGTGACCTGCGGCCTGCAGGATACCGGCAAGGATTTCGCCATCATGAACGTTCATCTGGCATCCGTAAACCTCTATGAGGCAGTTCATCCGGGTACTACCAGTTCCATAATGAGACCGGCAAACACCGGTATCCGAAGATTGTCGTCAAGGGGAATCTCGAAAAGCTCTGCAAGGGTTGCTGCTATTGCTCCCGCGATCAACCCCTGGGGGGTAAGGCGAAAACCCATAGTTTCGGATACCTGCAGCATGGGAATGGCAACAAGAAGGCAGCTTAGAAGGGCTGCAAGGCTTCCCTCCAGGGTTCTTCCTGAAACCAGGGGAGTGGTTCCGAACCGTCTCCCTACCAGAGCGGCAAAGGAGTCACCAACAGAGAGGAAAACAAGCGAAGCCACGGCTATCTCCGTTCTGAAAACCAGTATGGTGAAAGCTGCGCTCGCCACTAAAACGGTGGAGGCTGTCATGGCCCCGTCCTGCTCCTTGCCCCGGAGAACCTTTCCGAAAATACCAAGAAAGAATCTTCGGAATACCTTGTTCCTTGATCGGAGCAAATCCACAAGAACCAGAGCAAGAGCAAGAGCCGCCAGAAAAAGAACCATTTGCATCTTTGGAACGAAAAGAGCTGATATCGGAATGATTACAGACCCGAAATGCACACCCTTGCGAAGAACTTCTTCAATGTAGGCCATTACAGGATCAGAATCCCACTCCGGCGGAAATTCTGTGTGAGCTCTCGAGCTCGTCATGGCTCAGCCATGCGTAGTCGAGAGATACAGGATGTCCGCTTATTCCAACGGTAAAACCAAGACCGGCGGTCATGCTGCCCTCATTTGAGCCTATGCGCAGTCCCACGGTGTCTTTAATAAGCAGTTCAACCCCTATGTGTGTATCAAGGCTCACATCTGTTTCAGGGATGCTGTACTGGGCAGCATACTCCCTGCCTTCGAACCTGAAGTCACCATCAGCAGCAAAGGTTATCACCGAATGAAACCTGGAAACAGGCCAGGTGAAAGATGCACCGATCTTGGCTGTGGGGGTAACCGTTTCACTTACGCCTGAGTCCCAGAACATCCAGGTTCCGAAAACATCCTGAATGTTCAGACCAATGGCGAAGGCGTTTGTGGGATTCCATTTAATGCCTGCATCCAGACCCACGCCCCAGGCGCTGTAGCTCATCAATTTTCTGTATATGATCTTGGATGTTGCACCAATTGAAAGATTTTCGTTAATACTTCTGCCCCAGGAAAGATAGAGAGCATTATCCGAAGCGCTGTCCCAGGTAATTCGACCCTCATCGTAAATCAGTTCTTCACCTGGATCCCATTCTCCGTTACCCTCGGTTCCGGAGGGGTTGGAACCGGGATCGTAGTCGTCGCTGCCGGAATCCCCTGGCTCTCCTGTTCCATCATCACCGAAAACTCCATCGCTTCCAGTGTCGTACCATTGCAGATCACTGGTGTCAGCAATCTTGCCAGCATCAGTCCTGAACAGACTTGCAGCATACATATCCCCTGAATATTCCTGGGAATAGGCCAGGTAATCATATGAGATGAGTCCGCCAAAACGTTCGGAATGCATGAAAGCTGCCGATCGATTCCTTGCCGATGCCAGACCGGCCGGGTTCCAGTAAGCTGCAGTAATGTCGTCAGAGACCGCGGCAAATGCACTGCCCATGGCTAGAGCTCTTGCTCCTGCACCGATGTACATGAACTCGCCTGCGTACTTGTCTGCACTTGCAGGCACTGCAATCATCACAACCGCCAGAACGATAGGCATGGACTTTTTCAATGTGAATCACTCCCCGTTTACATAGCTGGCAAAAAGCTGTCTGTCTTCAAATCTTATTCGAGTAAAGAATAAACCTATACCCCAGTTCCCGTCGGGAAGTTCCTCTTCGCGTATAACAACAGCCCTTGCCATTACCTGGTGGTCATCGATGTTGATGGATACATCAACCCTGGTGAGGTCACCAAGGGGTTCATCGCAGACACAGTAAAGCCCGGAAGCACTGATATTGAGAGCGGTAACGGGTCTTCCCGGCATACCCTGTGTTCCGAGAACCACACTAAGAGCACCCTGGTACCTCTGCTCCCGTCTCTTTTCGGAAATTCTTTCCTGTTCCAATGTATCTCTTTCCTACCCCTACCCCGTAAATTCCTCTATGGTTTCAGATCTTGTCAGTATTATCAAACCAAATATACCAACAATGGTTCCGAAGGGAACCAACAGGCATAATATAGCATCTACCGTGATGCAGAACATACGATTTCTTCGCTTCCGAATGTTCGAAGCCGCTTTAATAGAAATGAAGCCGAGAACCAGACAGAAAGCAGTTATCAGAACTCCTATGCCTCCGAACACCCACCCCATGGCCTCAGGAGGAGGAGCACTCTTGCCGGATTCAAGTGCGCCGGTACCCATAAGAAAGCCCATTACAATGTAGAAAATCCCAATAAGCGACATGAAGAGCTG
>CAZRCS010000030.1:0-16172 GCA_964598645.1 uncultured bacterium | reverse complement strand
ATGCCTCTGATCACACAGTTAACCTACCATCTTTTCAAAGCAAACGGTCAACCCTTTTCTATAGTCTGCCTCTCCCTGACAGGTTTATCAAGTATCTGGAATCACTTCCCATACAATATTCCTTCTCTGTACTGTCTTTAAGATCTCACAGAAAAAAGAGGACACTGTTCCGGAGGTGTTGCATCCGGAACTATTTTAACATGTAGAGGAAACGATACTTCGTTTGAACCTGATCCTCGGCTGGACAAAGAATGCCGGGAAGGCCTGCTTCCTCACTATCCGGCAAAGTCGGTCTGTCAGTTAACCTTCAGAACGAGTATCGAGGATAATGAACCATCAATCTCTGCACTGACGGCATATATCCCTGATGGAAGAGGTATTCCACGGCTGTCATCTCCGGACCAGGTGACTGAACCAGAAACACCTGAGCAGTCCAGTTCCCTTACTACTCGACCATCCAGGCTTCGAATGACAAGATGACTCATCAAGATGCCCTGAAGTGAAGAAGTATCAATTGAGACAAAGCTATTGAAAGGGTTGGGAAAGGCCTGCAATCCAGACAGATCAGGAGCAGAACTGCCTTCTGCAGACTGCGGTTGAAGTTCCAGAAAATCCACCGTGTTGCCGTCAAAATTTGGTACTGCAAGTATACCGTCAACTGTGTTGACGAATATGTCAGCGGGATTCGAGTGCCCCTCAGATACCACCTCCGGTGGATTTGTAAATGCAGTGTCGTACCTGTAAACCTTGTCTGTTGCCCATGAGGAAAAGTATGTGAGTCCATCTGCATCCACTGAAAGACCGTCAATGGCATTAAGACCTGTCTCAACAACCTCTGAAATCTCTGTGGTGGCAAGATCAATTGCGAGAAGAGGTCTTCCGGTCAGACCACCGTTAAGAACCAGAAGTCTGTTTAAAGCCTGGTCATAGATTATTCCATTGGGATAACCCAGGCCTTCATCTACCAATACAGTATAGTCCATATCGCTGAGTCTGACCCTGTAGATCGCATCCGCATCACAATCAGTTACATACAGGTATTCAGAACCGTCGGAGGTAACATCGTTTAGAAGCTCCTTCTCCGCTATATCTGCTACAGATACATTTATGCCCGTCTCCAGGTCGAAACCTATGATGCCTGTAAGAGAACCCTCTGTAGATGCAGCGTAGAGAACATCTCCAACAATATGCAGCCCTGCGGCCTGATCCATCTGGGTGTTGAAATAACTCTGGACACCTGCAGAATCGATGGCTACTATATTCCCGTCCCCCCAGTTAGAAACCAGATAGCGATCTCTAGGAGCATCATAGACAACGCTCTCAGGGTTGTTCAGAAGGTTATCGCGGTGATTGCTTCCCTCAAGCGCCGATACGCCAGAAGAAAAAGCCGGAAGGACCAGATAAATGGAAGCCAGAAAAAACTTTCTCATAAGAACACCTCTTCATCTATGCAGAAGCCAGGGTGCTGTTACAAAGATATATAGGAAGTCTAAGTTGTCAAACGACCCCAGGACCCTCTGCTTCAGCCCCTGTTAAATGCAGGTTCGAAGAACATCATGGGAAATCAGATCGATCCGGGAAAAATCCCCGCCCTTATAGCGTGAGTTCCTGCCAGAAAGACAGCTAATCAAGGGTCTCAGTTGCGCCAGAAAGAATTGTCCCGGCGTCTAAGCCGGGACTTTCATGGCAGCGGGGACTATGCTTCGTTTGAACCATTTTGATGAATGGTACAATCACTTCTGATCATAACGTCTTGACGTTATGACGCTAACGTCAAGAATCATAGGAAAGGAGCCAGGCATGACAGAACTTTCGAAACGGGCCACTGTGTATCTCTAACCGGAACTTCATCGGGCACTCAAGCTGAAAGCCATTGAAACCTCCTGCTCTATTTCCGAACTGGTAAATGATGCTTTAAAAGAAAGCCATCTCCCGTCTTGCGGAGGAGCCGAGACCCCCTCAATGTAGAGTCGGGCGATTCCGCCGATCAGCTTCTTGAGAAAACAACGGAAAGCACATGGCTTTCAGTTCTGAAGTGTGCCCTTATAAGATAGATTCCACAGGGACATGTAATTCCATCTGCGTCAGTTCCATCCCATACCGCATCAGCCTTCCCTCCACTGCTCTCTTCTACCCTTAACGCCTTCAAAAGCCTTCCTCCAAGGTCGTACACCTGAACAACGGGGCTTTCCTGGGAACCGTCAGGGTTCCAGGAGAGGGAGAGCTCAAGGGATTCAGAAAACGGGTTTGAAAGAGCGCAGACAGACAATGGGACAGATGTATCAGGCTGATGCCCTATTCCCGTTTCCGTTTCCGCGGAGAAGCTGTAATCAGAGCTCCCCCCTGAGTTCAGAACGTCACCAACTACAAGAATAACCTCATCTCCCGGATCTTCGAGACCGTTTAACCAAAGGGAGCCAGTACTGGTTCCCCCGTCAAGGATCATCTCATGCACCTGCGGGGTTCCCTCTGCAGGTATCACTATACCCCGAACCCTGTATTCACTGTTGTCTGAGCCGTCGAATGACAGAACGATACTGTTCTGTTCACCGAATCCTGTAAAGCTGTAGTAATCAGCCGCCCAGTGGTTTACCGTTTCTGAAACATTATCCACGGGATAAGAGGAGAAAGAAGAGCTAGTGGAGAACTCGGGGAGCTGAACACCCCTGTAACCGAATTGCCCCTGGGCAATAAGTGTGTCATCCATGAAGTTGGCCACGATCCAGTTTCCGAACAAGTCAGCAACATTTTCAGTAAATCCCAGCGAATCAAGGGCGGCTTCATATCCTGCCATGGAGTTTCCCGGCTGATTAATCAGAGAGTTTGCCGCAGCAAAACCTCCGCAGTTCTCGAAGAAGTAGAGTGACCACAGATAGCTCTGCACATAATCAGGCCAGGTTCCCTCCCAGTCCACAAGACCATTATCGGGGTTGGAATTGAAGCCGGAGATAGGGTCGGTGTATCCGAAGAGCCACATGGCAAGCATCGCCATTCCCTCGTTAACCCAACTGGCTTCGTTGGGATCATGGTTCCAATGTATCATGTGCTGAAACTCATGTGCCGCCACCGACAGCATCATGTCCCCAGAAGGGCCTCCCGGGCTTTCCGGGTTAAGGTATATCACTTCACATTCATTGCTGTGGTAGTTGGGGAAGGTACCATCGGGAAACTCGTCGAACAGGAAGAATAATCCTGCAGCAATTGTTCCCATATCGTAATAAAGCAGGTAAATTCGTTCATCTTCGTCCAGTTCATCCGGGGGCAGGCCAAAGGCCATGCAGTCAAGGTCGTAGATCCCTGTGTCTGAATACTGCCCCAGGCTCCAGCTCTCCCAGCAGTCGAGGATTTCATTCACGTCATCCTGATCAACTGTAACCAACCACTGGTCGTCCTTTACCACTACATAGCATCTGTCACTGACACCCCTTATGGTACAGGGAGCCTGTTCGTAGTATGGAACTGTTCCTCCAACGTAAAGCCACCACAGCCACGAATCACCCACCTGAGGGTTTTCCGGGGGTTCTCTACGAATTCCGGAACCCTGCCATGGAACATCCTGCCCCATCTCTTCCGGTGACGGTACCTGCACACTGCCATAACTGCATATTTCTGCGTAACTTACTCCTGCGACAAATGGGAGAATCAGGAAAACCAGAAAAACCTGATCTGTAATTCCCCATTCCCTGAATACATTGATGCTTTCGAAAAACTTCATATCTTCTTTTCCTTCCGGAACGGTTGAACGGTTTACCTGCGCAGAACTCCACAACCTATTAAGAAGTTTTGTTTATTTATTCTTCAATACTAAGGATATATATTTTCTGGTAGTCTCCGGGGTTTTCGTTCCAGAGCAGGGCATAATCACGGCCTATCACCATCTGCCATCCGTCGTCTTTCCCGGAAACTCCGCTGAGTACCGCAGTACCTGCAGGTTCCAGGTTTCGGTCCCATATATCGAAGGTCATTTCAGCCGTTCCCCCTCTTCTTGCCCACAGATTTCCCCCGGGTCCAATGAAAAGACCCGTTACGGGAAGGTAGTTGGGCCAGGGGTCGCAGCTGTAGTTGAGTTCAGGATTGTCTCCTTCTGAGGACCTGAGGAAGAACTCAACAAAACTCTTCTCTTCCTGCAATGCTTCATCGGTTTTGGGAATGGGGGTATGCTCCATGGCGATAGTACCCATTTGGCTACCATCGGAATTGAAGCAGAGTATCTCGTACCTGTCCTCGTTGAATGGGGCCACGAAAACCGAGCCAGTTTCACTGTTAACGGCATAGGAATTGTAAAAGAGGATCCTCAGGGTAATGTTTCCCATGTTTCCCTGGTCCCAGGGCATGGTTTCAGACCAGTAAACCACCTCTGGTTCCAGGCTCATGCTGAACCCAGCAATCATAGCCGTAGCGTCCACATGGTCATCAAGAACTTCGAAAGCGGTTTTGAAGCAGACGTAGCTGCTGTCTCCGGTAACAACTGGATTGTACGGTATGTTCCTGTTCACTTCTATGTCTATTCCGAGCCACTGACCTGTCTCCAGATCGTATCTTTGAAGGCCGCCGTTGTTAGGGTCCATTACCCCTATGGTACCGTCATTCCAGTTGAAGAAGCAGAAGGGATGAATCAGCTCGCCGGGGCCTGTGCCTCTGGAGGCAATGGTTCTGAGGTGTGCACCTTCCTGAGTGTATATCCTTATGTTACAGTAAGTACCGTCAAGAACGGCAAAGGAACCGTCCGGCAGTATCTCAATATCTGATATTGCGCCGAAAACGTAAGCCGAATCTCCCAATTCGGTTCCCAGAGAATCTGTTACAGTAAGGGAGAATTCGGGAATCGCAGCTTCATCGCCCATATCATGCGGTGTTTCCCCACCGCAACCAACAGGCAGCAGAAGAGCCCAGACGGCAAGCATCATGATCGTTATTCTCATCAGTGACTATCCTTCATTCTAGGGTGTTGCTGGAATCACAATACAAAAAGTAGATCTTAAAAAGCTGCATTTTGCCTATCGAAGCTCCATCCTGTAAACCCTGGGATAATCGGGGGGATTCGTGTCCCAGGCCAGTATGGCATCATCTTCCACAAGGAAATCCATCTGAAGGTAAGGGTCAGGAATGTCCGGGCACTCCACTTTACACGTAAGGTTGCCGTCATGATCGAAAACCTCAAAGAAGGGATATGGCCGGTCTCCCCTCCTTACCCATACAAGTGAATCTCCCTGGCAGTAGATACCTGCTATCTGCAGGGCACCGGTTTCAGGATTTTCGGAACCCTCGGTTTCCTGAAGCAGAGCCATCGCCGCGGGCAGATCCATGCGTTCAACGCTTCTTCTTATAAACGCACTTTCATCTCCCTGGGAGGAGTATCGACTCACTTCATAGGTTGAATCGGTGGACAGAGCCGCATATATCTCGCCTGCAGGGGAAGTGTCGAAAACAACATCGGGAAACCTGATCTCAATTTCCCCTCCTTCCGAGGGTATAACCGAAGCCCTGCCCTGAAAGTACTTGGAGGAAGGCTCAACCGAATCCGCCCAGGAAGCCAGGAAGTATTCACCTGAAGCGTCGCCGTTCTCATTGAAGAAGGAAAGCCCCAGTCCGATGATGTTTCCTTCGGAGCCGGCTGCCATTGCCATGGGAGCTCCTCCGGGCATTGGGCCAATGAACCCTGAATAGACCAGTTCCGGATCGTACAGCAGAACTCCCCACGCTTCCCAGTCGGACACTGCAATGTTCCCTGTTGAAAGAAGGACCATATCCAGAGGGGCCATCAGCTCTCCAGGACCCGACCCCCTTCCGGCGGCTGTTGAAAGCAGATTCCCTGCGGTATCGAATATCCTGATGGTACAGCCGATGCCATCAAGCACAACCATTCTGCCGTCTTCCATTATGGCTGCCGAGGCGATGCTGCCGAAAACAACTCCATCTTCGGCAGTTTCGGCACCCAGGGTATCCACAGGTTCAAGCTGGCGGATTCGAATTGATTTTTCAGTGTTTCCGCAGCTGCAGAGCACAGCAATAGCAATAACGACAATACTCTTCCTAACCATTTTCAACTCCCGGTTTTTCGGAAACGATAGCAATGAGCTTATCAAGCTTCATCTCTATGCGCTTCAAGCTTTTAACAAGGTCGGGCGAGGGTGCATCGCCATTATTCATGGAAACTCCTGCTTCCCCGTTGTCGTCTATCTCAACGCTGTAGGATATTTCCCTGAGCTCGCCGGTTTCAGTGAAGCGGTGGACGGTTTTTTCAACAGCCCCCGAGACGATATCCTGTATGGTAAGATCGTACTCGGCAGCAACTCGTCTAAGATCTTTGTGCACATTCCTGTCAATCCTGATGTGGATCAATCTCTGCTCTTCCTTGTTTGTCATGCATGACTCCTTTCAGATATAAAGATATATATGTATCTGTGCTATATCTGTCAAGAAATGATCCGGGAAAGCGGTAAACCAAGGTCTTGAGAAACTCAAGAGGCCAAAGCATTTCCATTGGAATACCACCAGATGCCTTACCGCAGAGGCGATAATGCATAGACCAGAACACCAACAGCCCGGTTTTTCACGTAAGAGGATCTAGGAAGACGGTTTAGCTCACAGTAAAAGCCCCGGCCGATAAGTCGGCGGAACCTAGTAGCGGGACGTGTTTCGTACCCCAGCGCATACGTCTCATGTGGCTGCTTCTTATTGGTCTTATGTGTGGGAAGGCCTGGTGTTAAGCAACTAACACAGTGTTTAAGGGATCTATATGTCTGAAGAGCGCATGGGGAAAGCTACTCCTCAGAGAGCAGGACATACCAGAGAGAACGCGACACGTGTACGCTGTTACAGTAGACTATTCTATCTCTTTGCTCTAGTATTCTGCAAAGAGCGATCCCGTGTTCGGGTGGAGCGGATGAGATACAGAAACCGCGCAAAAGGCCCATCGACCACGGGTGTATTCCCTACTCGCCAACCCTGCCCACCGGAGCCAGATAAACCGTCATTTCATCCACTCCATCAACTCCGATAAGTCTATCTATCTCTTCCTGATCGTATGCATTGATTCCGCAGGTGCCGCATCTGATGGATTCACTGGCAAGATAGAGGTTCTGACAGATATGCCCGGCTTCCTGAAGGATGTCCTTCTTGGCCTCGGGGCCATATCGCCATTCGATGCGATAGGGAACCGCAGTCCAGATAAAACAGACGGCGCACCTCCCCACGAACTGCTGACCATAGCAGAATTCGGCCAGCTTCCTCTTAAGCTCCTGGACCGGAGACTGGAAAAGCAGTTTGTGCTCAAAGGGAAGATACCGGTAGATGCCAACCGACAGATCCGCTGCCCTGTTGATGGCAAGATAGGTCTCCATGGGCTGTCGAGCTCCACCTGAAGGTGCATTTCTGAAGCTGCCCTTCTTCCCTGGCATGAACTTCCGCACACCCTGGGTAGCCCAGAGAAGATAGGACAGTTCCGCCAGTGATAGAGGATCATCGGAAAACTTACGGTGACTCTTCCTCTGCTTGATGCACTGAAATATGCTGCTGGTCCTTAATATCTCATCGGTGGGTTCAGGCAGCTCAATCAAATCAGCGTCCGGGGGATATTCCTTGACCGGCGAAGGCATGGGAAGCCCCATGTACTGATCTGAAACAAACTCGGGCATTCTAGCCTTCAGTATCTCCCTGTTCCTGAGGATGCCCCTGATCTGCTCTTCACGATGGAGTCTTGTCTCTTCAACAAGGGAGTCCAGTCTATCCAGGTGGGACTGCACAATCTTTTCAGCCAGATGGAGCTGTTGTTGATCAAGCTCAACCGGCGGGTCGGCATCCGGAGAGAAGCCTGTGTCCGCCTCCTGTCCTTGAAGCCACATTTTCCCCAGAGGTTTGAGGGTTTCCCAGAACTCCATTCGTTCTGATTTGGTCAGTGAATCGAGTAGAAGCATCAGTTCAGAACCTTGCTTGCTTCTTTCAAAGAGTTCATCAAAGAGAGAATAAATCTCCAGGTAGTCCAGTTCAGCTATCCGCTTCAGTACTGGTCTCATAACTCTGCTTTCTAAATTGGGTGCCCTTAATTATAGCAAATGCCAGGGAATCCCTACACTGTACTGCGTTCTGCCCAACATCCCGGAGCCTTTAAGGAGAAAGGTAATCCGATGAAGTGTTATCCCCTTCGATCTGAGCGCTTACGAATACAAATGACTCAGCTGAAGCAGATCCCCCAACAACACCGATATCGAGTTCCCCGCTGACCTGACACCCTCAAGCTAATCCGAGATTTGTGTTGGCGGGACTACTGATGGAGTACTCCCCGAGTTCCTACCACCTGGAGTGTCAGTAAGAACCTGAAACGGCTTTTCCGATCAGCATATGAATAAACGAACCCGCCTCATCAGAGACGGGTTCGTCAATCGATTGTTAGCGGAGAGCATGCTTCGTTTGAACCTATTCGTCGCCTGAATGCAGAACCTCTTTGACACAACGTCTTGACGTTATAGCGTTACAACGCTATAATTGTCAACAAGGAGCTGAACATGACCGAACTTACAAAAAGAGCCACTGTATATCTTGAACCGGATCTTCATCGAGCTCTCAAACTCAAGGCTGTCGAAACCTCTTGCTCTATTTCTGAACTGGTAAACGAAGCACTTAGAGAGACCCTGCTTGAAGACGCGGAGGATCTGGCTTCATTCAGAGCTAGAGAGAATGAACCCCTCATGGCCTTTGAGGACTTCGTTGAATACCTGAGGAATGATGGCAAGATATAGTATCCTTGTAAGAAGCTCAGTCTACAAGGATACTGCGAAGATTCCCAAGAAGGATCTTAAGAGCATCGTTCAAGCCATCTCTGGTCTTGCCGACGAGCCAAGACCGCCCCAATCAAAAAAACTCTCAGGTGAGGAAAAGTACAGACTCCGATGCGGATCATATCGAGTTATTTATGAGATAAGAGGTAAGGAACTTATTATCTGCATCGTGAGAGTTCGCCACAGGAAAGACGTTTACAAATCATAAGAAAACCCCGTCACTTACGTGCCGGGATTCTTATCTTGGTAGCGGGACCGAGCTTCGTTTGAACCTTTTGCTGAGTTGGCTATGCAACTTTCATTCAAGGTGAGTCTTCTCTGAACAGGTTTACATAATCCAAGTACATATACTTTCTATGCCTTTTCCGGCCCGTTATCTCCACGAGTATTTTCATTTCCTCCATCTTCTTCACTAGCTCATTGGCAGTGGGATACGCTGACCCTGTTACTTTCTGGACTTCCTTTACTGAGGTTATAGGATTCGTGTAAAGGCTTTCCAGAACCTGAAGCGCTGATCCTGCTGAACGGGGGAGAGCTTCTGTAATAAGATCCCTGTGCTTCTCTCGCATCTGTATGATCTTTTTCGCCGCAAAGGATGCCTGATAACTGACCTCTTCCACCCCCTTAAGAAAGAATAGCAGCCATTCCTCCCACTGGCCGTTGTTACGAATGTTCTGCAGCTTCTCGTAGTACTCATTACGGTTGTTCTTAAAAAAGTATGAAAGATATAGCACCGGTTTGCTTAACACCTTACTCTCGCAAAGTAGGAAGGTTATCAGCAATCTGCCCATTCGACCATTTCCGTCCAGAAATGGATGGATGGTCTCGAATTGAGCATGCGCAAGACCTATCTTTATAAGCAGGGGAAGTCTGGAATCCATATGCAGGTATTTCTCAAGATCACTGAGAAGCCGCGGTAATTCATCAGGTGGAGGGGGGATGAAGGCGGCTTCGTTCAGAGAACAGCCCCCGGGACCGATCCAGTTCTGCGTTCTCCTTAACTCACCTGGAGTCAGATGTGAACCTCTGGCTCCCTGCATGAGCTTCTCATGAATTTCCCTGATCAGCCTCGTTGAAACCGGTAATGTCTCAAGTCTGCCGAGGCCATAGTTTATCGCGGAAATGTAATTGA
Source organism: uncultured bacterium (assembly GCA_964598645.1). Classification (GTDB taxonomy): domain Bacteria; phylum Fermentibacterota; class Fermentibacteria; order Fermentibacterales; family JCC-6; genus Sabulitectum. The sequence goes on along the minus strand of CAZRCS010000030.1, from coordinate 6,263 downwards.
TTACTTCATTCACATCCCCGGGCCTGTCCGGGTCAAGCAACTTTGCTTCTGCGGAAAGAACATCCTGAAGGGAGCTCTGGGTACCCTCGATCTGGCTTGAAAGTACTGCTTCTTTCCTGATATACATAAAGACGAAAAGTCCCGGATTTGGAAGGACAAGAATGGTGCCATCCAAGCGCCCGAGAGCTCTGTCAGCCTTGGAAAGCTGCTCCTGCAGTTTCCCAATAACTTCAACTGGAGGTTCCGGTGGAAGTGTTTTGGGGTAAAAAGCTTTGTAACCAGTTGGTTGGATCACATAATTACCTGCACGGTTTTCCATATCCCCTCTCCATATTAAGGACAGCCCTTAATATAACAGACAGACGAGACCATGTTAAGGGCTAACCTTAATATGAAAACCTCTTTGAGTCATGTTAAGGATTCTTTGAATAAGAAAACTCCCGGCGGTTAAGCCGGGAGTACTTGGTAGCGGAGAGCATGCTTCGTTTGAACTGTTTGTTCGGCTGGCTCAGTCAGTGGTAAAAAAACGAATCATGTAAATAAAGCCTATCCGGGGGCCCTCACCTCCAAAGCTGTCCGGTTAGATGCGAAGCTTGTTCATTGAGCATATGAGAGCTTCTCCTCATCATCACAAAGTACGGACTAATGTGAGTCTAAAGCTATTGTTAATGAATCAGCACAACCTGATTACTGGTATTGAAGGACTCACTCTCCACATTGAAGTGGTACACACCTGATGGAACATCGGTAATCTCAATGGAATGAATCCCGGGGATGTATTCCTGAGATTGGTGGTAGACCAACCTGCCACTAAGGTCGTAGACGGTGATTTCAACATTCTCCTGCTGAGATACAGACAATGATAAAGACAACTCCCCATAGACAGGATTAGAAACAGCTGATGCATTCCACTGATAACTCTCTCTTTCCGAATAACTAATGGCGATTTCATCCAGTGATGGGCTGAGCGCCTGGTCTGAGGATTCCATAACCGCTCTGTACTGTAAGTACCTGGAGGGAGAGTTCACCAAATCGGTGAGGCTGGAGTTCTGTGAATAATTAATCTCAGACCATGTGCCCATATTCAACGGGTTATCAGACGCTCTGAACTGGAAACCAGTTGAAGTTCCATCAGGAACGTTGGAGATGATGCTGAAGGATTCCCAGTTAACAGATTTACCAGCATCGAGAATCGATGAAACTAAAGTTCCCGAGGGCTGAAATGTGCTAAGGTTCCACCAGCTGAGATCTTCGTCGTTCCCAACCACATCAAAATGACCATCTGAGTCAAAATCACCCATGGAGGTAAACTCTGAATGAACATTATAGAAAGAGTAGCTGCTACCAGTCCAGTTAACATCTCCCTCACCAGTTTTGAGCCACCAGGAAAAACCGTGGTTCGAATAAGAGAAGACATCCTGCAGATCGTCACCGTTCAGGTCAATAACCTCAACTGCGTCGGGTTGGTAGACATTGTTGCTGATAATGTGCTGCTCCCAGTCAGTACCGCTGCCATCCTTATTCTCCCACCACCACAAAAAACTGTTCATGTACGAGCACGCCACGATATCTGCATCGCCATCTGAATCAATATCTGCGCATGAAACGTCGGAGAGGTTTTGCTGTGAAACAGTCTGAACTGCCCAGTTCGATGAACCATTGCCGGGATTGATAAGCACTTTCATTCCTTCATATCCCGATACCACCACCATATCAGGATAACCATCCTGGTTGAAATCACTAAGATCAACTGCCATGGGATTCTTAAAACCGTTCAGAATGATACATGATTCCCAGGAAGAACCTGTACCTGTGAGATTGCGGAACCATACAACTTGATTCGAAAAGAAACCTACGGCTGCTATGTCTGTATCGCCATCCCCATCGATGTCTCCGCTGCACGGGGACCTTGCCCCTGTAAGATCTGCGATATGACGGGCATACCAATTTGTCCCTGTGCCATCATGGGGGTTTACCAGGCAATAAACACTGCCGGGTTGGTCAAGCGCGGGATAGTCAAAAACAGTATAGATCACATCCGTGTCATTATCTCCGTCAATGTTTGCGGAGCAAAGTTCGATAAAATCGCAAGCCGAAATTGTATAGGTGTATTGCTCGGGAAATGATTCTCCCGGGTTTGTTGTGGAATTGATCAGGAAAATGAATGTTCCGTCGTTGCACGCAACAATGTCACATGCCAGGTCATTATTGGTATCGAATGCAAGAATTGCATCAAGCTCAGTTAGCGGTGCAATGGTGTTTTCCATCAGTAGTGTTTCCAGCATTATTGAATCAGCAGTTCCGACCAGGTCATATATCGAATAATAGTCACTCGACCAGGAACTCACTGGCCCCAGTACACCCTGATTCCCAGACCAGTCAGTCTGTGAAACGATATCAGATAGAGAGGCACAGCAAAAAGTTGCAATCGCCAGCAAGCAAATTCTCATGATAAATCAATCTCCAGCATACTCCTTCTTCCCATCCAGTTATCTGAGCTGATGGCGGCGTGAGGAACAGTCCATTGCTTGCCTAATCTCTGTAAGAGTTCAAGAATTGATCTGGACATATATACATCGTCCTTCCATGTACTTAGGTCAAGGTCGGAGTCAACTTCGGGGACACCTGGCCTGAAGAACAGGGAACTGCGCTGTCCGAAAGGGTTGAATTCCCCAAGACACTTATCGATCAGCATGCTTGTGGAATCGGAATACGTCTGAATGGGTGGAGTTAGCTATCTATTCATAAATATTTACTCTATGGTTCCAAAGACAAGCTTATCATGCAAATTGTCGAAACAAAAAGAAGCCGCCCTCAAAGAGGACGGCATCAAATGATGGTAGCGGAGAGCATGCTTCGTTTGAACCATTTGCTGGAGTGGCTTAGAGATGCTTATATGGACTAATTCACCTAGTTCACCCAGAGCGGGGAATGGTGGTTGTGCAGTACTCTCAGCTGTGTATCCCGAAGGGAAGTCGATGAAGTGAGATCCATACTCCCTCTAGTCAAAGCATTAGGGGATCAGTGAAGGTTCCTGAGTTAGTGGCGGGTAGATCAGTAATCATTCGGCTTTTTGTTTGCCAAGGAGAAGAGTCTTGATCTGGTCGGTCCTCTCTGGGCAGATGAGCTATGCTGACCCGGTTAGATGCAATTAAGGTGTTGTGAGTTTCTTGTAGCACCTTTATATTGAAAGTAACAAGGTCATTGTAGAAGCGTAAGGAGGTGAAATGCGTCATTCAATTCCGGTTCTTCTTTTTTTGACCGCTGCTGTTCTTGGAGATTCATGCACTGTGTTCGAAACGCCGTTCGCGGCCCTGCCTGATGGTTGGAGTAACGACGAATGGAACTTCAACAGCAACGATGGAGCCTGGATCTCAGGTTGGGTTACCGGCTGGCCCTCATTCTACGCCACAATGGGTTCGGATGAAAGTTATCAAGGTTGGTACTTCGTTCCTGATGGAACTGATTCCCTCAAGATACATATCGAGCATGAGTTGAATGCAATAAACAATGGATACTGTCAAGCAGGTATTGAATTGCTAATACCGGGATATGATGATGTATACCTCTTCGGTCCATCTGTTCCATGGGGAATGTACGAAACAAGTGACCCTATTGATACTACTCTTCATACTCCTCCTGCCGGAGGGTGGATCGGTTTTAACATTCACGCCTGTATCGATTCCATATATCCGGGGACTTCGGATTTATCCTGGTATATAACCTTTCTTTCAGTAACCGCTTACGGAGAGGAACTGGAGCTTGATGCTTCAACTTGGGCTGAAATTAAGCAGATTGGCAGATGATTCAATTTCAAGCTACCTGCGATGCTAGAACCACAAACTTTAAGCTACCGACCTGATGCTAGTCTGGATGGTCCATTTCTTGGGGTGAAGGTCAATATGATATGCTTTGGTTCGACAAAGAAAAGAAGCCGCCCTCAAAGAGGACGGCATCTAATGATGGTAGCGGGGACCGGGTTTGTACCCGATGAGCGAACGCAATCCATTTTCATGTCGCACTGGATCTACCGTGTTGTATTCCATGGTGTTAAGACGCTGATAAGACTCGATGCAGAACCAAGCAGTTCCTGAAAGATTGTCACTTACATGAGTCACTTGCGTCATCACCCATACAGCCTATCTGAAGGTTCGGTATTCCATAAGGCAGAGAGACCCGGCGCTTTTCTCTGCTGGAAGACTCTTATGAGCCGAATGCTCTTTCTCGCTGAAATCGGACAAGCAGGATGAATTGCAGATTGAGAATTGAATTGACAATCTGCAATTTTCTTTGTAACTTACTGCCATGATGATAAAAAGAGACGCGCAGCATACTTTGGAAAAGCTGTCAAGCGGCTTTCCGGCAGTAATAATTACAGGTCCGAGACAGTCGGGGAAAACCACCCTTGCTACAATGACCTTCCCCGGGAAACCCTACATCTCCCTTGAAAACATTGACCACAGGGAAGCGGCATCGGCAGATCCCAGGGAATTCCTCGCAAGATATCCCGCCGGCTGTATAATCGACGAGGTCCAGCATGTCCCCATGCTGGTATCCTACCTGCAGGAAGTGATTGATTTCGATGCGACATGCGGGAAATGGATACTGACAGGAAGTCAGCGATTCGGTGTTCTGTCGGGCATTTCCCAGAGTCTTGCCGGTAGGGCAGCCTACCTGGAACTGCTGCCTTTCAGTCTGAACGAGATAAGGGGAAGCGATCTTGATCAGGTACTGGTAAAGGGTCTCTATCCTCCCGTATACGACAGGGATCTCGATCCCGGGACATGGGCACAGAACTACATCAGGTCCTATGTAGAGCGTGATGTGAGAATGCTTGTGAACGTCCGGGATCTCAGCACTTTCCAGAGATTCCTCAGGCTGTGCGCTGCAAGAACGGGACAACTGCTGAACCTGACTAATCTCGCAGCTGACGCGGGAATAACTCACAACACTGCCAAAGCTTGGATTTCAGTGCTTGAAGCTTCCTACATTGTTTTTTTGCTACAGCCGCATCACAGGAATTTCAGAAAAAGGCTGATCAGAACCCCCAAGCTGTACTTCCACGATACGGGTCTCGCGGCGTGGCTTCTCTCAATTGATTCAAAAAGTAACATGAACATCTCTCCGGCAAGAGGTGCCCTGTTTGAAAACCTGATCATAAGCGAATTGATCAAAACACGGCTGAACAGGGCCAGACAGAGCAACCTCTTCTTCTGGCGCGACAGAACAGGACATGAAGTAGATATCATCATAGACAGAGGGAACACCCTTATCGCAGTGGAAATCAAATCCGGAAGCACTGTTGCAGGAGATACCCTTGCAGGGTTAAAATGGTGGGGGGATCTTTCCGGGGAAGAATCCCTCACTCTCGTTTATGGTGGAGATTCCTCATATGCCAGAGACCGGATAAGCATTCTTTCCTGGAAAGACATAAAAAGAGTTATCTCTCTGGACGACTAAGACTTCCAGCTTCTCTTCAGCTAAAAGCCATTCTTTCCTCCACGTTAAGATAGCTTAACGATAATCATGCGAAGAAACGAACCCACCTCAGAAGAGACGGGCTCGTCAATCGGATGGTAGCGGAGAGCGTTCTTCGTTTGAACCTTTTCGTCGACGGGATGCAGAAACTCTTTGGCACAACGTCTTGACGTTATAGCGTTATAACGCTATGATCGTCAACAAGGAGCTGAACATGACCGAACTTACAAAAAGAGCCACTGTATATCTTGAACCGGATCTTCATCGAGCTCTCAAACTCAAGGCTGTCGAAACCTCTTGCTCTATTTCTGAACTGGTAAACGAAGCACTTAGAGAGACCCTGCTTGAAGACGCGGAGGATCTGGCTTCATTCAGAGCTAGAGAGAATGAACCCCTCATGGCCTTTGAGGACTTCGTTGAATACCTGAGGAATGATGGCAAGATATAGTATCCTTGTAAGAAGCTCAGTCTACAAGGATACTGCGAAGATTCCCAAGAAGGATCTTAAGAGCATCGTTCAAGCCATCTCTGGTCTTGCCGACGAGCCAAGACCGCCCCAATCAAAAAAACTCTCAGGTGAGGAAAAGTACAGACTCCGATGCGGATCATATCGAGTTATTTATGAGATAAGAGGTAAGGAACTTATTATCTGCATCGTGAGAGTTCGCCATAGGAAAGACGCGTACAGATCATAAGAAAACCCCGGCACTTGCGTGCCGGGATTCTAATCTTGGTAGCGGGGACAGGATTCGAACCTGCGACCTTTGGGTTATGAGCCCAACGAG
>CAZRCS010000029.1:0-16400 GCA_964598645.1 uncultured bacterium | reverse complement strand
TACAGGGCGCTGTCGAAACCCGTGGAAAGAACCATGCCCTCGTCACCCCATGCGGCATCCAGCCTCATTTGAGCCTGGTCGGAAGCCCCTATTCTTATGCCTCCGCCGAAATCGGTGTGAACGTCATCCATTGACAGATCGCCGAAGGAATCCGCTGTTCGTCCCGCCTCCATGAATGCCGCAACCTTCAGGGAAAGGGCAGGGTTTCCCTCTTCGTCCACGAGCTGGAAGAGCCTCTGTTCAACTTCAAGCTGTGCTATTGTCCAGACAGAGCCTGTGAACCGGTTGTCGCTGTATCCCCTGAAATCAACATTTGCGCCTATACCCGAGGTGAAGGGAACCGGGGTTTCCTTTACGTTGAAATGTTTGTGCAGTCTTCCCGCAAGTGCCAGTGTGCCGTTCTCCCAGGGAAGGGTCTGAATTCTGGCCCTTCCGGTAACACCTGCGTATGAAGCGTCCCCCTCCTGGAAGAAGCCGCTTGTTTCCAGCAGAATATTTCCGCCCAGGGGTGCAGGGAACACAGCTGTGATGCTTCCGCAGAGACCGCCGGTGAAGGTTTCACCGAATACACCGCCGGGTATCCTGTCCCATAAAATGCTCTCTTCCCTGTTGAAAACCGTGGAGAACCTTGCATCGAGCCCTGCTGTAACGAAGAGATTCCCGGTGAGTGGCATGGAGTATTCCGCCAGAAGGTCGTACTTCTCATAGTCCATCTCTGCAGAACTGTCGGGATCTGTGTCGTTTCCCCATCCGAAGCAGCTTTTGCTCAGTACTTTTCTGCACTCCAGAGAGGATTGGAGCAGACCGTTTTCCGTAACAAGGACCAGGGCTGGCTGAAATTTTATCACACCGGCGGTTCCGTAATAGGCATCCAGTGAGACGCTGCTTCCCGGAGGGCTCTGCTCCAGTTGTGTAATTACAAAGCCGCCAAGGAGAAAGCCCGTGGAGGAGGAATAACCCAGAATCGGAAGGGCTGTTACCGCGCCTGCTGCGGCGGCTGCAAGTGCAAGGGCAGATAGGGCGTGCTTCATGATCTCCTCCTGTTATTTTCCAATGGTTTCCTGGAACATACTGTGCCTGCGGGGTTAGAGAAAACAGTGCCGTATCAAGGTACTCCGGTCACCTGGTATGGGTTATATTGCGTCAAACCGCAGATACGGGAGGGTGGGGTTGAACAGACCGCTTATAATAATACCGACATACAACGAGCTTGAGAACATACGGGAGATGATCCCAAGACTTCTTGCGCTTCCCCTGGATGCCCATGTTCTTGTGGTGGATGATTCCAGCCCGGATGGAACCGGTGATGCCGTTATGTCATTCTCGGACACGGGCAGGGTTCACCTGCTTTCAAGGGAGAAGAAGAACGGACTGGGACAGGCCTACGTGGCAGGGTTCGGATGGGCTCTTGACCGGGAAGGTTATGATCCGATCATTCAGATGGATGCCGATTTCTCTCACAACCCCGACAAAGTTCCTGAAATGGTGGAAAAACTGAAAGACTACGATCTTGTGATCGGTTCCAGGTATTCAAACGGTGTCAATGTGGTTAACTGGCCTCTGCACAGACTTATGCTGTCATGGTTCGCGAACAAGTACAGTAAAATAATCACAGGGCTTCCAGTGGACGATGCAACAGGAGGGTTCAAGGCATTCAGACGATCCATCCTTCAGAAGCTGGATCTCAGTTCTATCAGATCAGACGGCTACTCATTTCAGATAGAGGTTTCATACAAACTTCACAAGGCCGGCTGTTCCATCACCGAAGTACCGATAGTATTCGTGGACAGACATTCCGGAACCTCCAAGATGTCCCGCTCCATCGTGTGGGAAGCTGCATGGATGGTCTGGCACATACGATTCCCCTGGCTTTTCTGAGAGGAAAAAATGCAGATTCTTCTTTGCATACTGCTGTCAGCAGCTCCTGAATGGGGGCTTTCCACCTCTGTTTCCTTCGTTCACAAGGCAAACTCCGATGGTGAAAACGGTGTTTGGTGTGCTTCCTCAGGGGGAGCATTTCATTTTTCAGAAGAGGATGGCGTGGGCAGCCTTTTTTCATGTCCCGAGGATCTTCCTGTTCCTGACTGTCTTGACGTCATCGAGGATTCACAGGGAAGAATGTGGTTTGGAACAGGCGGCGGCGGGCTTCTCATGTTCGACGGCGACAGCTGGCAGACCTACTCGAATTTCGAAGGAATTCCAGGAGAGGGGATCGTAACCTCCCTGATCGAGGCAACAGGAGAGATTTGGGTGGGTTGCATTGGCGGAGTGGCCCACGGAGGTCCCCAGGGGTTTACCCCTGTGGGTGATGCCTTCACCGCGAACGACGTCTACTATATGGCGGAAAGGGGCGACACCCTCTGGCTCTGTACGGACAAGGGCATTTATTCTCTTCACGACCCCTGGAATCCCCTGAACCCAGATTCCTGGTATCACTGGCAGGACACCAGGGATCTCGACCTGAACACCGTAAGAACCGGGCTTTCTTCAGTGTATGCCTGCGGAAAAAGCGGAGCCCTGGAACTTGAGCCCGGAGAGACCGGTTTTAAATTCCTCATAGACTACAGCCTGATCCCGGACAGTATGGTCACCGACATCGTTGAAACCGATCAGGGTCTTTTTGCTGCCACTCACGGTGATATTATGAAAAGAGACGGTGAAGGCTGGATTTCCTCGGGAACCGGTCTTCCATCCATCAGATGGCCCATCTGCCTCTTCGAGGTGGGCAGCAGACTCTACTCAGCCTTCAGCTACCAGACCAATATCGTAGACATTACCAATACCCAGTCTGGACTTGGACTCTTCTACCTTACCGAGGCAGATGAATGGGGATTCCAGCAGATACCGGGTCTTCAGTGTAAAAAGGTTCATCAGATGGCAGCCCTGGATGACGGCAGGATCTATGTGGGAAGCTATTCCAGGGGTCTTCAGGCCTACTATCCCGGTTATGGATGGAGGGGGTACGGAGAGGAAGATGGTATGCCCAATACTTCCCAGACCTTCTCTGTGGGTGAATCCTACGGCAGCGGTGTATGGGTTTCCTCTTATCATCATGGGCTGTCCTGGGTTCGCGACAACGACAACTGGGAAAGTTCCGGGGATACCATTCTTACCTTCGTAAGGGACACCCTTGAGTATCACAGTCCCCAGGCTACAATCATCAAAGCGGATATCCCCAATAACCAGCCGGTGATGATAACGGGTCAGGCAAATGGAAACTGGGCGGCATTCAGGCAGTTCGACTCCATCGGACAACCGGATGAACCCAGTGGAATTCTCGGATTCAGCGGCAATCCTGCAGGTACCATGAACTGGGCACCCAGAACCGGCGGCAGCGGAATTGCCTACATCAATACGAGAAGCGTTTATCCCGTTTCCCAGGACAGCCTCTGGATAGCCTTTGACGATGGGCAGGGTTGTCAGCTTCTCGTGCATTCAGGTGATCCGGCCGACGACTCCCAGGACACCTGGCGGCCCGGTCAGGGGCAGGCATACACAAGCTCGAGCGGTCTCCCGTCCTCTGAGGTATACTGTTTCCTCAATGTGTCCGGCATAGGTCTTCTGGCAGGCACATCAGCAGGGCTTGCAAGGTGGACCGGTTCTGGATTCACCGACTACTCTGAGATAAATGAAGCGGTAAAGGCAATGGAAGCAGACAGGACAGGAAGGATCTGGTGTCTGGCAGAGTCAGGTATCTACAGGATCTCCGACGGCACGGTTTCTTTCTACAACGCATTCAACAGTGATTACAAACCTTCTGCCCTTTACGGCTGGGAATACGCTCTCCGAGACCCGATCTCAGGCGGGGTCTACTTCTCCTCGGAAGAGGGTTTGTGGCAGATAACACAGGCAGGCGGCGGCGAAACAGGTGGTTCAGAGGTGAACTTCTACCCCCAGCCCTTCGTTTCAGGAGAGGATGTGTTAAGACTCACGGGTCTTCCCGACGGACTTCCTGTAACAGTTGACTTCTACAGGCTCGACGGTTCCCTCGCAGGAACCGTGGAGGCTAATTCATTGTCCCAGTGGAACTGGGACGGAACCCTAAGGAACAAGATAGTTGCAGGAGGAATCTACATGGTGCTGATTACCGTTAATGAAACAGTTTATCAAACCAGGATAACGGTGGTAAGATGAGCGGTGTTACGGTAAGACAGGTTGGATTGGACCAAAAAGACGACTGGGCATCATTCACTGAAAAGTCTAACAATGGAACGGTGTTTCATACACCGGCATTTCTCGAATACCATCCCCAGGACAGATTCAACAACCATCATCTGGTGATCGAAAGCTCTTCCGGGAAGGCGCTTGCATACGTACCGGGAGCTCTTTCCGAGATTGACGGAGAAACCTGGTTCAGAAGCTATCCCGGTTCATCCTACGGCGGTCCTGTTCTTGACGATCTTTCAGGTCTGGATAAAGTGGACGGAATAATCGATGCCCTGGTAAAATACTGCAGAAGAAAAGGTTTTGCCGGAATAGAGATGACCCCCCCTCCTGTTTGCTACTACAGAAGACCTCATAACTACATTGATTTCGCACTGGTGAAAAGGGGTTTCGGTTACAGGAAAAGGGAACTTACGGCGGTTATAGATCTGCGCAGGCTTGGTGAGGAGATAGATCTGGGTTTTTCCCAATCTGCCAGGAGAGGAGTTAAGAAGGCCATTAAATCCGGTCTCCGGGTGGTGGAAGACAATGACTTCTCACGATTTTATCCCGTTCTGGCCAATAACCTCAAGGACCGTCACGGGGTTAAGCCTACCCACTCTCTTGATGAACTGAACCTTCTGGCAGAACTTCTTGGACAGAATGCAGTAAGACAGTTCATTACCATCGATGACAATGGGGAGGTGCACGCCGGGATGGTGATGTTCCACTGCAATCCCAGGGTGACTCTGGCCTTCTACATTTCCCATAACGAAGAATCACAGGCCCTCAGACCGGTGAACCTGGTTTACAGGGAGGTAATTGACTGGGCCCGTAAGATGGGATATCACTACCTGGACCTGGGTACCTACACCCTGGACATGGAAGTCAACTACGGGCTGTGCAGGTTCAAAGAGTCCTTTTCCGCCAGGGGTCAGTTCAGAAACACTTTCAAAGGCAGGATCTGAAACCCATGCGCTTCAGGTTTCTCCTTGCCTGGGCAGGGCTTCTTATGATGTTTTTCGGTGGAAGGCTCATGACCACCGACGTTGCCGCCCAGTACCAGGTAGCTGAATCGGTATTCGGTTCCAGGCAGCTCTTCACATCCGAATACGGCTGGCAGGTATCAGGCATCAGATCCGATGAATACGTGCCCCACGCTCCGGGTTATTCACTTCTTCTTCTACCCTCAGCGGGAATGGGCCTGATTCTCGGTCAGGAGGCCGGAAAGGTGCTGGCCGCCCTGACCAATGCCATGATGAGTCTGCTTCTCGTTGCAGGTTTTAAAAGGCTTGCCGAGGGTTTTATGGGCCCCATTCAGCTTAAACGGTTTCTTGCCCTAATGATAGGTACCATGGCCCTGGTTTACGGCAGAATGCCCTATGACATCACCAGCGCAGCTGCCCTTGCTCTGTGGGGTGCATGGTTCATGCATACGGGAAGATCCTTTGCAGCAGGGATACTGTTCGGCTCAGCGCTCCTCATAAGACCCGACATCTGCGTGCTCCTTCCAATCTACTGGACGGACAGGAAGCCCCTTGGGAATTTCCTTTACCTGGCGGCCGGAGCACTTCCCTTCGTTCTTGGGCTTTTTGCCTACAACCACTACAGATTCGGCTCCATTCTCATCGACGGCCACGGCCAGGATCCTGCCATAGCAGTGGACATGTACGGAAGGGGAATACCCGGTTTGCTGTTCAGTCCCGGCAAGGGTCTGTTCTGGTATGCCCCTCTTACGATTATTGCCATTTTCCACTGCGGCGACTGGAGGTTCTGGAGTCCATTTGTTTTCTCCCTGGTGCTTCACGGATTCCTTCATGACTGGACAGGGGGTACCGGATGGGGGCCGCGGTTCCTTTTCCCGGTGCTTCCCGTTCTTTTCATGCCGTTGATAAGACCCGGCACAGGCGGCAAGCTGTTCCGCGTTCTTGCAGTTGTTTCTCTGGTAATTTCCTTCGCAGCTTGCATTACCGATACCAATGCCCTGGAGAGGTCCCTGGGTCAGGACGATTTTGACACACAGTCCCGCCAGGAGGTGATCTGGAATCCCTTGAGATCCCCGCTGCTCCATACACTTTCTGAGCCTGACCTTTTCTCTCCTGACATTCTGGGCTACCACGCTGCGGGAATCCCCGGCGCCCTTGTCCAAATCCTTGCCGGCGCCGGTGTTTTCGTGTGGGCATGGAAAAGAAGGGAGCAGGCGTGAAGGTACTGCACCTGTCTCCCCAGAACTACACCGGAATACTCACTCTTTTCGTTAAGGGGCACAGGTATCTGGGACATGAGAGCAGACTGGTGACTTTCTACCGTGCCAAGAATCTCTATCCCGAGGACATCTGCCTCGATCTTCCCTTCGTGGGACCAATGGAGTGGCTCTGGAAGGTTAAGAGACTTATAAAAAGCGGCAGCCTCCGCGTTCCTTTCACCGGCACAACAGAAAAGATATTCTGGAGTCCTTCAATGGCTGAAAGACTGCTTCTCTCCCTGAGAGATCTTGCCTGGACTCCCCGGATAAACAGGGTTGCGAAGGAATACGGCTTGATGGATTTCGACATCTATGTTCTGGAAGGAGGGATGAGCTTCTACCGCGACGGCAGGGACGTGAGGAAACTGCGGGAAAAGGGAGCCCACATCGTTTCCAATTACCACGGGCTGGACCTGAGGATGCGCGGAGCCATACGGCCTGTCTGGGAGGCTACGGAACTGCACACAACCTGCGAGTTCGACCTTTACCAGAGGTATGATGAACTGGAGTACCTGTTCCTTCCCTTCGATACGTCCCTGGTGCCCGTGGCAAAACCCAGAGGCAGCAGGATACGGATTTGTCACGCTCCCAGAATAAGATCGGTGAAGGGAACAGAAGAAATACTCAGGGCTGTGGATAACCTTTCCCGGACCCTGCCGGTGGAGATGGTCCTTATCGAGAACATGTCCCACGGCGAGGCTTTGGAATTGAAGGCATCCTGTCACATAGCCATCGATCAGATCGCAAGGGGAGACATGGGTTATGGTGTGAATTCCCTTGAAAGCCTTTCAATGGGAATTTGCACGGTTACGAATCTGTCCGGGGCATACAGGGAATTCATTCCGGATCATCCCTTCGCCCTTGCTCACCGGGATAACCTGGAAAAGGTATTGCGGGAACTGGTTCTGGATGAAGACCTGAGACGGAAATACGCCGAGGCCGGTCCCGGCTGGATAGAACGGACCCACAACTGGAAAACCGTGGCTGAATCCATGCACAGGCGCTACAAAGAGCTGGGTTGGGCAAAGTGAGAAGGGATCTTGCCAAAGAGACCCTGCTCTATGGCCTTGCCATGGTTGTGAGCGGGTTGGTGCAGTTTGCCTTCCTGCCCTTCATGAGCACCTTCCTGACACCGGAGCAGGCAGGTGAGCTCGGGGTGATAAGGATCATCAGCGAGATCATTGCCGGTATTGTGGTTCTCGGGCTTCCCGCTGCGGTGATAAGGGCCTGGCATACAACCGAAGCCCATCGGGCACTCCTCAAGAGGTCCGCACTGCTTCCTCTTGTACCTCTTGGTGTGTGTGCCGCGGCGGTAGTACTCTGGGGAGGGGGAATCTCTTCGCTTCTTCATCTTTCAGATCCATCACTTCTTCTTCATGCCCTTGCTCTGGGAGGCGGAGTTGCAATGCTTCAGGTCTCTCTATCCATGCCCAGAGCCAGGGGTATGGCTGGTACATATTTCTCAATTCAGTTCGTCAGGGGGATTCTCTCCCTGGGGCTTCTTTTCCTTCTGCTGGTTGGAACCAGAGGCAGCGGGTCCCTGGTGGCATTCCTGGAGGCAAGATGGATCCCCACGGTGCTAGCTGCGCTGTTTACCCTCGGTCTGATGTTTTTCCTCACTTCTTCCACAAGGGAAGTAAAGACCCCGGCAGGGTTCACAGGTGAGATCCTGGTATTCAGCCTTCCCCTTGTGCCGGCCAGTATTGCCCTTCTTGTGCTTTCCAGTGCTGATATGTTCATGCTCAGGACCATATGCACCGACCTGTCCCAGAGCGGCTGGTATGAGTGGGCCGGCAGGGCGGTTCTCGTTCTTACTCCCCTGACCCTTGGTTTCGGAATGGCCTGGCAGCGTTACATTTTCAGGAAGAAGAAAGAGGGAGGCAGAATGGAAGAGCTGGGACGCAGCGCTCTGCTCTTCATGATAACCGTCAACTGGGCCGCTATGGTTCTGGCCCTTCTTTCCAGTGAGATCGTTAGCGTGTTCGGCGGAGCAGAATGGCTTCCAGCAGCTTCCGTACTTCCCTGGCTTGCCGGATCGGCTGCTCTTTATGCCCTTTTCACTATATCACATACGGCACCGCTTCTCACAGGGCAGACCAAATACATCGGCTGGATGACCGCCTTCGGAGCTGTGCTCAATATTGGCTTCAACCTGAGGCTGATCCCGGTTGCCGGTGCGGTGGGAGCGGCTTTTGCGACCCTGGCAACCAACATGTTCATGGCGGTATCCCTGTTCTGGCTGGGAAGAAAGGTTTTTCCCGTAAATTTCTTCGCCATACTCATTCTGGCTGTGGTGCCTATACTTTCCGGTCCCCTTTCCGGACTTCAGCCGGCCGTAAGGTCATGGATAATCATCGGAGGGACTCTCCTCACCGTTGTTCTGATCCAGCTTCTTCGCTCCCTGGGAGCCCAGGTTCCTTCGGATACCGGCGGGGGTGAAGACCGTGGCTGAGATATCTGTACAGGTTCCAGTGAAGAACGGCGGCGATAAATTTACCAGATTCCTTGAATCTCTTGCCCGGCAGGATATTCAGTGTGACTGGGAGCTTGTGATCGTAGACGATGGGAGCGATTCTCCCGTGCAGACCCAATTCATCCGTGAGTTGTCCGTTTTTCCAGATCAGTGCAGGGTCAAGGTGATAAGGCTAGATCCCGGGGGCAACAGACCAGCCGCCAGGAACGCCGCTCTGGAGGCTTCGGAAGCTCCAGTGGGGCTTCTGATGGATGCCGATCTGGAGTTCGGTACGGACCTTCTTCGCAGGCACCTGGAGGTAAGGGCGGAAACCGGTGCCGATTTTGTAATGGGAAGAAGGATCAACGCCTGGGGAAGCAACGCCTCTCCATGGCAGAAGTGGATGGACACAAGGGCAATGGGACAATCCCCTGCGGGAAACTTTCCCTGGAACTATTTCATTACCGGGAATCTGTCCGTTTCCAATGTTCTTCTTACCCGTTCAGGAGGATTCGATACAAAGATAAATCGCTATGGCGGGGAAGACACTGAGATGGGATACAGACTGAACTCACTGGGAGCTGTTTTTCACTGGGAACCTTCCCTTACCGTCAATCACCTCGATGACGTGAATGTCAGGGAGCACTCCCGCAAAATGCTTGAATACGGGGGCAGCGGCCTGAAATACACCCTTGAGAAACATCCGGGAACCAAAGGCCTTCTGGGAAGCAGATGGGCTGATCCGCTACTGGCAGACCCCCTCTGGCTCTTCCCCATGCGTGTTGCTGCGCGAACTGCTCTTCTGCCAGTTGGTTATCGTTTTGCCCTCAAGTTCGCTGAGAAATTCGGAGGACCCAGGATTCTTTTCACATACCTTTCCGTGGGAGCTTGTCTTGCAGGTTTAATGGGAAAGGACCTGAAACTGTGATCCCCTCATCTGTGGCCAGCGACTATCCCGAGATGTTCAGAGTTATAAATCTCTCAGAATACACAACATGGAACATCGGAGGTCCCTGCGCCGCCGCCTTCGTGTCAACACCTGAAGAGCTTGAATCTGCTGTGGCCATTCTGAAAGACAGGTCCCTTCCCTGGACGGTTCTCGGAAGGGGTTCAAACACCCTTGCGCCCACAGGAGGCTGGAATGGTGTAACGGTGATCCTTTCAGGCGATTTTCTCCGGTTCAGTTTTTCCGGTGAAGGTATACAGGCCGGGGGTGGCGCATCTCTTCCCTCCATGGCGGGAGCCGCCTGTTCCCGAGGGCTTTCCGGACTGGTGTTTGCCGTGGGAATTCCTGGAACCTCCGGCGGTGCGGTTTACATGAACGCAGGCGCTTATGGTTCATGCATGGCCGATTTGGTAAGGGAGGTTACGGTGTTTTCTTCCTCGGGTGAGTTTGAAACCCTTCATCCCAATGAGTGCGATTTCGCCTATCGCAGCAGTGTTTTTCAGAACGGTCGATCTGTGATAACCGGAGTCAGACTGAAGCTTTCGATCGGTTCTGAAACACCGGAAGAACTCAGGCGAAGAGCGGTGGATGTGCTCAGGCTAAGGAGAGAGAAATTTCCCCTTTCAGTTCCCAATGCCGGCAGCGTCTTCAAAAGACCTGATCAGGGTCCTCCCCCTGGAAGGCTCATCGAAGAATGCGGTCTCAAGGGGTTTTCACTGGGAGGTGCCAGGGTTTCCATGGTTCATGCCAACTTCATAGAAAACCGCGGCGGAGCCACAAGCGATGACGTAAAAAGACTTATGGACACAATTCATCACAGGGTTCTGAAAGCAACTGGAATAGAACTCTGCAGGGAGATAAGAATGCTTGGAGAAGCATAGTGAAAAGGGATCTGTGTGGTTACAGAGCGGAAGATGGACCTATTCTTGTAACCGGTGCAGGGGGATTCGTTGGAAGAGCTCTCATGGAGAAGTTCCGACTTGGTGCCGGAGATTATGCTGCAGACAGTACCAGCGAATTCACTTCTCCGCCGGGGGTAACGAAGGTCGCCTGGGAGCTTCCGGGACCACCTCCATCATCCCTGGGATCCGTTCGTTATGTGATTCACCTTGCAGGCTTGAGTTCCGTGGCCCATTCCCACACCCAGGTGGAGAAAGTAATGGCCGTGAACGCCGGAGGAGCAGGTTCCGTAGCAGATTGGGTCTGTAAAGCATGCCCCGGGGCACGGATCCTCTTTGTGAGTTCTGCGGAGGTGTACAAACCTTCCCTGACGAAACTTGCCGAAGATTCGACCCTTGAGCCGGGGAGCCCATACGGCAGAAGCAAACTGATGGCGGAAAAAATCATTGCCGAATCCGGTGCGGACTATGTGGTGAGTCGGTCCTTTCCCCATTATGGACCTGGACAGCAGGGGCATTTCGTCCTTCCATCCTTTTGTCGGCGGATAATAGAATCGGTTCGCATGGGAAGCTCTGAGATAAAAACCGGAAACCTTCAGGCCGTAAGGGACTATCTTTACATTGAAGATGTTATCAGGGCATATGCATGTATTCTGACCCAGGGTCGCAGCGGGGGTATTTACAATGTATGTTCAGGAACCGGGCACACCATCGGCGAACTTCTGGATCTTCTTATGACTGTGAGCGGAAGCGGTCTTAAGGCAGTTACCGACCCTTGTCTTTTGAGGAAAGCCGATCAGTTCTGCCAGGTGGGAGATCCCGGAAAGCTTCGGGAACTCGGGTGGGAACCCGGCGTATCCCTGGAAATGGGACTTGAGCTTCTGTACCGATGGTGGGAGGAAAGACTGTGACACTGTTTTTGATAGCGGCGGCAATTACCGGCAGGATTACCCAGTGGGACCATTACCCTCATTACGGCGGAGGCAACTGCATCGTGGTCATGGACGAAATGATCATGGCCGGGACTTCCGGTGGATTGCTGTTTTCCCACTATTCTCCCGAAGAAGATAAGCTCATTGCCGACTCCGGTTGGACCTCTCCCGGAGTCCTCTCATACGACAGGGTATCCGATATTGCAATAGACCAGCAGGGGAACGTCTGGGTTTCAATGAACGGGGGTGGAATAGATGTATTCTCACCGGGGGGTGATAAAACACATTTTAATCAGATCGACGGTCTTCCACTTAATCTGGGTGTAAATCAGACCATACCGGATACCGTTGTTTACGCAGCAACCACCCAGGGGCTCTGTATAAGGGAATTCGGATATTTTGAAATATGGGACACTTATGAAACAGGCGGAGGGCTTCCCTCTGACAACATCAATTGTATTCTGAGTTCTGACTCAGGTCTATATGCGGGAACCACTGCCGGGCTGGTGTTCCTTCCCCGCTCAGCTCCCCCGGATGATCCGGAATCCTGGATTCTTCAGGACATAGACCAGACATCGATAATTGATCTCCAATGGCATGGTGATACACTCTGGGCAGCAACAGGGGAGAACCTTTTCAGAAAAGCCCCGGATTTACCCTGGGAACGGGATGCTACCTTTCCGGGCACTACCATTGCCAGTATTTCAACCGGACAGGGAAGTCTGGCTGTGGGCTGCACAAACAGATGCTATGTCCTCACCGAAGAGGGGTGGACCCTTTACGACGGCAACCTGGACGGCAACGCATTAACAGGTATCGTGTGGTACCAGGACCGTCTGTGCGGGGTTCTGGCCAATACCTATTCCAATAACCGTGCTTCAGGTTCGGGGATTGCTCTCCTCCTTCCGGACAGCACATGGAGGAGGACTTTCCCGGATTTCGGCCCCATCTCCAACGATCTCAGATCCTGTACCCTTCTTCCCGACGGCAGCCTTTGGGCTACCAGCAACAGAAACGGAGCTTCGGTTCTTTCAGACGGGCAGTGGACGAACCTGAACATATATCTCACATCAAGAAGCCAGTGCTTTGCCGTCTGTCCCTCCGGGAACGGCGCGTTTATCTCCTCCATTGGTTTTGGTGTGGACTGGCTGGAATGGGAAAACGGAGAGGTCACCGAGAAACTTCATATCACAAGCGATGACGGTATGGTAAACGACAGGGTTTTCCATGCGGCTGAAGGCGGAAGGAACACCGTTTGGTTCGCCCACAGAACACTGTTTGAAAGTGAGGAAAGCGGTGTAAGCCGCCTCAGCTGGAGTCCCGGGGATTTCTCAAGCGTTACCTTCGCTGTGATTTCCGGTTCAAACGGACTTCCCAGCAAGGAAGTCAACTGTGTTTTCCCTGAAGGTTCCAGGTATGCCTGGGCAGGCACCGATGAAGGTCTAGCCTACATAGACGCTGACAGGCGAATGGTTTTAGAGACCTGGAACAGCCAGAACGGACTGCCCTCTTCCCTTGTGAATTCAGTTTACATGGACAGAACAGGCACGGTTTATGTGGGAACCGCTTCAGGGCTGGCAGAGGTGTCTGAGGACGGAGCCTTTTCCATCGATGCAGTTGACTATGCGGTAAATCAGGTGTTGTGCGACGGTCTTGGCTCCGTTTGGCTTGCAACATCGGATGGGCTGAAAAGGTATTTCCCGTCAACGGGAAATCTCGAATCATACACCAGTTTCAACAGTCCCCTTCCGGAAGGTGTCATTTACTCTTTCGCCCTGGACTCCGGAGGCGGATATCTCTGGATGGCCACCGATCACGGAATGTGGCGGGGGAAACTTGAGACCGGTCTTGACGGTGAGGGTTCCGGGGCATTGCTTTATCCGAATCCCTTTATCCCCGAAAGGGGTGATGTGCTGGGAATCTCAGGGGTACCGGATGAGCCTGCTGTTTTTACCATATTCGACCTTACCGGAAACCCTGTTTTTGAGTATTCTTCACAGGGAAGGGATGACTTTGCCTGGGATGGCCGGACAGCCGACGGCTTGCCTGCCGCATCAGGTGTTTACATGGTTTTTGTGGAAAGCGGTTCCTATAGTGTTCCGCTGCTTAAGATTGCATTAGTCAGGTAGGTGAACCGATTGAAAGGCGTTGTACTTGCAGGAGGACTGGGCACCAGACTCCGACCCCTTACAAGCATCACGAATAAACATCTTCTCCCTGTCTACGACAGACCTATGATCTATTACCCTTTGCAAACCCTGGCCGATGCCGGAATAAAGGATGTCATGGTGGTCACCGGCGGCAGCAGTTCAGGCAGTTTCATGCAGCTTTTGGGCGACGGAAGCCAATTCGGTTTCAGATGTCTCAACTACGCCTATCAGACAGGAGAGGGCGGCATTGCAGAAGCCATCGGTCTTACCAGAGCTTTCGTGGGATCTGACAGGTTCGTAGTGATCCTGGGCGACAACATCCTTGAGAATTCCATTAAAGAGTATGTGGAAAAATTCAGGAAACAGGAGTCGGGAGCCAGAATTCTCTATAAAAAAGTTGGCAATCCAAGGGATTACGGCGTGGCTGAGATTCATCAGGGGAAGGTCATTTCCATCGAGGAAAAACCCGCGAACCCCAAGAGCAACTATGCGGTTATAGGTGTTTACATGTACGACGGGAGAGCCTTCCAGCTTATAGACGGACTTAACCCCTCTGAAAGGGGGGAGCTGGAGGTAACCGATCTGAACAACGCATACATTGATGCAGGGCAGATGCATGCCGATGAAATAGACGGCTGGTGGTCCGACTGCGGAGCAAGCATAGACAATCTATTGGAGGCCAACAACAGGGCCAGACAGATTGCCGGGGGCAGATAATGCACATACTCGTCACAGGTGGAGCAGGATTTATCGGTACGAACTTCTGCCTTCACATCATGAAGAAACGTCCTGAATGGAAAATTACAGTTCTGGACAAGCTTACCTACGCCGGACGGAGAGAAAACCTGCAGCAATACGAAACTTCGGGAAACTACACCTTCATTCAGGGGGACATCTGCGACCCTGAGGCAGTAAGGGAGGCAATGAAGGGTTGCAGTGCAGTGGTGAACTTTGCCGCTGAAAGCCATGTGGATCGCTCCATAGATGATCCTTCAGCATTTGTGAGAACGGACGTTGAGGGAGTAAGGGTACTTCTTGAGGAGTTCAGAGCGGATGTTTCCAGAAGTTTGTTCCTTCAGATATCCACCGACGAGGTTTACGGAAGCGTTTTGACCGGCAGATCTTCCGAAGACCACAGACTCGACCCCAGAAGTCCCTACTCAGCTTCCAAAGCAGGTGGCGAACTCCTTGCAATGAGCTACTTCACCACCTTCGATGTTCCGGTTGCGGTTACAAGGGCATCCAACAACTACGGCCCTTACCAGTATCCCGAGAAGCTGATTCCCCTTTTCATAACCAACGCATTCGAGGGTCAGCTCCTTCCCGTTTACGGCGACGGTGGCAATATGCGGGACTGGATGTATGTTACAGATCACTGTGCAGGGCTTCTGGCAGTTCTTGAAAAAGGACTGCCGGGTAGGATTTACAACCTTGGTGCAGGGGTGGAGAAAACCAATCTTCAGGTTACAGAAGCCATTCTGAAGGCAACTGGCTCCCCGGAATCCCTTGTTCGCCATATTGAGGATCGTCCTGGGCACGACCGTCGTTATGCCCTCGACATAAGCTTTGCCGCCGGGGAACTTCAGTGGAGACCTGAAGTGGGTTTCCAGGAGGGTATCGAGAGAACCGTGGAGTGGTACAGGGAGAACTCCCGCTGGTGGAAAACCATAAAGAGCGGAGAATTCAAGGAGTACTACAGAAGAATGTACGGGAAAAGGCTGGAGAATTCCGAAAGGACAGACATAAAGTGAAAATACTCGTTACCGGCGGGGCAGGGTTCATAGGCAGTCACCTCTGCGACATGCTTCTAGAGAAGGGCCATTCGGTTGTTGCCCTGGACAATCTGCTTACCGGAAGTACCGACAACATTGCACATCTGGCAGGAAGAGATGATTTCAAGTTCATCAACCATGATGTTACCGAGTACATTTATCTGCCCGGCAGAATAGACTTTATTTTCCATCTGGCAAGCCCTGCAAGCCCCATTGATTACCTGATGTACCCCATTCAGACCCTTAAAGTCGGTGCCCTTGGAACCCACAAGGCTCTGGGCCTTGCCAGGGAGAAGAACTGCGGTCTGCTCCTTGCTTCCACAAGCGAGGTTTACGGCGACCCTCTCGTGCATCCCCAGCCTGAATCCTACTGGGGCAACGTGAACCCCGTGGGCCCCAGGGGGGTTTACGATGAAGCAAAGCGGTTTGCCGAGGCAATGGTCTTTGCCTATCACAGGACCCATGGGGTAGACACCAGGATAGCCAGGATCTTCAATACCTACGGCCCAAGGAACCGCGCCGACGACGGCAGAGTGGTTCCCTCCTTTGTCTGTCAGGCCATACGCGGAGAGGACCTGACCATTTTCGGAGACGGAAGCCAGACAAGGAGTTTCTGTTTCGTATCGGATACCGTCAGAGGTCTGATATCCCTTATGGAGAGCGGATATCATGATCCGGTCAACATAGGGAACCCCGCCGAAATGACCGTAAGGGACTTCGCCGGTGAAGTCATCAGACTGTCCGGAAGTTCCAGCAACCTTGCTTTCAGGGATCTTCCCGTCGACGACCCCAAGGTTCGCAAACCTGACATAACCACAGCGGTAAATGTTCTGGGATGGGAGCCCCATGTAACCCTGGAGG
>CAZRCS010000028.1:0-16572 GCA_964598645.1 uncultured bacterium | reverse complement strand
ATCGGTCTTCCCTGGTAATCCATAGGTTCTACCCAGGCGGTATCGGCGATTCCGTTTCTCTCATAGACCACCTCGATGTATCGGTTCCTGTTAGCTTCAACTTCTTGCTGAAGCTGGGCAAAATCTGCAAGTGAAACACCGTTTACCGTGGTTATGCTGTCGCCGGACCGGATACCCGCTTCATAAGCAGGCATACCCACGGAAGACTCCACTACGGTTGGAATGAACGGAGTGAACCCTGGAATACTGTCGGCTGAAAGATCGTAAGGTACGCTGATCCGAATATGGTTCCTTTCAACTGTGAACACTCCTGCAGGAGTGTCCTCTACTGCCGTGTAAAGTTCCTGCCAGTCAGCAACCGGAGTTCCTGAAACCTCTACGATCCTGTCACCGGTTTCAAGGCCGTCAATATGAATGGTTCCTACCACCGGCTGTGTTACCGGTATCTCAGTGCCTGTTATTCCAAGAACGGTAAACATGAGGAATGCTGCCAGAACAAGGTTCATAAGGGGTCCAGCCAGAACAACAAGAGCTCTCTTCCACCACTTCACAGGAGATACTTCTCCACTACCTACACCAAGGTCAACCTTAACGTAGCCGCCAAGGGGAATTGCTCCCAGGCAGTACTCCGTATCACCCATTTTCTTTCGGAACATGAAGGGCGGGAAACCAATGCTGAACCGCTCCACCGGGAGTCCCACCGCCTTGGATACGGCAAAGTGACCCAGCTCGTGAAAGAATACTATCATACCGAGTCCGACTATTACAGCAATTACCGAAAGCATAGCTGTTCAACCGCCTTTCGAGCAGCAGCACGGGCCTTTTCATCTGTTTCATCAAGCTTTTCCAGGCAGTGAACCGGCTGGGATCCCAGCTCTTCAACAACCATTCCTATTATCCCGGAGATCTCTCCGAAGGGAATTTTCCCGGAGAGGAATGCTGCAACCGCCACCTCATCGGCCGCATTAGCGGCTGCTGGAGCAGTACCACCCATGTCACCAGCCTTGAGCACCTCGGTGAATGCTGGATATCGGTTATTGTCCAGCGGCTGGAAGGACAGTGTTCCCCAGTCAAGGGGAGATTCATCGGCAACCCGGAGAGCAGGCAAATCCGGATAATGGAGCGCCCATGCTATGGGCACTTTCATGTCAGGTAAACCCATGAGAGCCTTCCAGGCACCATCTGCACACTCTACGAAGGAGTGGACGATACTGTTTCTGTGAACCACAACATCCACTTTAACCCCGGGGAAAAGAGCTCTGGCCTCGAGAACCTCGAAGGCTTTGTTAACCATGGTGGCCGAATCCACAGTTATCCGTCCACCCATGTTCCAGGTGGGATGGTCCAGTACCATTTCCGGAGATGCACTGTAGATGCTGTCCATGGGCAGATCTCTCAGAGAACCGCCTGAAGCGGTAAGGGTAATGGATCTGGCTGCTTCCGCTTCTCCCGCGAGACATCTGAATATGGTGCTGTGCTCGCTGTCAACCGGAATAACGAGGCCGGCTTCGAGATGCGGGCTCAGCAGATCGGAACCAATGACCAGGCTTTCCTTGTTTGCCAGTGCAAGTGGTTTACCCAGCTGCTGACAGAGAAGGCTGGCCCTAAGTCCTGCGCTTCCAACTATACCGTTGAGAACTATGTCAGCTCCTTCAACGGCTTTCAGAAGGATATTCTCTGGATCGGATGAATTGGCAGCAGATGCGAAGAAAGGCATGTACCGGATCCTCTGCTCTTCCAGAACCCCTGCTGAAGTGCCGCATACGATGGAATAAAGTGAGAGAGAAGGGCTTTTCTCTATAACTTCCAGAGCCTGTTTCCCTATGGATCCCGTTGAGCCCAAAACGGCAACTTTGCGCATGTCAGCCGGCGAGCCCGAAAAGAGTTAGAACAATGAACGCCACCGGGGCTGCCGCCGCCGCACTGTCAAAGCGGTCAAGTATCCCCCCGTGACCAAGAAGAAGACCGCTTGAGTCTTTCACCCCTGCATCCCTCTTTATCGATGACTCAAAGAGATCTCCAAGCACCCCGGCCACACCGCCGGAAAGTCCCAGCACCAGAAAGGGCAATAAAGGCAGACCTCCCAGATATCCAGCCAGGGAAGAACCGGCAATTGCTCCCACTATTCCCCCGTAGAAACCCTCCCAGGATTTCTTCGGGCTGACACTGGGCAGAAGTTTGTGTTTCCCGAAGGCAATACCCGTAAAATAGGCTGCGCTGTCGCCGATCCAGCAGAGAGCAAGCACCGCCAGAACGCTCCATGGGCCCATCTGTAAAAACAGCCTTCCCAGCATACCGAATCCTATGGCGTAAAATGAGACAAGAGAAGAAGTTCCAGCTATTCTTCTTCTTGAATGCCCGGGGCCTCTTGATACCATTACATAAACGGCAATTACAGCACCGGGAAGAATAAGCACCGGCATCGACAAAGGATGATCAATAGCGATAAACAGCGTGGATACCCCTGCAAGAAAAGAGGTGATAACACTGCTGAAAGAACCCAGGCCCTCTGAACAGCATAGTTTAACTGCTTCCCAGGCAGCGAGAACCGAGAGAGCAGAAAAAAGATACAGACTCCAGATGGGAGGAGCCCGGAAGATAACAGCAAGAAAAAGACCGATACCGGGCAGAGCAATAAGGAGTCTGCCGTAGAGCCTTGGAAACGTCATTTAGTTCTCCAGCCCACCGAACCTTCTTCCCCTGGATCCATAGTCATCTATGGCTTTCCTCAGCTCTTCTTTGTTGAAATCAGGCCATAATACAGGTGTAAAAAAGAATTCACTGTAAGCGGATTCCCACATAAGGAAATTTGAAAGCCTCTGCTCGCCGCTGGTACGGATGATCAGTTCGGGATCAGGTACTTCCGGGTTGTAGAGACAAGCTGCAATTGTGTCCTCGGTGATTTCTTCGGGCTGAACTGAACCTGACTGCACAAGCTTTGCAACTTTCTCTACAGCATCCCTTATCTCAGCCCTGCCACCGTAACTGAGCGCAAGAATCAGGTTAAGACCTGTGTTCTTCGATGTTCTTTCAATTGCTTTCAGAAGATCGTTCCTGGGTCCCTGTGGAATATCTTCCAGTCTTCCTGTGGTCTTAATTCTGACGTTCTTTCTGTCCAGATCGTCAATGTTGCCCTTTAAAAAGCGGCTCAAGAGCTTCATTATAAAACTGACCTCGGCCCTTGGACGGGACCAGTTTTCAGTGGAAAAGGCATACAGTGTAAGGAATTCCACCCCAAGTTCACCGCAAACCTCTACTGAATCGTGAATTGATCTTTCGGCGGCATCATGTCCCTTAACCCTGGGAAGACCCCGTTTTTTAGCCCACCTGCCATTACCGTCCATGATTATTGCGATATGCCTGGGGACTCCGGAAGGATCAGACTTCAAGGATCTCGTCTTCCTTGAGCTTAAGCAGTCTATCTACCTCGCTCACGGCCTTGTCGACGATTTCCTGAACATCGTTCATGGACTTTTTTTCCTGGTCCTCTGTTATGTCTCCGGATTTGCATGCCTTCTTCAGAGAGTCGTTGGCGTCCCGGCGTATGTTCCTGATGGCTGTTTTACCGTCTTCGGCCAGTTTCTTCACCTGCTTTATGAGATCGCGGCGCCTTTCCTCTGAAAGCTTTGGAATAGGTATCCGTATTATGGGGCCGTCCACGTTTGCCCTGAGACCGAGATCACTTGATTCAATGGCCTTTGCGATGTCAGGAGCTGTGGATGCATCCCAGGGCTGAATAACAAGAAGCCTTGGCTCAGGTGCACTGATACCTGCCACCTGCTTCAGGGGAAGGTTATCTCCCCATACCTCTACTCTGATGTTATCGAGAAGCGCCGGACTTGCTTTTCCAGTTCTCACAACAGACATTTCCTTCGAGGTGTTGCGAAGGGTTTTCTCCGCTCTTTCCTCCAGGTCCAGAAGTATTTCATCGTGCATCTCAGTCTCCCTCTACAACTGTACCAAAACTGTGATCTTCAAGTATTTCAAGAAATTTATGAGGATCGGTAATATCAAAAACAACTATTGGAAGCCTGTTATCCCTGCAAATGGCGACTGAAGCAGCATCCATTACCTTCAGGTTCTTTCCAAGTACTTCTCCGTAAGTAAGTGAATCATAACGGACTGCATTTGGATCTGTCTTGGGATCACTGCTGTAGATACCGTCTACCTTGGTACCCTTGTAAAGAACACTGCAACGGGTTTGTGACGCCCTTAGCGCCGCTGCCGTATCGGTGGAAAGAAGGGGATTGCCGGTGCCCCCGGCAAAAAACAGTATCCTGCCCCTGGCAAAAAGCTCGCAGGCTTTACCGGGGGCAAAGATTTCCGCACCAGCTTCAGGAACCGGTATAGCGGAAAGCACGGCGGACTTGCCGCCGTGCCTTTCAACTGCGTCGGAAACCGCCAGGCAATTCATTACCGTGGCAAGCATCCCTATATAATCGGCTTTAGTTCTGGTGAAGGCTGAAAGCTCTCTGCCCCTTGCGAAGTTACCTCCGCCGGTGACTACTCCCAGTTCAATACCTCTCCGGGCAGCCTCGATCAGAACATTGGCAACTGTATAAACGGTTTCCTGGTGAAATCCCCTCCCCCCGGGGCCAGCTAGAATTTCTCCGCTGAGTTTGAGAAGAACTCTTCGGGGATTACCGGAACCGTCTTCCATGTCAGCCGCCTATCTGATATCTTGCAAATCTGTTGATGACGATGTTCTCGCCTACCCTGGCGATTGCCGCGGTGAGAGCATCTGAGACTTTCCCAACCTCGGAATCGTGAATCCACTCCTGTTCGAGGAGACAGATCTCACTGTAAAACTTGTCCAGTCTGCCCTCCACGATCTTCTCTTTAATATTCTCAGGCTTGTTGGAATCTGCAAGCTGAGTAAAGAGAACGTCCTTTTCCTCTTTAACGCGATCTTCAGGAACATCGGTTCTGTTCACGAACTCAGGATTGCTGGCAGCAATGTGCATGGCAACCTGCTTGCAAAAGTCCTGGAATGCATCTGTTCTGGCTACGAAATCGGTTTCACAGTTGATCTCCACGAGAACTCCCAGCTTACCGGGGCCGTGAATGTAAGCGTAAACAAGGCCTTCGTCGGCCTGTCTTGATGCCTTCTTGGCCGCAACCTTCACTCCCTGTTCTCTGAGGTGCTTCAGAGCTGCGTTAAGATCGCCACCGGTCTCGTCCAGGGCCTTCTTGCACTCCATCATTCCCGCACCGGAAATCTTCCTGAGTTCTTTTACGGTTTTAGCGTCAACAGCCATTTTATTCCTCCTCGACCTTCTCTGGGCCGGAATTTTCCTTTGCCGGAGCTGTTGCTCCCTCTTCCGGAGTTTCCTCTTTCCTGGGGGCACTTGCCTTCTTCACGGCTTTCTCCGGTTCCTCAACGTCTCTGCGCTTTCTTCCCTCCGCACCGAGAAGTGCGGCATCAGCAAGTGAGCCCACGATAAGATCGATGGACTTTATGGCATCGTCGTTTGCGGGAACTGGGTAATCGACTTCCGTGGGATCACAGTTGGTATCGACAACAGCTATGCAGGGAATCCCAAGATTCCTGGCTTCCTGCACGGCGATTGCCTCCTTCTTGATGTCCACCACGACGATGACACCGGGAAGGCCCTTCATATGCCTTATTCCCTTGAGGTACTTGTTGATCCTCTCCATCTCTCTGGTCTTCTGAAGGATCTCGCGCTTCTTGAATCCCTTAGGCCAACCCTTCTTCTCCATGTCTTCAAGTTCTTCAAGACGGCGAATGCTCTTGAAGATGGTGTTGTGGTTGGTAAGGGTACCGCCGAGCCAGCGTTCCGTCATGTAGAACATGCCTGAACGTTCAGCGTGCTCTCTTACGCTCTCGCGTCCCTGTTTCTTCGTTGCGACGAAAAGAACGTCTTTGCCGCCTGCAACGATTTTACTGACAAGGTTGATTGCGTCCTCGAGATTCTTCTGGGTCTTCTTAAGATCAATAATATGGATACCGTTGCGGGACATGAAGATGTAATTCTTCATGCGGGGGTTCCATCTTTTTTCCTGGTGACCGAAGTGTGCTCCGGCCTCCAGCAGGTCCTGGATCGAAGGGATCTGCATTGGGTCTTTCCTTTCGGTTATACCTCCGATGGAAGCGGGTGCCATTCCCTTACGGGAACACCAGACACCCGCCGTTTTCCACCGTGTGTGTTAAAAATACAGCCTATCGCTTGGAGAACTGGAAGCGCTTCCTTGCCTTTGGCTGTCCGTATTTCTTTCTTTCGACTACTCTGGGGTCACGACGAAGCATTCCTGCGGATTTAAGAGGTGACCTGTAATCGGGATTCGCCTCGACCAGAGCCCTGGCGAGACCCATGCGAATGGCTCCGGCCTGACCGGTAATGCCTCCGCCCCTGACGTTCACCACAAGGTCGTAAGAACCTGTCATCTTAACTGTCTGCAGTGGTTCAAAGGCGTGTTCTTTCTGCCTGAGTTCACCGAAGTACTCTGCAGGTGACTTGTGATTAACGATGATTCTGCCTGATCCTGGTCTGAGATAGCATCTGGCAGTTGCCGACTTTCTTCTTCCCACTCCTATATACTGTTCCATGCTGCCCCCTGACTACTTGATCTCAAGTACCCTGGGCTGCTGTGCAGCGTGGGTATGCTCGGGACCGGAAAAAATCTTGAGTTTCTTGATCTGGGCGCGGCTTAGCCTGTTCTTGGGAAGCATTCCCTTCACGGCGTGGGTAAGAACCCTTTCAGGGTGCTTCTCCATCATGTCGCGCATTGAAGTGGCCTTCTGGCCCCCGGCGTATCCGGTGTGACGGTAGTAGATCTTCTGGTCGAGTTTGCGGCCTGTTATCCGCATCTTTTCAACATTCACCACTACCACGAAATCTCCGGTGTCCAGATGAGGTGTGTACACCGGTTTGTTCTTGCCCTGAAGTATCATGGCAAGTTTTGCCGAGAGCCTCCCGAGGGTCTGATCGGAGGCATCTACCACCCACCAGTCTCTCTTGATCTCTCCGGCCTTTGCAGAGTAGGTCTTCACTTTCCAATCCTCCGAAAAAGGTTGGTGTTCTTTATGTTATTGTACTTCTTTCAACCGTCGGGGGCTTCCGGCAGAAGCCGGGTGTATCTAAGCCCAACCCCGGACAACAACGTGCCGAGGGGTCTCAAATCTGATTGATTCAGTGTGAAAAGTCAAGTGTATTAACCAGCTGTACCAGTTTATCCGGGGTACAGACAGAGCATTTCCCCCTCTGAAGGAGTTCCCACACTTCCGGAATATACACGGCGGAGCAAACGATCAGATGATAACCTGACTGCCTGAAAGCGGCACTTTTACCCACAAGGGCCAGCGCTCTGAGGTTACCGGGAACCCTGTTCTGAAAACCCTGCGGAATAACGGCAACTGAGTTTTTAAAGAAGGGGGCCAGAAGCTCAAGCCCGTTCTGGACCCTTATTCTCAGGGGACGCTGAAATCCCATTTCTCTGAGAGTATTCCATGAAATGGTGTAAATATAGCGGCCCCTTTTACCCGGGAGATCTTCTCCCTGGTATGTTATACTGGTATCAGGAAGAACAGGCGTTTTCTCCAGAGCACGAAGAAGCTCTGCAGGGAGAGTTTGAGTTCCCTCGGGGAGCTTCTCTCCGGTGAGAACGGCACCAATTGCAGACCAGAACACCCTGTTGTTCCGGTGTTTCACAGAACCTCCTTCAGCACCCGATGGATAAAATCCCCTGAATAACCCCGGCGCTGAAGCCATCCTGAGGCTCTGCGAAAAGCCTTCTCTCTGTCTTGGATGCCACCGTATTTTTTCCGCAGTGAAGCTACGACTTCATCAAATTCAGACTGGTCTGAATACCCGGAGAGAACTTTTTCCACCGCAGCTTCTTCGACACCCCGTTTAAGAAGCTCAACCCTGAGCCTGAGTTTGCCCATTGTTCTGGACTTGATAAAGAGTTCGCTGAATCGCATGTCATTTACAAAACCAAATTCCCTGGCCCATTCCACAACTTCCAGGGAAACGCTTTCAGAATAACCCAGAGAGATAAGCTTCTTGATCAGCTGCCCGGTAGATCTCTCACTGAATTCGAGGAAACGCTGTGCATCGGTTTTTGCACTATGGAGCTGAAGCTGCTGCAGATATTCGCTGTCGGCAACATCCATTTCAAGGGGAAGCGCTCCGGCGGGAACGACGTAAGCACCGGAGGCAAGAGTTACCCTGGTCCTGTTTCCTGTGAGCTTTTCTACAGAGACAACGGCTTCTATTTGATCTCCTCCGGTTTTTTCCCTGCTCTGTTCAGGTTAAACTTCTCTCGGAGGTTTGTTTCCAGTTCAGCGGCGATCTCAGGGTTTTCCTCAAGATAGGTTTTAGCATTGTCTCTGCCCTGGCCTATCTGCTTGCCATCGATGGAATACCAGGTACCCCGGCGGGTTATGAGGTCGTTCTCAAGGCCCATGTCTACAAGCTCACCTGTTCTTGAAATACCCTCGCCGTGGAGTATGTCGAATTCGCACATTCTGAAGGGAGGAGCGACCTTGTTCTTAACAACTTTTACCCTGGTTCTGCTTCCCACTACCTCGTCGCCGTTCTTTATGGACGCTATTCTTCTTACATCGAGACGGAGACTGGAGTAGAATTTAAGGGCTCGGCCGCCTGTGGTGGTTTCGGGGTTTCCGAACATAACGCCTATTTTCATTCTTATCTGATTAATGAAGATAACGGTGCACTTTGACCTGGAAACCGCACCGGTGAGTTTCCTTAGAGCCTGGCTCATCAATCTGGCCTGAAGCCCCACATGGCTGTCTCCCATTTCTCCTTCGATTTCGGCCCTGGGAACCAGTGCGGCTACCGAGTCTACTACTATTGCGTCAACGGCGTTTGAGCGCACAAGGGTTTCGGTGATCTCAAGAGCCTGCTCGCCGCTGTTTGGCTGTGAAACCATAAGGTCGTCGATATTGAGCCCCAGCCTTTCCGCGTAAGCGGGATCCAGGGCATGTTCAGCATCGATGAAAGCAACCTCTCCGCCGGCCTTCTGGGCATTAGCTAACATGTGAAGGGCAAGGGTGGTCTTTCCGCTGCTTTCTGGTCCGAAAACTTCTATCACCCTTCCTCTGGGAACACCCCCCACTCCAAGGGCAACATCAAGAGACAGTGACCCGGTTGGAAAGGAGTCCACCACCATCTCGGGCGCTTCGCCCAGTTTCATGATGGAACCGGTTCCGAACTTCTTCTGGATCTGAAGGAAGGCTGCGTCGAGAGCCTTCCTCTTATCTGAATTAACTGCTTTGTCAGCCATGGCAACACCTTTCGAGAAAAAACTCTTGTGACCCTGATGAGGGGACCCTTCTCCTGCCATCAAGGAGTAATATAGTAAACAAGTGTACCCTATGCAAGTCTATTCCACTTCAAGAATGTAGAGCTTCTGATACCCTTCCGCGGGATCCAGCGAATAGGCAAGAATGCCGAACTCGTCGAACTTTACCTCCCAGAACAAACCCCTTTCACCGCTGACATCGGGAATGGATGATTGAAAGAGAAGATCCCCCTGAAGATCGAATACGTCAAAGGTGGGAACCGTTTCGGTACCCCTTCTCACCCATAGCCTGTTCTCGCCGTCGATGCCCATGGAATGAATCATCCATCTGTTCTCATCAGGCTGATAGTTGAACGGGCCCTGGGCACCCATGCTTTCAGCGCGGCGGTTCCAGAAATAGGCCTCTTCTTCTATCTCCGACTGGGTTTTTGCTACAGGATCCATATCCATTTCTATGGATACGCTCTCTTCTCCACTCGGGTAAAAGCCCTGGATTGCATATTCATCCGGAGATCTCGGCGCAACAAAAACGTTCCCGTCTCTGTCGGAAGCCCATGTCTGAGCGAAATACGAATTCTTGATCAATGGGGTAATATCCTGAAAATCCCATGGGAATGAATTCTGCCAGAAAACCTGAAGGGGTTCTTCATCATACAGACCGTATGCGGCAACAACGGCGGTACAGATGAACTCGTCATTTTCTCTGGCCCAGCTGTTTCGTGTCCCGACGAAGGTGTTGCCGGCTGAAGGGGTAAAGAAAAGAACCGGTTCTCCCATCAACTCCAGGGCCAATCCCTCATAGGTTCCATCGGGGAGAAAGGTAAAGATCCCTCCGAGATTCGAATCAAGCACGGCAATTCTTCCGTCGCCCAGCCTTGTCATGGCAAGTGGGTTGAGAAATTCTCCGGGTCCTGATCCCCTGCGCCCCATTCTTCTTACGAAATCGCCTTCCGGCGTGAATTCCAGCACAGTGCAGGCTGCCCGGTCTAAAATGAGAATGTTTCCGTTTTCTGCGTGGGCTACCGCTTCGATTGAGCCGAAAACGTAGTTCGAATCACCAAGCTCGACACCTATGGAATCCGAGATGTAAAGATCATGACGGGGAATTGAATCAACGGGGTCAGAGTTTCCTTCAAGAACTGAACCTGGTTCACCGCACCCGTAAATGATTATAAGGAACACTGAAGTACAAATGAAAAAACGAACGGACATGGATACCTCCTTTTTACCGGTTACCGCATCAATAATACAACCACACGCAAATTTGCCAACCGGGGAATCTGCAGATATCTTCGGGCAGAGGAGGTGCGTTCCATGGATTCCATCACAAACATTTTCAGAACCGGTTATGGCCCTTCCAGCAGCCACACCATGGGCCCGGCCAGGGCAGCTGCACTCTTCCTGGAAAACAATCGGGATTCCATCTCATGTACCGTGGAGCTCTACGGAAGCCTTGCCGCCACCGGCAGGGGACACCTTACTGATATGGCCCTTTTGAAAACACTCTCTCCAATTCCCGTGGAGATCGTTTGGAAGCATGATGAATTCCTTCCAGGCCACCCCAACGGAATGATATTCACAGCAACCATGGCCGATGGCAGCAAAGCAGCTCCATGGACAGTTTACAGCACAGGTGGAGGAGCCATCAAGTGCCCGGAAAATCCCATCGAGGAAAGTTGCGACATCTATCCGGTGACTTCCATGGAAGAACTCCTGGAGTGGTGCAGGAGATCGGGTACATGCATATGGGAACTGGCCGTGCAGGTGGAGGGTGAGCAAATATTGGATTTTCTGGCGGAAGCCTGGAATACAATGCAGTCAGCACTGAAAAGGGGCTTGGAAGAGGAGGGGGTGATCCCAGGAGGCCTGGGCATACCCAGAAAAGCAGCTTCCTACCTCCACAAATCCACAGGATACTCTGAGTCACTGAAAAAAAGGGCGGCGCTCTTTGCCTATGCCCTTGCAGTCGCTGAAGAAAACGCATGCGGAGGAAGGGTGGTCACCGCTCCCACATGCGGTTCATGCGGAGTGCTCCCCTCGGTTCTTTACTACATGAAAGAGTTCCACGGTATAACGGAAAAGAGAATTCTCAGGGCCATGGCAACTGCGGGAATCATAGGGGCCCTGATAAAAAGGAACGGCTCCATCTCAGGTGCCGAGGTGGGCTGTCAGGGAGAGATAGGAACCGCATGCTCCATGGCTGCCGGAGCCGTAGTTCAGCTATTCGGAGGTTCTCCCGGGCAGGTGGAATACGCTGCTGAAATGGGCCTTGAGCACCATCTGGGACTGACCTGCGATCCTGTAAGGGGCCTGGTTCAGGTTCCCTGCATCGAGAGAAACGCCTTTGCCGCCTCGAGGGCACTGGATGCGGATGCCTACGCAATAATGTCCGACGGAACCCACAGAATAGGTTTCGACAGAGTGGTGAAAACCATGCTTCGAACGGGACATGATCTTCCATCGCTTTACCGGGAAACGTCAATGGGAGGGCTTGCCCTGGAACAGGATCAGGAGCCTATGGAAAACAGGGATCTGTAAACCGGCCCGGATGGAGCAAGGGTACTCTGAAACAGGCTGATCGCCTCTGCCTCTCCTTCAAGGTTCATGGTGAAGGGAACTTCGGGAACGGTCTGTCCGCGACTTGCCCTGGCAACGGTTACATGGGGAGCAAAATTTCTTAGAACAGAATTGCCCTTTTCGTCGGGGATCTCTCCCAGGAGTTCTGCGGCCTTCTTCAGGTCCCCAGAAAATCTGCCGCCTACCCAGAGTACCGAAGGCGGCTTTCCGAAGGTTCCAGTGCGGTTCAGTTCAAAATGAACAGGAAGAAACCTTCTCAGATTCAGTCCATCCATCCTGGTAATCACTGAATCTGGATTTACGCTGCCGAGAAAACGCAGGGTAACGTGAAGGTTCTCATACTGTGTCCATTTAAGAGCGGGATACTCACCGGAAACCTGCTTCCTCCATTTTTCCAGTGAATCCTTAACCTGTAAAGGAAGCTCCAGGGCAATGAACAATCTCATGAAATGAGCTCAAGAAGAGATCCAAGAGCCCTTGAGGCGGCTCCCTGCCTTACAGTTTCTCTGCTGCCACCAAGCCTCCACAGACGGCAGAGGCTGTCTTCAGGAGTTACTGCCGCGGTCCATACCGTGCCTACGGGTTTGTCCGGTGTTCCTCCGGCAGGTCCTGCTATGCCGGTAACAGATAACGCACAGTCAGCGCCTGTAAGGGTAAGAACCCCTTCAGCCATCTCAAGGGCTGTCTCCCGGCTGACTGCACCAAACCTGGAAAGGGTCGAACCCTTCACGCTCAGGACCTTCTCTTTCACCGAGTCAGAATAGGAGACCACACCTCCTGCATACCAGCGCGAAGCACCTGGTACAGAGGTAACTCCCATGCCGATTCCCCCTCCGGTGCAGGACTCCGCCGCAGCCATGTACCAACCCAGGTTCATAAGCTTCTTGCCCAGGACTTCTTCCAGTGTTTCATCCCTGGATATAGAATAAACACTATCCCCAAGAGACTTCAGTACTTCTTCACGGAATCCTGAAGCTCCCTGACCTTTAACTTTGATATCCACCCTACCAGGAGATGGAAGGAATGCCGGCACCACACCGTGCCTGTTGGCGGTGTCACGAAGGCTGTCAAACAGGGCATTTTCCTTGAGGCCCCAGGTTCTGATGAACAGTACTTCTTCCCTTTTTCCCTGGACCACCCCTGCTTCACTGAGACATGGCCTGATCAGAGCTTCAGACTCGGACGGAACCCCGGGCATGCATACAACTGTTTTGCCATCTGCTGTAAGAACGATTCCAGGAGCTATGCCTGCTGAATTCAGAACGGGGATGGCTCCCCTTGGGATATCTGCCTGTTTGAAAGCTGAAGCTGGAAGGCCGAGGCCGTAAAGCTCCTGTCTGGAGCGGACCATCTCTTCTGCTGCTTCTGACCTGTAAAGCTCAAGACCGAAGGCATCTGCAACGGCTGCTACGGTGAGATCGTCGTCGGTGGGGCCCATACCACCGGTGACCAGCAGAACCCGCTTCGTAACGGCAAGATCCATGACCGCTGCTGTAATTTCGTGAGGAATGTCCCTTACTACCCTGGCCTCAACAACGGGAATACCCATATCAGCCAAGATCCCTGAGAACTTTTTAAGGTTAACGTCCCTGGTTCTGCCACTTAACAGCTCGTCACCCACCATGAGCATTGCCGATTCTTTGTACAAAACGCCCTCCTAAATGAAAGAGCCCGCAAGATAGAGTATTGCCGCAGCCATGAGTCCTGCTGCAACATCGTCCAGCAGAATCCCGAGACCGCTCTTCATCCTGTCAAGAGCACTTACCGGCCATGGTTTTGCAATATCGAATACACGGAAAAGAAAAAGAGCCGCGAAGATACCCCAGAGACCCCAGTCTGATGGAGCAGCCAGACATGCAATCCAGCAGCCTGCCACCTCATCTATGGTCACCCTGGACGGATCGTCACCCCAGAGGCGTTTCCCGGCTTCGCAGCCAGCCCAGGCAAGCAGAAGAATCCCGGGAAGAAGGGGAAAACGGAGATGAACAGGGCAGAAGTAAAAGAGAACACAAGCTGCAATACTGCCCACCGTGCCTGGTCCCAGGGGGAAATAACCTGTCCACAGAGTTGTTGAAACAACGCCGCCGAACAATCTCAGAAGCCCTTTCATCACATTCCCAGCCTCTGGATGAGAAGCCTGTTCCTCCACAGATAGTGGATAGCCGATACCACTGTAAGAACCATGGCGATCCACACTGTAATGTTTCCCGCAAGAAGTATTCCTTCTGATACGGAAGACCTCTCAAGAACGGAAATAAGCATGTAGAACGACACTGTAAACATCTGAACGGCGGCCTTCCACTTCCCCAGTCCAGAGGGTAGTATGAGTACTCCGGCATAGGCGGCTATGGACCTGAGACCTGTGATGAGAAGTTCCCTGCCCACCACAATGTAAGTGGTCCACTGGGCAATGAGCCCGAGTTTGGCAAGGCCTATCCATGCAAGGGCAACAAGAAGCTTGTCAGCCAGCGGATCGAGAAATTTACCCAGGTTGGAAATCCATCCGTATTTTCTTGCAAGATGCCCATCCACCAGATCGGTAAGGGCTGCGGTAACGAAAACAACCAGGGCCATCCATCTTGCGTCCCTGCTTCCCTCCTGAAGGAGAATCATGACTACAGGAGCCATGACAATTCTGGCCACAGTGAGCCTGTTGGGCCAGTTAAGAGCCATCAGAAGCCGCGTCTGCCCTTTAGGGCCTGGGACAGAGTGAGTGAATCTGCGAACTCAACAAGTGCCCCTGGAGGAAGTCCCCTTGCAAGCTGAGTAACGTTAAGACCCTGGGCGGCAAGCTGATTTGCGATATACGAACATGTGGCTTCACCCTCTGTTGTAGAATCAAGGGCAAGAATGACTTCATCAGCTTTAATCTCAGCTGCTCTCTTCACAAGCATGGGAATACCCAGTTCAGAAGGGCCTGTTCCATCCAGGGGAGCCAGGCTCCCGTGAAGAACGAAGTAAAACCCCCTGTATAAACCGGTGTCCTCCATGGATCTCTGGTCAGCAGGGGTATGAACGACACATATTGTATTTCTTCTTGATCGGTCGGAACATGTCTCACATATCTCACCCGCCGTAAGGTTCCTGCACAGTTTACACTCACGGATGTCCCGCACGGTATCCGAAAGAACCACAGACAGTTCCGAAGCAAGCTCCCGGTCGTCAACCAGAGCGAAGGCAAGTCTTAAAGCTGTTTTTTTCCCGATACCCGGTAGTTTTCCCAGGGATGAAGCCAGGGAATCTACAAGTGATTCCTTCACATCATTCCCCCGAGACCGCCTGGAACACCAAGGCCTCCCATCTTCTTCTGGGCAAGCTCCCTGCTCTTTTCCACAGCATCGGATATGGCTGCCAGTATCATGTCCTCCAGCATTTCCACATCTTCAGGATCAACTGCCTCGGGAGAGATCGAGATCCCCACGATGTCCGACTGGCCGGTAACAGTAACCTTTACCATGCCGCCGCCGGCTGTGCCATCGACCCTTTCCTCTGCCAGTTCCTCCTGGGCCTTCATCATGTTCTGCTGCATCTTCTGGGCCTGGGCCATCATCTTCTTCATCTGACGGTTCATTTTTTCTCCAGTTCCTAGTCGTTTTCCGGTATCATATCGAAAAGGCCGGAGATCTCCCTTATTATGGAATTCTCCTTCTCTCTGTCTCCTTCAGGTGATTTCACCGCGGATTCCGATTCTTCCCTCTGCGGTTCACAGGTTTCGCAAGTCTCCTGCTGAACGTTTTCAGGAGAGGCTTTCACAGCGGTTCTTGCTAATCTCTCAGTTACCGGTGGAAGTTCATTCAGACCGAACGCAATACCAAGCCTGGCCGCGGTAAGAAGGGCTCCCTCGATTGAAATTCTCGGTGAAGCACCCAGTCTGATCTGTTCCGATGCTCCTGCAACGAGTCTAAGCACATTGAGAACATGCACATCGGAAACTCCGGCCACGGTTGAGCGAACAAGTTCTATCTCACTGTCTGATAGATCGTTGATGCCTTTTTCTGCTCCAGTTGCCGCCAGAAGAGAATTTCTGAGAAAACCTGTAAGCGCATCGATGAGTTCCTCAATGCTGTATCCGCGGACCAGAGCGTCTTCAACCAGATCAAGGGTCAGATTGCTCTGAGAGCGGAAAACTGCTGTGCAGATGTCCGCCAACAGATCGGCTTCAACAAGTCCGAGAAGCCTGGAAACAGAATCGCCTGAGATATCCACCCCGGAAAAACTTACCAGCTGATCCATTATGGAGAGTGCGTCTCTCATACTGCCGCCTGATGCTCTGCAAACAAGGCTGAGAGCATCCTGGGTGATGGAAATCCCCTCCCGGGAAGCTTCCCGGCTGATGTATTCACCCATGACAATTGAGGGTATCCTCCGGAAATCGAACCGCTGGCATCTGCTCAGTATGGTTGCAGGCACCTTCCTGGGTTCAGTTGTGGCAAAAATGAAGATAACCCTGTCGGGAGGTTCCTCGAGTATTTTAAGAAGGGCATTGAAAGCCTCACGGGTAAGCATATGAACTTCGTCGATGATGTATATCTTGTATCCGCCCTCTGCAGCAGCATAACGGGCTTTCTCGCGTAGATCTCTTATTTCGTCTATGCCCCTGTTGCTGGCTCCGTCTATCTCCAGCACATCGAGGTGACCGCCTGCCGCTATTCTTCTGCAGGCTTCACACTCCATACAGGGATCAGGAGTAGGACCCTCTGCGCAGTTCAA
>CAZRCS010000027.1:0-16611 GCA_964598645.1 uncultured bacterium | reverse complement strand
CCTTCATCAGACGGGTCGTATTTCCCCTCTCCATTTCGTCAAGTTTAAGGCGGATGTACCTTATTGCTTCCTCTATTTCAGGAATCATAACGTACTCCAGGGAGTTAACCCTTCGCCTGGTTGAGTCTATCTCGTTTGCTATGAGGAT
The DNA here is from genome assembly GCA_964598645.1 of uncultured bacterium. Classification (GTDB taxonomy): domain Bacteria; phylum Fermentibacterota; class Fermentibacteria; order Fermentibacterales; family JCC-6; genus Sabulitectum. The sequence continues at coordinate 16,463 of CAZRCS010000027.1, read as the reverse complement.
AATAGCCTTTTCCTGTTCCGCCAGCTTGATTATTTCAGGCAGAACTGCCTTGTAAACTTCCAGGGCCTCGTCCAGCTCCGGTGGGGTATCGAACATTCCGTAGTTCTTAACCCTGCCTTCGATTGACACCTTGAAAACAGGAAGGGTAAGATTCATCACCCTCCTTGTGGAGGATTCCACCAAAGCCCTGGCTCCGGGATAGCGAAGGGCGTCGAGAAGGCTCTCCTCCTCCATGGCTGCCCTGGCGAAGAGAAACTGGCTGTATGCAGCTTCAAGCTTCCCCTCGAGGGTGGACCTGGCCCCCTGATACTCCCCAATGAGGATCTTGAACTGGCGCATGAGTTCGTCGAGCTTGTCCTTAAGGAGTTTATGCCCCTTTTTCGCCAGCTTGAGACGCTTCTTTAGCTGAAGCATCTCCATTCGCGTGGCTTTTACCTCAATCGCCATTGCTCTCGCTCTTTTCAATGGGCCAGTACTTGTCCAGGTACTCCGGCCTGATTCTCTTCATCTCGGTTCTTGGAAGCAGTTTGAGAAGCTCCCAGCCAAGGTTCAGGGTTTCAATTATACCCCGCTCCTCGTGTTCGTCCTGGCTTATGTACCTGTTCTCGTATTCCGTTGCGAACTCCAGGTAATTCCTGTCCAGATCGCTCAGGGCGGCAACTCCAAGAATAACTGAAAGCTCCCTGGCCTGCTTACCTGCGGAATAGGCTGCCATAAGCTGATTGAAAAGGTCGGCGTGATCCTCCCTTGTCTTTCCCTTGCCTATGCCCTTGTCCTTCAGGCGGCTGAGGGATTCCATCACGTCCATCGGCGGATAGATCCCCTTCTTGTGCAGCTCACGGTTGAGGATAAGCTGACCTTCTGTAATGTATCCGGTAAGGTCGGGAATCGGGTGTGTCTTGTCGTCTTCGGGCATGGTCAGGATAGGGATCTGAGTAATAGAACCCTTTCTGCCCTTGATACGGCCAGCCCTTTCATAGATGCTTGAAAGGTCAGTGTAAAGGTAACCCGGGTAACCTCTTCTGCCGGGCACTTCGCGTCTTGCGGCACTGATCTCCCTAAGTGCGTCACAGTAGTTGGTCATGTCAGTGAGAACCACAAGAATGTGCATGTCTTTCTCGTAGGCAAGGTACTCTGCCGCTGTGAGGGCCATTCTCGGTGTACTTATTCTTTCGATGGCCGGGTCATCTGCCAGGTTAAGGAAGACCACTGCTCTGTCCATTGCTCCGGTGGCCCTGAAGTCCTTGATGAAGTAGTCGGCTTCCTCGAAGGTAATGCCCATGGCTGCAAAGATAACCGCGAAGTTCTCTTCTCCCCCTGTAACCTTGGCCTGCCTGGCAATCTGCGCCGCAACGATGCTGTGAGGCAGACCGTTGGCACTGAAAATGGGAAGCTTCTGGCCTCTCACCAGAGTATTGATCCCGTCGATGGAGCTGAACCCTGTCTGGATGAATTCTGCGGGGTAATCCCTGGCGTATGGGTTTATGGGAGCTCCGTTGATGTTGTTCATCTTCTCAGGAACAATGGGAGGATCGGTATCGAAGGGGGCCCTGGGGCGGCCCTGACCGTCGAAAACCCTGCCCAGCATTTCAGTTGAAACTCCCAGCTCTACGCCCTTGCCGAGAAATCTGATCTTGCTGGTTTCCAGATCGGTTCCGCTGGAACCCTCGAAGAGCTGAACAAGAGCCCTTCTGCTGTCTATTTCAAGAACCTTGCCGTGTCTGATCTCTCCGTTTGAAAGTTCGATCTCCACAAGTTCCTCGAAACTCACATCCGTTACCCTGTCCACCAGCATAAGGGGGCCGGATATCTCGATGGTAGTTTTGTACTCGCGTATCATTCTCAGCCTCCTTAAGCGCTCTCGAGCCGTATTTTTTCAGCAACGGCTTCCGTTATTTTTTCCTGGAGCCCCGTAATGGACTCTATCTCTTCCTCGGGAAGGTATCTCATCTTTGCAATGTCCTCGGAAAGGGGAAAATCGAAGATTTCCCTGGGAGGAATATCAGCTTTTACCGCCTTTGCCATCTCATCATGGGTGTGAAGAATTGTGGAAAGCATAAGCTGCTGTTTTCTGATCGAAGCAAAGGTGTCCACCGGGTGGAAGGCATTCTGATGAAGGAAGTCCTCCCGAAGGCTTCTTGATGTGTAGAGAATGAGCTGATCCTCCGGGGACAGGCTTTCAGCACCAACCAGCCTTGCTATTTCCAGAAGGTTGGACTCGTCCTGAAGAAGGGCCATGGACTTCCGCACCATGTTAACCCATTCCTCACCAAGATGCTCGTCGTAGTATTCCTTCAGATTCTTCGTGTAAAGACTGTAGCTGTCAAGCCAGCCAATTGCAGGGAAGTGACGCATATAGGCAAGGTTGGCCTGAAGGCTCCAGAAAACCTTGACCACGCGAAGGGTTGCCTGAACCACCGGGTCTGAAAGGTCTCCTCCAGCCGGGCTCACAGCTCCAACCACCGTAAGAGCCCCTATCCTGTCATGGTCTCCAAGGCATCTCACCTTCCCGGCCCTTTCGTAGAATTCGGCGATACGGGTGCCGAGATAGGCTGGGTAACCCTCTTCTCCGGGCATTTCCTCAAGCCTTCCGGACATCTCCCTCATGGCCTCGGCCCATCTGCTTGTGGAGTCCGCCATGAGAGCCACGGAGTAGCCCATGTCCCTGAAGTACTCAGCAATGGTTATTCCGGTATAGACGCTTGCCTCACGGGCAGCCACCGGCATGTTGGAGGTGTTTGCCACAAGCACGGTTTTAAGCATCAGAGGCTTACCGCTCTTTGGATCCTCAAGTTCCGGGAACTCCTGGAGAACGTCGGTCATTTCGTTACCACGTTCTCCGCAGCCCACATAAATGACCACCTCTGCATCGGCCCACTTGGCCAGCTGATGCTGAATCACCGTCTTGCCGCTTCCGAAGGGACCGGGAACACAGGCTGTCCCGCCCTTGCCCACCGGGAAGAACGCGTCAACAACACGCTGTCCGGTGATAAGAGGTTCATCGGGAGCTATCTTAGTACTCACCGGGCGGGACTGCCTCACCGGCCACTCATGGTACATTTTCAGTTCTCTGGTTTCACCGGATTCCAGGGTGACTTCTGCTATCACTGTGTCGATATTGAAATCTCCCTTTTCCTTAACCTTCTTTATTTCTCCTGAGATGTTCGGAGGAACCATTATTTTGTGTTCTATCAGTTCGGTTTCCGGAACGATTCCTATTATTTCTCCACCTGAGACCTTCGTTCCGGTTTTGATCACCGGTGTAAAGCTCCAGAGCTTTTCGTGGTCAAGGCCTGGGACGTTTATACCCCTTGTGATCCAGTCTCCTGCCAGTTCCCTTACTTTGTCCAGCGGTCTCTGAATCCCGTCATAAATGGCTTTCATCAGCCCTGGTCCGAGCTCTACGGAGAGGGGGCTTCCCGTAAGGTAAACCGGATCACCGGGTTTGAGACCACCGGTTTCCTCGTATACCTGAATGGAAGCCTTGTCTCCCTTCAACTCGATGATTTCGCCAAGAAGCCTGAAGTCGGAAACGAAGACAACGTCGAACATCTTCGCTCCCTTCATACCGGTAGCTACAACCAGCGGCCCGGCAATCTTGTCTATACTGCCCTTTAACATTGCTTCCTCCGACTCACTGTTCATCCTCCGCCATGAGGTCTACCCCCACGGCCCTGATGATCAGGTTCCTTATGGTATCCTCGCCTGTGTGTTTCGACCCGGAAACCCCCGGAAGGACCACAATGGCCGGAACCGGAAGGCTTACTACCTGATCTATCTCACTCTGGAGGTGATTCAGCATATCCTCGGTGATCATTATTACTGCTACTTTTTCTTTTACGAGTTTCCTGAATATCTGAGCGGCTTCCGTTGCGGATTCCGGTGTATAGGTTTCAACTCCAAGTGCCCTGAAACCCAGAACCGAATCCGCATCACCGATGAAGGCCGTTCTGCCCTTGTCTGCCATGCTTCTCCTATCCTCTGGGAACCCGGGCCTTGAGACGCCTGGGGTCTATACCGGCTGTTTTACCGGCGGTTACGAGTTTAAGATGAGAAACTTCAAGCTCCCGGTGAAGAACGTAGGCGGCAAGGGGCCCGGGGCTGAACATTTCCGTAGAGGCCCTCTCCAGAATTTCCAGAATCATTGTGTCCGATTCCCTCTGGTAACCAAGGAAAGAACCGGTTTCAATTCCCTCCTCAAGGGTAATTGCAGCCGCTTCAAAACCGTTTTTCTCTCCCAGAACGGAAGACAATTTCCTTGACCTGTATGCTTCGGCAACTTCCGCAGGAGTGTGATATCCACCTTTAAGCAAAACCGCTTCAATCCCGGACTGGGTCATGCTGTCTTCCCTGCATCTTGCTGCCGTAAGAAAGTTCCTGAGTTCTATCTTAACGGCAGGAAGGCTTTTCAGTGGTTCCGGAAGTTTACCCAAATTATCGGATTCCACTGCGGCCGCAAGTCTGTCCAGAACGGTATCAAGCTCTGCTGCTTGGGGTTTTACAAGTTCCTGAAGCTCTTCCAGGCAGAGTCTGAAAGACCCGGGAAGGCTGTCCGCCTCTTCGGCATCGTTCCATGCCCTGAGAAGGCTGTCCACTGGTATGGTTCCCGGCGGTTCTGTTTCAACGTTACCCTCTCCTCCGGAGGCGAGGTTTTTCCACAGGTACCTGGCATTCCGCACATCGCGCCTTAAAAGGATGCCCCTGGTAAAGGTTTCGTCTCCGGAAAGCTCCCTGAGTTCTTCTTCGGCTTTCGATACTGCAACATGAAGTGCCTTTTCCAGACCTGCATCTCCCTGCATCAGGATTCCGTACCATGTTTCTCCCAGAATTCTGAGTACATCGTCCCTGTCTTCGGCAGAGAGGAGCTGGTGCCAGAGCCTGCCTGAAAGAAGAGTGTCCTCCAGGCCACTTACCCTGCCGCTTGCGTATGCGTAAGAACTGCCTGACACTTCTAATCCACCTGTCCCTCCAGCGGCAGAAGCCGCGAAAGCTCCATGACCATGGAGTCATGGTTGAGCTCGGCGATCATTGAGAGGGTTGCATTCAGGCTGATGTCTCCGGCCTGCATGATGATTCCGCCGTGATCATTGTGATTCTCTTCAGAGAGAACAAAGGTGGTTACTTCGGTAGATTCCTTTTTCAGGAAGTCTGCTGTTATACGGCCGCTGTCATTTGCAGCGGTGATTACTTTTACCTCTCCCTTGAGGTCGCACCCTCCGAGAAGGGCCTTGATCATTTCCAGGTAGTCCGGGGCCTTGGCAATTTCTTTGACTGCCTCGTTTATGGCCCTGTCAACTATGTGTCTCCTGTGGCTGAGAAGGGATTTTTCCATTTCCCTTTGGATGTGGTGTTTCATCCGCAGGGCCCTGGCTTCGGTTTTGTTCTTGATCCTCTCCACATCTTTGTGGTGTCTTTCCTTAATGCTGGATTTCACCTGATGCAGAGCCTCGTTTTTCTCTTCCTCAGCTGCCTGAATGATCCTGCCGGCCTTCTCCTGGGCGTCTTTTTCTATTTTCGCCAGTATGGCCTCTAATGACATGCCCTGCCCCGCTATCCGATCTGGCCGAGCATGAGGAACGATACCAGGAAGCCGAGGATGGCGTAGAACTCCACGAAGACTGCGAGAATAAGAGCCTTTGCGCTGTCATCGGGCTGCTTTGCTGTCATCATTGCTCCACCTGCGCAAACCTTGCCCTGGTGAATTCCTGACATAAGACCCGCCAGGGCAATTGGAAGCCCTGCAGCGAATATCTTCCAGGCTATCATCATTGTAAGATCACCCGCTGCTGCAATTTTCCCCAGGAGCAGGAAGGCGATAACGAAACCGTAGATTCCCTGGGTACCCGGCAAAGCCGAAAGAAGAAGCAGTTTTCCGAACTTCTTGGGATCTACACTCATTACTCCGGTGCTGGCCTGGGCTGCAATTCCAACCCCTACCGCGCTCCCGATTCCAGCCAGTGCGCAGGCAAGAGCCACGCCCAGATAGGCTACCAGATATACACTCACTTCATCTCCTCCTTGTGTTGGTTTTCTATCTTTCTATCCTTACGTACTTTGGTTCATAGCGAAGGGGGGTGAACGGCACTCCAGTACCGTCATAAAACTTCCCGAAGAACTCAACGAACTGCAGACGGGCGGTGTGGATGAATCCGCTGAGTACCGCCATTGCAAGATTAAACAGGTGTCCTGCCGCCAGGACAAGAACCGCAAGCAGTATACCCACCACCGGAACCGAACCCCTGAGCATTCCTGCAATGTCATTGATAACAGAAGCGATTATTGCGCTGGAAAGAGCCAGGGCAAAGAGCCTGGAATAGCTGAGGACGTCTCCCAGCAGGTTCACTATTCCGTAGCATGCATATGCACCAAGACCGACTTTACCGCCGATGTTACCCGCTTCCCTTCCTCCCATGACGAATATGAGAAGGGCACCGGCTCCAAGCATTCCCAAAAGAATCGAATCAACTATTCCTGTGTTGTCGTAGATGTTGAACAGATAGTGATCGAAAAGCCAGGGGAAAAGCCCCAGCAGCGAGAGCATCCAGCCGGTCTGGTCGATGAATGCTGCAAACCCTTCGCCTTGTCTGAGGCGCTTCTGCAGGTTCACAACAACTCCCCAGGCAAGCTGTATGACTCCAAATACCAGGGTGAGATAAAGGAACTGATTGGAAAGAGAAAAGATCTCTCCTGGTGGGACAAGACTGTTAAGGGGTTTCGCTGCAGCCTGAAGCAGACCGGGGAGCCTGTCATATGCCATTCCGAACCAGCCTCCAAGAATGATACCCCAGAAGATGCTTGCAAGCCCTCCCTGAAAAAGCAGCCTGAAAAGCCTTGAGTTACCCTGTCTTTTCTCTGTGAAATACCAGCCTGCAGCTGCTCCTGCGGCAAGGGCGAGTCCGTAACCGGCATCACCGATACAGATGCCGAAGAACATCGCATAGAAGGGCGCCATGTGGGGAGTTGGATCAGGATCTGCTCCCTGGGGCCGTCCGTACATATCGGTGAGCATCAGGTACGGATCAGCAGTAGCACTCTCTGAGAGGTGAACCGGAGGGGTTTCCCCTTCTAATGGTTCAATCTCTGTTAGTTCTACTTCTCCCAGTTTCTCCAGTGCGGTCCTGAGGCCGGGAACATCCGATCCCCTTATCCAGGCATGGAGTAGAACTGCCTTAGAGCTGCTTCTTCCTGCTGCTGCTGCACTGCTTCTGAAGCCTGCAAGCCCCACCGCATCTGAAAGGGCCTCGAAACGGGGTAGCTCTTTCAAAAGATCTTGAATCTCTCCATGAAGGGCTTTTTCCCTGCTGACGTTTACATCCAGCGAGGCCTTGAGCTTATCTATTTCCTCGGCGGGATCCGTTTGATAACCGGAAAAGTCCTCTGAGGCAAAGCCTGATTCTGCAAGAGCATTAAGTACATCGGTTTCAACTTCGGTATGCCACATGGTGAGTGCTCTGGTATCTGAGAGCTTCACGTAATGAAACAGCGGGTTTTCTTTCTGAATTTCTTCAAGGGGAGCAAAACCCTCCCCCGGGGAAACAACTCCTGCTCTGAAACTGTAGAGACCTTCCCTGTTGATCTGGTTGAATTCCACCGGAAGATCCTGCCACTGCTTCAGGAATTCCATTTTTCTTCGTATCTCCTGGGAAGCGGCATCGAGCTCCACCAGTTCATCGGCAATGGATGCAGTTCTGATTGCTGAATTTTTCAACTCTTCATCTGTAAGGATTTCCCTGAGCTCTTCCACGGAGAAAACAGCTTCGGGTCCCTTCTTCCTGCCGGCAGAATCTCTAAGAAAGGGAATTGCCCTTGCGAGACATGAGCTCAGCTTTGAGATCTCCTGGTCTTCTCCCCCAAAAATGGGAGAAAGTGGAATGTCTTCTACTCCGGAAATATCCAGCAGATGTATTCTGCCGGTGTCCTCCAAAACGGAAAGAACTTCATCCTTCCTTGTGGAGTGGCAAAGTATCTCGGTTTTAACAACCCGATCCCTGGCCATCAGGTCCTCTCGCCTTCAACCGCTTTGCGGATTAGTTCCAGGGCTTTAGGAGCAAGGACCGTGGAAGCCTCTTCCAGTCTTTTTTTCCGCTCACTAAGGGTGCCCTCAAGACTGCTCCTTAATTCCTCGAGTTCCTCCTGAACCGTTTCCAGACCTTTTTTCTCGTACTTTACCAGTTCAGCTTCATACTCTTCTTCGATAGCTGAAATCTCTCCCGGAACAGCTGTTCTGATTCCACGGGCCCTGCGTTCCGCTTCCTCGACGGTTTCCATTGCAGATTTTTCCGCGGAGAGGAGGTTGTCAAGTCTGCTGCTCAATAGGCTCACCATCCTTTCCATGTTTACCATGGAAGACTTGAAGAGTGCTCGGGGCTCCGGGGTGAAGTTGTGGATATCACCCCAGAAAACACTCGAAGTACTCCAATTATTTTATTACAGCACATAACATTACGGGGTTCTCCACAGGAAGTTGAAGTTTTCAACAAAGCCCGAATGTTGTTTTCTTACTTCTGTTTAGGTTTTCCTTCTACAGAACTCATGCTGCAGTGTCCCTCGAAGAAAACGCCCTCCTCTATGATCAGAGATTTTGTAATGATGTCGCCTTCGATTCTGGAACCGTTCTGCAGTTCAAGCTGTTTATCTGCCTTGATCGTACCGTTGACCGTTCCCCCGATTACAGCGTGGTTCACAATAACGTTTCCCTTTATACGACCCTCGTGGCCTACCGTAAGTGTCCCGGACACTTTAACTTCCCCGTCAACAAAACCGTCGACCCTCAAGCCGCCGTTGATTTCAAGGGCACCAGTAATGGAGCTTCCACCACCAACCGTGGAATTGATCGAGTTGTATGAATCTTCCTTGGCCATAATACTTCCTTCTATTCCGGTTCATCCTCTGGAGACCCTGCGGTTGCAAGATTCTCGATGACAAGCCTTGTTTCCCTGATAAGTTCAAGTTCATTCTCTATGGCGTCCAGTCTCTGATTCATCTCAAGGGCATTTCTGAGAGAGTCGGAGAGAGCTTGATTACGCCGACTCAGCTCTGAATTTCTGGAAAGGTCGTTTGCACCCAAAATCAGAATAACCACAGCGGAAGCCACGGCAAACGCCGAAATAGTTATTAACAGTCGAAAGATTATCAGCCTGCCACCGGTTACGATCCATTGACGCCTGGTTCTATTGGCGTCATGCGGTATTATATTGACTGTAAAGCTTTTGTCTCTTCCGGCCATTCTTCTCCAAGCTGTGGGTCCGGCAACCGCTAACCTAAAACTGTGCCAATCCCCGGTCAAACCTGCTGTGAAGCCTGGGAATCAGAGATTCTCCAGGAGTTTTGCTATTTGCTCTCTACCCATACCGGAACCGAGACAGGCCATGAGCATTATTCGCATCTTGTTTCCTGCCATGTCCCCTGCAGAAAGCACTCCTTTGTTCAAAAGACCAAGTCCTCCTCCTGGATAGGCATAAACTCCAAGAACTCTTCCCTTGTAACATCTGCTGGACATCATCACTATAACGGAGGCTTCTATAGCTCTTTCGATGGCCTCCGCGGTTAATGGGTGTACATTTCCCCTACCGAAGGCCTCAACGACTATTCCCCTGTATCCTGAATCAACCATGAAGTCTATGAGGTCATGGCCGAATCCCGCTGCAGTTCGCACAAGGCCTACACGGGTATCAAGCTTCAGAGGCCCTTCTGGAAGATTAAGTCTCCAGATGGGGAGCCTGTGGTAGATAACCTTGTCATCATCCACAAACCCGAGGGGCCCGTATCCCGGAGAGCTGAAACTACTTACATTCGAGGTGCATGTTTTTGTCACCCTGCCTGCAGCATGTATCTCATCGTTTAAAACTACCGTAACCCCAAGGTTCTTAGTTTCCGTGCAAGCTACTCTTACCGCATTCCTAATGTTCCTGGGACCGTCCACTCCCAGCTCGCTGCTGCTCCTCATTGCGGCGGTAAAAACCACGGGAAGGCTTCCCTCGAGGTGCAGGTCAGCCATGAAGGCAGTTTCCTCCAGGGTGTCGGTTCCATGGGTTACAACAACTCCATTGTATTCTCCTGATAGTTCCCAGGACCTGAGAAGTCCGGCAATATCAGCCATTATCTCCGGTGTTATGTGGGGGCTGGGAAGATTGGCGTATCTTTCAAAGATTATCTCGGCATTTTCAATCTTGTCCAGAACCTGAACATCCATTCCTGATACCGGTCCTATGGTGATTCCGCCATCACCAGGAAGCATTTCTATGGTTCCGCCGGTGGATAGCACGAGTATTTTTTTCATTTCAGCCCCTGGTAGACTTCAGTGTGCGGTTTTTCAGGTACTCCTTGAGTTCCACAGGTTTTTCGGTCATTGGAAGAGCTTCCTCAACGAACCCCTCATCGGCTCCATGGATATCGAGAAGCCTCATGAGTTCCGAATCGGACCCTGCAGCCTGAAGGAGGGTCTGGCTTTCTTCCAGCATCTTCAGAAGGCCTTCTCTTGCGGGATCCACGGTCCACCGGAGAATTATTGCTACAGAATCCGCATTGTCCCTGTACTTTCTTCTCATGTCGGCGCTTATTTCTCCGGCCTCCTGGGCAGACACTATTCCGCTGCCGTAGCGAACCCTTCTGAATACGTCCTTAACGAAATCCACCGCTTCAGTTATTTCTTCCACCAGAGACTGGTTCATGCCTCCCATACCGCTGAAAATCCAGGAATCCATAAGGGCCTCTGCAATTTTGGATCTTACAGGTTCAGAGTCTATTTCCAGCAGGGAGCTTTCAACGGAGATGAAGAAATTCGAAAAGCTGGTCATGAATGCTATCTTGCCGGTGACCGTGTTATCCATGGCCAGTCTTTCGATGAGAATATCCATGAGAAGCCTGCTCTTGCTCATTCCAAGGATAAGCAGATCCAGCCTTTCGGCTGAGTTTCGCTTCCATAGAGGAAGAAGAAAGTTCTTTTCCATGAGATCGAAGGGCTCCTGGCCGCCTGACTGAATGTAAAAGCTCTGCTGAAGGGTAGATAAAAAGTTTTCAGCGTCGGCATAGCCCAGAAACTCTATGGCATCAGTTGCCGCTCTGGCAAGCTCCATTGCTTTTTTCTCTGAGTTCTTTGATACGAGAACTATTTCCACCGCACAGTTGAGAAGGGGAGGAAGCGCCGCCTGTCTCCAACCGTGGTACAGGTCCTGCTCCATGAAACCCTCAAGGCCCTCCAGGTAATTATATGTTTCGGGAGATGGATAGCCTCCTGCTCTGTGGGCGGCGAAAAGTGCAAAGGGAGCCACTCCCGCGGAACGGGAAATCAGCTGTTCCATCATTTTCCTGTCCCAGTTAACAGACAGAGAAGCTCCTCCGGAAATCTTTGCCGCCATCAGTTCCATGGACAGGTATCCGGCAACGTTGAGAACAAGATCCTTGGTATCGGCTCCAGTGGTTCCCACCAAAGCGGAAACCGCCCCGAAGAGCTTCATTCTGGTGCCCTCGAAGGTGGCCTTTCTGGCTACCCAGTCTTCCCGACGCAGTCCAGACCAGTTCTCGTCAATTCTCAGTGGTGGCGGAGTTCTCTGGGAAAGCCACGAATCAAGTACCGTCACTCTGTCCTGAAGTATCTCCTGATCGAGCTTCTCCAGAAGAAATTCGGCGAATTCGCTGTCGCCGGTCATTCCTCCTATGCTTCTTGTGGTCTCATCTGCCAGACTGAAAAGAAATGTCTTCAGAGAGGAGATGTCTCTGCTGAAAAGGGCAATGCAGTCCGGAAGAATGGAACCGAAGAACACTTTTGCCGTTGATCCGGTTCCGGTGACCCCAGAGTTTGCAGGTGCACTTTCTCCGGGCATCAGTCTTTCCGCCAATTCTCCTATCAACTCACTGCTTACAACTTCCAGAGCCTGTGGATAATCAACGAAAACCCTTAAAATGTTGGAAACCCCTGTTGTCAGAAACTTTGAAAATAGTCTGTCTGCTCCTTCTTCCCACACGGCAGTTCTGCTGAATCTGTCACATATTATTCTTATTCCCTTTATGAGATCTTCCGAACGGTTGCCCTCTATACCCGGAATTGCAAGAAGGTCCGTTATTACCTTATCAACTGCCTCAATTCGCCCACCTGCCCTGAGCACCTTCTGGAAAACCCTGTGTTCTGTCTCTCTAAGCTTTTCGATGTCTCCTGCGGAATTGTATCCGGATACCGCGAAGGCGAGACACTCCCTGAAAACGGGATCATCGGGATGAACCTCCTGAAGAAGCCTGGTTACAACGTTTTCCAGGTATCGACACCTTATGGTTACATCATTTATTCTGTTGATGAAATCAATTATGGCTTCTTCCACTTCAACGGGATACGAAAGGATAACCTCAACCCACAGAGGAGCCAGTCCTGAAAGGGTTTTTTTCCTGTCAATTGCAGAAAGGGCTTCTATCAGCTTCGCTGTCGAGGTTATTCTGGTAAGGTATCTCTGCGCATGCTCAGTCTCGGCCGCCCTTATTAGAAGAGAACTGGCGGAGAGAATACTGCTTAGAGAAACTCCGCTGTGGAAAGCGGCCTTGTCCAGCTGAATCAGAGCAAGCCTTGCTTGTGAATGGGTCATCTCCACCAAAGATCTGTAAAATGCCTTCAGTGCAGCTCGGTCAGTGGAGATGCTAACAGGAAGGATACCAGCGGTAATTTTCGAGAGCCTTATTGTGTTGGATGGAGAAAGCCTGTTCTCGGGTTGTGTATCTTCCACCAGTCTTGCAAGGAATTCAACTACATCTCCGCTGATTTCCTCTCCTATTGCCTTGAGAAATCTAACCAGCTTCCCGAGGGATATCTCTCCGGGAATGTTGTTAAGGAAGGAAACTATGGCCTCTCCCATTTTGCCGTGTTCGCTTCCGGCTACTCCATGGGAAACAGCCTCGATGACGAGATCCATTTCAAGCTGGTCATCGATGTGCCTTCGGAACTCGCTGTTGCTTTGAAGCCCTGCTTCTATTCTTTTTCTGCTGTTACTGTTGAACAGTTCCATAACCTTGTGCACGCGTTCACGGGCATAGAATTCCTCAATATTGCATCGGGATTCAATACCCCTGAGAATGCCTGCAAGGAATCTTATGGAGCTCACAGGAACAAGTCCTCTGCTAAGTCTTCCGTGAACCAGGTTTCCCCTTCTCTTCAGAAGATTCCAGATCTGATTGAAATCTGATTCGTCAAGGAGCCAGCCGGTTTCGATGGTATAATCAAGAAGAAGCCTTGACAGTTCGTCATCTGTTTTTTCTTCATTGATTCTACTGAAGAACCTGTTAAGGGATCCTATTAGATCCACACCGCCTGAACTGATTCTAAGACAGACGAATGCGAATCTGTCCGGAAATCTTGCGGCAATCTCCAGGGGTATGCTGGCGTAGGAGGCTGAAGAAATTCCCGCTGACCTCAGGGTTTTCAACCAACACGACAGAACGTCTTCAAAGCTGAGACCGAATTTCTCTCTGCTATACCCCTGCAGGAGAGAAAAGAAGCCCGTAACTGCCGAGGGCATCACCGATGATCTTAGAGTGTGGCAATGCCGGAACCATACTCCTGCTGTCTTCTCACTGTACTGTTCAGGAACGATCAAACCTATGAGGAAGTTGTATATCTTTTCTGCTTCGTTCCTGTCCATTACGGACATTAGCGAAGCCAGTGCAGGAACTGCCCTGCCCAGCTGTCCGGCAACTGCCAGCCGTTCTATCGAACCCTGAAGCCTGGGAACGGATTTCAACTCTATCCTTGAAACGTCAGGCATGACCGGCGGAGTCACCTCCGGAGGAGGTACCGGTATGTTTCCCAGGTTCCTTACTGCAAGCCAAGCTCTTATCTGTTTGGCCAGAGTGTCTTTACCCTGAGGCATCAGCTCTCTTCTTCCGAGGACTCATCCCCTTCGATCATCTCTTCCCGAATAAGAGTAACATCGGATACCGTATCTTCGTCGTGAAGATTGATAAGTTTAACTCCCTTGGTTGCCCTGCCTATTACACTAACCTCATCACAGCGGAAACGTATTACCATTCCAGCAACGGTTACAACAAGCATCTCGCTGCCCGGCTCAGGAGCAGAAACGGCAACAACATCGCCGTTCCTTTCGCCTGTAATGATGTTAATGACGCCCTTGCCACCGCGGTGGGTGTCTCTGTACTCGGAGACAGGGGTTTTCTTGCCGTAACCGTTCTCGGTTACCGTCATGAGAACATCATCATCACAGACAGTTACCAGATCTACTATCCTGTCGTCTTTATCCAGCTTCATTCCATTTACACCCATGGTATCTCTTCCCTGGGCGCGGACTTCCGCTTCAGAAAACTTTATCGCTCTTCCGTTTTTAGACGCAAGAAGAACCCTTGAGGATCCATCGGTTAGCACTGCCTTTATCAGCTCGGTTTCTTCAGCCAGCTTAACGGCTTTTATACCGTTTCTCCTTGGTCTGCTGTAGCTGTCCAGTCTTGTTTTCTTCACCATACCGCCGCTTGTGGCCATAAGAACGTATCGGTCTCCGGAAAAGTCTTTTACGCAGACGCTGGCCACTGGTCTTTCCCCGGGATTAAGTTCAAGAAGGTTTATTATTGCCTTGCCCCGGCTGTTCCTGCCGCCTTCGGGTATCTGCCAGACCTTAAGCCAGTGACATATTCCCATGTTGGTAAAGAACAGTATGTATGAATGACTTGTGGACACGAAGACCTGTTCCAGATAGTCTTCCTCTCTGGTGGTTACTCCGGTTTTACCCCTTCCTCCCCTTACCTGACTTCTCCAGGTATCGATGGGGAGACGCTTTATGTAGCCCTTGTGCGACACCATGACCACCATTGGCTCATCGGGGATCATGTCTTCTATGTCGATATCATCCGGGGCGTAGGGTAATATTTCTGTTCTGCGGTCCTCTCCGTATCTCTCGGCTACTTCCCTCAGTTCGTCTGCTACTATCTGCATTCTCAGGTTCTTGTCTTCGAGAATTTCCCTGAGGCGATCCAGGGTTTGCTCGAGCTCGAACAGCTCTTCTTCCAGAGATTTTCTGTCCAGGGCCGTTAGTTTCCCCAGCCGCATATCAAGTATTGCCTGGGCCTGTTTGTCGGAGAAATCGAAGGCTTCAATCAGGGACTCCTTTGCAACCGATTGGCTGGAGGATTCCCGTATTATTCTGATTACCTGATCTATGTTGTCCTGTGCTTTTATCAAACCACGAAGAATGTGAGCCCTGGCTTCGGCTTTTTCGAATTCGAAAATGCTTCTTCTGTGAATTATCGTGTGTCGATGTTCAATGTAGGGAACAAGCATTTGCCTGAGATTCAGCCTTCCGGGAATCTGGTCGACAAGAGCAATCAGATTAGCGCCAAAACTGTTTTCAAGAGCTGTTTTCTTGTAAAGCTGGTTAAGAACCACCTCGTCGATTGCGTCCCTTTTAAGAACGATAACTATCCTCATGCCTGCTCTGTCTGATTCATCACGGAGATCGGCAATGCCGGTTATCTTGCGGTCCTTGACCAGATCCGCCATGGACTTGATCAGACGGGCCTTGTTAACCATGTATGGAAGCTCTGTAACTATAAGACAGTTTCTGCCTTCCACTTCCTCTACAGCAACTCTTCCCCTGACCACAATACGGCCACGTCCGGAATGGTATGCGTTCCTGACTCCCCTGAGTCCCATGATTATTCCCCCTGTGGGGAAATCAGGGGCCTTGATAATGTCAATGAGTTCGTCGTCGTCGATCTCGGGATTTTCGATTAAAGCAATACAAGCGCTGATGGTATCCCTGAGGTTGTGGGGGGGGATGTTCGTGGCCATTCCCACTGCGATTCCAGAAGAGCCGTTTACCAGAAGGTTAGGTATACCCGAGGGAAGAACGGAAGGCTCCTGAAGTCTTTGATCGAAATTAGGCTCGAAATCTACGGTGTTTTTCTCTATGTCAGAGAGCATTTCCTCGCCGATTCTGGCCATTCTGGCTTCAGTGTAACGGTACGCTGCCGCGGGATCTCCGTCCACGGAGCCGAAGTTTCCCTGTCCCTGTACCAGTGGATACCGAAGAGAAAAGTCCTGTGCCATACGAACCATTGCGTCATACACGGATCCGTCGCCGTGGGGGTGATACTTTCCAAGAACGTCTCCCACAACGGTAGCTGACTTCTTATATGCCCTCTGGTGGGTTAGTTTTTGCTCGTACATGCTGTATAGAATACGCCTGTGAACGGGTTTAAGGCCGTCCCGGACGTCCGGGAGAGCCCTCCCCACGAGAACGCTCATGGAATAGTCGAGGTACGACTTCTTCATTTCATCTTCGAGCTCAATGTGTTCCGGAAGAATTTCTTTGCGGTTCAGTTCGGTGTTATCTGTGTCTTTAGTAGTCAAGGTTGGTCACCTCCGCCGCATGTTTCTCTATGAAATTCCGCCTGGGCTCCACCTCGTCTCCCATGAGAATGGAAAAAATCCTGTCTGCTTCCACTGCGTCATCCATCCTTACCTGAAGCATGAG
>CAZRCS010000026.1:0-17659 GCA_964598645.1 uncultured bacterium | reverse complement strand
GCTTCAGCTTCAACGCCCTTGCGGGCATTTCCAAAGTCCACGCCATTGGCAGATTCTACCTTAAAGAGGTTTCACCCAAGCTTAAACTATACCTGTCGCCTCTTAACATCGACCCTGAAAACCCGGCTCTGCCCATTTCAAGTCCCGACTGGTACGCAGGTGACCTTGCCCGTGACGCGGGACTTTTCTACACCCAGGGCTTTCCTGAGGATACAAAGGCCCTTTCCAGGGGCATTTTCAACGACGATGACTATCTTTCCCAGGCGGAAATCGTTCTTGAGGAAAGAATGAGGCTGTTCCATTCCGCACTGTCCAACTACCGGGAAGGGCTTCTTTTCTTCTACTTCACCAGCCTGGACCTCAACGTTCACATGTTTTTCAGGTCCATGGATCCGGCAAGTCCCCTTTACGGCCAGGTGGAGCCGAGGTTCCACGGTATCATCGCAGACCTCTATTCCAGGATAGACATTGCGGTGGGTCAGGCCATGGAGCTTCTGGATGACAGGACCGAACTGATCCTGCTTTCCGACCACGGGTTCGCCCCCTTCCGAAGAAGTTTCAACCTGAATTCATTCCTCGCTGCCGAAGGCTTTGCCTCCATAGGCTCTGAATACGAGAGAAACCATGACATGTACGCCTGCCTGGACTGGAGCGGAACGGGTGCCTACGGGCTTGGGCTTAACGGACTCTACGTGAACCAGGCAGGCAGAGAGAAGAACGGTGTGGTTTCCATATCAGACAGGCGCAGCCTCATGGATGATCTGAAGCGTTCCCTGGAAAATGCCGTGGATCCCCTGACTGGAGAAAGGCCTGTGCAGACTCTTTACATACTTGAAGACCTTTACCCGGGAATGGATATGCCCCCCTGGGCTCCGGACATGCTTGTGGGGTACGCAAGGGGCTTCAGGGCAAGCTGGGAGACAACCCTGGGAGCATTCCCCGAAGACGTGATCACTGACAATCTGGATCCATGGAGCGGAACCCACTGCATATCACCGGACATCTGCCCCGGTTCCCTGGTTACCACCGTTAAGGACGTTCCGGCTGATGTAACCCTTACGGACATGGGAAGCCTCATCAACAGGGAGCTTTTGTCATGAATTTCGTCTTCGACATTCTCCTCTACCCTTTCCGTACGCTAAACCCCCTCTGGGGACAAATGTGGATAAGCGCCCTTGCAGGTTTGATGATGATCCTTATCTTCAAGAAAACATCGAATCAGCAGGCCATTTCCCAGCTGAGAAGAAAAATGGGTTCCCGTGCCCTGGGAATGCTGCTCTACCTGGAGAGTCCGCTCACAGTACTGAAACTTGCATTCGGGTTGATCACAGACAATTTCATCTATCTGTGGCACCTTCTAAGACCCATGCTCGTTATTGCGGTTCCCTTCATTCTGGTGGCAGCACAACTGGATGCACGTTACGGTTTTCAGCCGCCGTCTTCCTCAAGACCGTCAACGGTTACTGTAAGGTGGGAGGACAACCTTCCCGGAGAGCTTGGTGAACCCACGGTCGGTTCTGTGGTTTCTCCCGTTGTAACCATAGCCGATTCTCTGGAAAAGAGTTTTTCATTCACCGGTGATAACGGAGTTTTCGCTATGGAAAACCTGCGTATCGGTACCTCCGGAGGTTCAGGTTCAGTGGTGGTTCGAGGAGCTGAGAAGCCGGGTATAGTCCAGGCGCTGCTTCGCCCCTGGAACACCTCGGCACCGGAAGGTGTCAGGTACTTCCATGCTTTCCTTCAGCCTGTGGACTACAATATTCTCGGAGGCAGGTGGAGCTGGTTCGCAATTTTCCTTGTGTTCTCAAGCCTCTGGGCCATCGCAGGTGCCGTTGTTTTCAAAGTAAAGGTATAGGAGTTCCAAAACATGGCTAAAATCAAACTCAAGATCGATGACGCATTAAAAAACAGGCTGGAAAAGGTGGCCGATGCAGGAGGCTATGCCTCACCTGAAGAGTTCATCCTTCACATTCTTGAAAGGGAACTGAACAAACTCGACCCCGGTTCAGGGGAATCAGAGGAAAGCATACGCAAGAAGCTGGAGGGGCTGGGCTACCTGGGCTGATCCATGCCCTTGCACGTGAATCACCGTTGAAATATCTTGCCATGAACGAACTGAAGGGCAGGAGCGTCCATGAGTGATATGCATCCTCTTCTGGTAAAAGAACTCAGTAAGAATTTCCCGGGCAAAAAGGGAATTGGAACCGTTCATGCAGTTTCGAAAGTATCCTTTGAGGTAAGGCAGGGAGAGATAGTGGGTTTCATCGGCCACAATGGAGCCGGTAAAACCACCACCATCAAATGTATACTTGGTCTTCTCAACCCGTCCGGAGGCAAGATAAATCTCTGGAATGGAAAACCGGCGGATCCTGCGGTGAGGAAAAGAATCGGCTACGTTCCGGAAAACCCCGATTACGACCAGGACTTCTCCCCAATTGAGTATCTAACCATGTTCGCCTCCATGCGGGGAATCAACGGAAGTATCAAAGACTGGAATTCCCTGCTTTCAAGGGTTGGCCTCAGCGGGTGGGAGCATACCACCATAAAACAGTTCTCCAAGGGAATGCGGCAGCGGATGAGCCTCGCCCTTGCCCTGCAGTCGGAACCTGATCTGCTCATTATGGATGAGCCCACAGGAGGTCTTGATCCTGTGGCCAGAAAGGAATTCCGGGACATCATACTTGAAGAGAACAAGCGGGGGGCCTCCGTATTCCTCTCCTCACACATTCTTTCAGAGGTGGAAACCGTCTGTAACCGGGCTGTGATGCTCTCCGGAGGCAAACTGATCGCCGAGGGTTCCATGATAAGCCTTCTGGGCAGCGAGAAGGTCTACAGGCTGGTGGCTGAAAATTCCTCCGGGGATTCAATAGAGCTCGAGGTTCCAGAAAGCGAACTGCAGCACAAGATAGACAAAGCCAGGGGAAAAGGGCTTTCCATAATGAGGGTTGAGCTGAAACTTAAAACCCTTGAAGAAGTCTACATTTCCGTGAGCGGAGGTGAAAACCAGTGAAAGCGGTGTTTACTTTTTCACTTATGACCCTTCGCATGCTTTTCAGAAGACGTACTCTCTGGGGGATTCTGCTTGTGATACTTCTCGGTCTTGCGGGAATTGCGTCGGTTCCAACCTTCGACGTGTCCAACCAGGGAAGGTTCATTCTTGATTTCGGCCTCTTCGGCATAGAGGTGGGTGCCCTTATCCTTGCTCTCGGTCTCGCGGCGAACCTCTACCCCAGAGACAAAGAGACAAGAACTGTCATGCCCCTGCTTGCGGTTCCCCTTTCCAGATGGCAGTACCTTCTTGGACGGTTCTTCGGAGCAGCCCTGGTTCAGGCGGCGGCACTGGTGGTAAGTTGCCTGGGGCTTATGCTGATCCTCCTTTTCAACGGACTTCCCATTCCGGGAAACCTCCTTCCGGCAACCCTTCTGATCCTTGTGGAAGGCTGGTTCCTGCTGTCAAGTGTTTTCTTCTTCAGTTTCTTCGCCTCTCCTCCACTGAACTGGCCGCTAACCACGATGCTCTTCATAGTAAGTCAGATGAGCGTATCCGAGTTCATCGGGCTCATGCCATCTGCTCCAGGTGTAATGCGTACCCTTCGACTGGTTCTACCACACGCCGATGTCTTCCACATAAAAGACCCCATCGCCCACGGTTTTCAGATTGAGCCTGTTTACTTCCTTGTAGCTGTTTTCTACGGGCTTTGCTACAGCGCTTTCATGCTCTCTCTGGCACTGGCCGTATTCAGAGGGCGTGATCTGAAATGAAACTGATTTTTGTTTTAGCCATCTTCACTCTGCTCTGCTTTGCCGGGTGTTTCAAAGACTACGACATAGCTGAGGTGGCACCGGATGAGTACCTGGACCAGGAGCATCACCACCACGATGAAACCTGCGAAGACTGCGCAGAAGAAAGTGAGGAAGCCGTGGAAGATCTCCTTCATGAGGAGGATTCCACCCCTTCCGGCCACAGCCATGGAGCCGGGGTCAGGAACCACGGCACACAGTGGTTCTTCAATCAGCCCTGGGCGGCGCCGTTCATCTGGAGCAAACTTGCCCGCGACGGGGTTATTTTCCTGCTGCTTGCCGCTGTGATCTTCCTGATTACCGGAAGGAAGAGACGCTGATGGCATCAAAGCTCGTTCTTCCCGCCGTTGCTCTTGTTTTTCTTGCAGGAGCAGTTCTTTCAGGTAACGCCGTTTCAGGCAAAATAAGGGTCGACACTTTCCAGCATGTCCAGGCGGTGGAATCTGGATTCCAGAGACTTAAACACTTCGTTGCAAGCGCCCTTTACCTTCAGCTGGACGACTATCATCACATAGAAATGTACCAGGGAATTCCCTGGACCCAGGTAACGGATTATCTGCCTCAGATGTGGCTCATCGCAAGGCTGGACCCCCATTTCACCGATGTCTACACAGATGCCGCCTACCACCTGGCGGTTAACCTGGGGCATGTGGAGGATGGAATGAGCTTCATAAAAGAAGGCCTTGACAGGAACCCGGACAGTCTGGATGTAAGGTACGAATACACGTACCTTCTCTGGGAAACAGGCACAGGTACCCCTGTGGAGATAGTACAGTCGTGCTTTGCATACAATGAACTGCTGCGGAGAAACCTGGGAGACCTGAAACAGCCCTATTGCGAACCCGCCACCGCCACTCTCATGGCAGAAGCACTGGAGGCGGCTTCAGATTCCACGAACCCCTGCAGCCAGTTCTACAGCCAGAGAGCCTCATTTATAAGAACGGCAATGAGACAGGGCATTTACTACCCGGGCTACCTGGAAAATCCTCCATCCTGGATGGCACCGGCTGCCCTGATGGAGCGCCAATGAAAGTAACTATTCCTGCAGTGCTGGCGGCAAAGGTGGTATGGTTCTGCACAAGGATGAACGTGCAGGCAGGTGAAACTGTGATAGAGAAAGGCACCCCCGGGAATGAACTCTATATCATCACCAGAGGCCAGTTCCGTGTTCACGACGACTCTGCCGGTGAAGACTTCGTTCTTGCAATGCTGAACCGGGGAGACATTTTCGGTGAAATGACCTTCATCGACCACACCGAAAGATCTGCCTCTGTCTCTGCAGTATGCACCAGCAGCCTTCTCAGAATGGGCACGGTGGAATACGAAGCCATGCTGAAGAAAGATCCTCACACCGCTGTGGAGTTCATGCGATTCCTGTCGGCAATTGTCTGCAGAAGATTACGACTGGCAAACGATGCCCTTCTTCAGGTTGCATACGGCGATCAGGGACTTGATCCGGTGCATGATACCAATCTGAAGCAGGCAATAGCCAACATGCATGAAGCAGTCAGAATGGAACTGGAGGGTACCTAGTCGGTATCCTCGTGCACCGGAAGAACCTCCCATACGAAACAGGAACCGCCCTCTATGGGAATGTTCGAGAAGGAATAGGTTCTCCACTGGCAGTCCTCTATGCGAAAGTCGTAGAAACCCTCTGTGACCTGAAATACAGCCGAACTGTCCGGAGGCAGAATGGAAAGACCGAGCATGTCTATCCACTTCTCCCTGCCCGATTCGGTAACCCATACGAAGTAGAAGTCCGTTGATGTGCAGTTCTTTATCTCAACTGAAGCGCTTGTGCCTTCAGCAGAAGCAATTACCGTGATGAGCATTAGAACTGCCCATGCTGTTTTCATTCGGTATCCTCCTTTGAAACTCTTTACCCTGACCGGCGGGAGGAGTTCCAGAGTGTCAAACCATGGAAAGGCTTATTCGCCGTCTCTTTTCATCCAGTCCGGTCACCGTAACATTTACCTTCATGCCAACTCGGACAACCTCAGACGGGTGGCGGATCCAGTCCTTACTGAGACAGCTGATGTGAACCAGCCCGTCGGTATGAACGCCCACATCTACGAATGCTCCGAAATCGGTTACGTTGGTTACTATTCCAGGAAGGCTCATCCCCTCCTTAAGGTCTTCCAGGCTGTGTACATCCGCAAAGGAGAATGCCTCGAAACGGCTTCTGGGATCCCTGCCTGGTTTTTCCAGTTCCGTCAATATATCCATAAGAGTGGGTATTCCCATCTGTTCCGTAACGTATTTCCCAAGATCGAGGGAACGGGCTTTGCCGGCGTCACTGATCAGACCCTCCACGGTTGTACCAGCGTCCCTGGCCATCTCTTCCACCAGGAAGTAGCTTTCCGGATGAACGGCACTCCCGTCCAGGGGGTTCATGGCCCCTGGGATTCGAAGGAAACCGGCAGACTGCTGATAAGCGACAGGGCCGATGCCGGCAACTTTCAGAAGCTGGGATCTTGACTTGAAACCTCCTATGGCGTCTCTGTATTCCACTATGGATGATGCTCTGGAGCCGCTGAGCCCGGATACATATGAAAGAAGCTTCGCGCTTGCAGTATTAACATTAACTCCCACACGGTTCACACAGGAAACCACAGTGTCATCAAGAGATTCCCTGAGGAGCTTCTGATCCACATCGTGCTGGTACTGGCCCACTCCAACACTTCCCGGGTCTATCTTCACCAGTTCCGCCAGCGGGTCCTGAAGCCTTCTGCCTATGGAAATGGCCCCCCTCACGGTAAGGTCCAGTTCAGGGAATTCCTCTCTGGCCAGTTCAGAAGCCGAATAGATCGACGCGCCGCTCTCGTTTACCATTACCAGGGGTAAACCCGTTTCAAGGTTTTTAAGGAAGGATTCCGTCTCTCTTCCCGCGGTGCCGTTACCCACTGCAATGCATTCGATACGGTGCTTTTCAAGAAGTTCTCTCACTGTGACAGCCGCTGAATCTGCCTTCCCGGTATGGGGATAAATGGTGGTGTGCTCCAGAAGTCTCCCCACCCCGTCAAGGCATACGGTCTTGCAGCCTGTTCTGAACCCGGGATCCACCGCCAGCACTGCCTTCTGTCCCAGTGGAGGAGCCATTAGCAGCTCTCTCAGATTCATGGCGAATACCCTCACCGCCTCTCTGTCTGCCTTTTCCTTGGAAACAAGCCGCACTTCTGTCTCCATCTGCGGGCAAAGAAGCCTCTTCAGTCCGTCTTCCATTGCCATGAGCACCTGACTGCCGCAGAGATTGTTTTTCACTGGAAAGATCCTCTGAACAAGTGACAGCACAGTATTATGGTCGACCTGAACCGACAGGTTCAGAAAAAGCTCCTTCTCTCCCCTGCGCATTGCAAGAACTCTGTGTGAGGGAGCGTCTGATACCTTCTCGGACCAGTCGAACCAGTCCTGATACCTGCTGCCCTCTTTCTCTTTACCTTTTATCACCCTGGATTTGAAAACGCCATGCTTCATGTAGTGTTCACGAACCATTGCCCTCACATCTGAATCCAGAGTAATCCTTTCAGCAATGATATCCCTGGCCCCGGAAAGGGCTGTTTCAGAATTCTCGACGCCTTTTTCAATATTCACATAATTCTCTGCCAGCTCTTCCGGGCTTCGATTTTCCTGCATAAGCAGCTGATCAGCAAGGGGTTCCAGTCCCATTTCATAAGCCCTGGAAGCTCTTGTCTTCCTCTTTGGTCTGAAAGGAAGGTATATGTCCTCGAGCCTGGTGAGGGTTTCTGCATCCGCAATCTTTTTCTCAAGCTCATCGGTAAGAAGGTTTCTCTCTGAAAGGGATGAGATTATGGTTTTTCTTCTCTGATCCATGGCTGCAAGTTTCTCCCTGAGATCCCTCACAGAAGCGAGAACGACCTCGTCCATTCCCCCGGAGGCTTCCTTCCTGTATCTGGCGATGAATGGAATTGTAGCGCCTTCGTCCATGAGTTTAAGAACCGATTCAACGCTGCTTCGGTTCAGAGAGAGTTCACCGGCAATTACATTGCGGTATTCCAAGGCTATTCTCCTTCCGTTGGGAACGCCGAATATATGTTTTTTGCGCAGCTTACGGAGCATGGTGTATATTCGGTCTCTCAAAAAAGTCTCAATATTGAACGGAGAAGAATAAATGCCACGGGATTACAATCTCGCGAAGATCAGGAACATTGGAATAATGGCCCATATCGATGCGGGTAAAACGACGGTTTCCGAGAGGATCCTCTTCTACACCGGAAAGTCGCATCGAATCGGAGAGGTCCACGACGGTGAAGCCACAATGGACTGGATGGAACAGGAACAGGAACGGGGCATCACCATCACCAGCGCCGCAACCACAACCGAGTGGAAAGGCCATCAGATCAACCTCATCGATACTCCCGGACACGTTGATTTCACAGTAGAGGTGGAAAGAAGCCTCAGGGTTCTCGACGGCACCATAGCCCTGTTCTGTGCCGTGGGCGGAGTTGAACCCCAGAGTGAAACAGTCTGGCGGCAGGCTGACAAGTATAACGTTCCCAGAATTGCCTTCATAAACAAAATGGACCGCTCCGGGGCAGATTTCTACGGAGTGCTCAAGGAACTTCACATACGGCTCAACGCGAACGCTATTCCAATAACCATTCCCATTCTCGGCGAGGACCGGGCATTTCTGGGAATAATCGATCTTGTTGACAACTGCGCCATTTACTACGATGAGTCTTCCGGCGGAATGAAATTCGAAGAGAAACCCATTCCGGAAGAGATGAAGTCCATTGCAAGAAAACAGCGTCTGATACTTATCGAAAAGGTCAGCGAAGTTAACGAAACCCTTCTGGATAAATTCTGCGCCGACGAGCCCATCGAGAAGGAAGAACTATCACTGGCCATAAGAAAAGCAACACACGATGGCCTTGTGTGTCCCGTTCTATGCGGCAGTGCCTACAAGAACAAAGGTGTTCAGAGGCTCCTTGATGCAGTGGTGGCCTATCTCCCCTCTCCTGTGGATCTACCGCCTATCAGCGGAAAGAGTAAAACCGGAAAACTGGAGGAGCGGGAAGCCGGAAACGACGGACCCCTGGCGGCCCTGGCCTTCAAGGTGGTAACCGACAGGCACACGGGAAAACTGATCTACACGAGGGTCTACTCCGGCGTGCTCGAAGCCGGAAGTCATGTTCTGAACTCGGTTACAGGTAAGAAACAGCGTGTGGGACGAATACTCAGAATGCACGCAAACCGCCGTGAAGCCGTGGAACGCCTTAACACAGGGGAAATCGGAGCCCTTATAGGCCTTTCGGACACAATTACCGGAGATACTCTCTGTTCGATAGATGAGCCGATCATATTGGAGGCCATCGAGTTCCCGGCACCGGTTCTTAGTATCGCGGTGAAGCCCAGAAAAAGACAGGACAGAGACAGACTGACAGAAGCCCTTGCCAAACTTGCCGAGGAGGATCCCACGTTCACCGTTGAGACCAACGAGGAAACAGGGGACACCATTATATCCGGCATGGGAGAACTCCACCTGGAGATAATCGTAGACCGCATAAAACGTGAGTTCAGCGTAGAGGTTGACGAGAACGAGCCTCAGGTAGCGTACCGTGAGACGATCAACGGTGCCATCGACTGGAATGAAAAATACAAGAAGCAGACAGGCGGAAAAGGTCAGTATGCTCATGTTATCTTCACACTTGAGCCACTTCCTGCAGGAAGCGGTTTCGAGTTCATGAACGAGGTAAAGGGAGGCAACATCCCCAGGGAGTACATACCAGCCGTGGAAAAGGGCATGATAGATGCCATGAAGCAGGGCGTGTACTGTGGATTCCCGGTTGTGGACGTCAAGGTAACCCTGAAAGACGGCTCCAGTCACGCCGTGGACTCTTCGGAAATGGCCTTCAGGGCATGCGCTAAAGCAGCCTTCAGGAAAGCCTTCATGAAGTGCGGCCCTTCCCTTCTTGAGCCAGTGATGTCCGTTACGATAGTCAGCCCCGAAGAATACTCCGGAGGCGTTTCCGGAAGCATCTACGAACGTCGGGGAACCATAATTGCAATGAACGACAGGTCAGGAGCCAAGGAATTCAAGGCAAGGGTGCCCCTGTCGAGAATGTTCGGTTATGCAACAGACCTGAGAAATTCCACCCAGGGCAGAGCCGGCTT
The DNA here is from genome assembly GCA_964598645.1 of uncultured bacterium. Taxonomy (GTDB): domain Bacteria; phylum Fermentibacterota; class Fermentibacteria; order Fermentibacterales; family JCC-6; genus Sabulitectum. The sequence continues at coordinate 7,726 of CAZRCS010000026.1, read as the reverse complement.
TTCCATGCAGTTCGAGCACTACGAGGCGGTCCCGGATTCCATAGCCGAAGACATCGTAAAGGAACACAAGAACAGGTGAAGCTTCTCACAGAAGCAGCAGCAGTAGGCGCCGGCGGATTTGCCGGCGCCGTTGTGCGTCACCTGGTGGTTGGAGTAACCGGTTCCACAGCAGGAATCATAGCGGTGAACGTTGCCGGCTGCCTTGTTCTGGGTCTGCTCTCCCAGGAGTCAAAATTTGCTCTTTTTGCCGCCACAGGTTTCCTTGGGGCTCTTACCACTTTCAGCGCCCTGAGCGGGCATGCAGTCAGGCTCTGGACCTCGGGAGATACCATTACCGCTGCCCTGTTCGTACTCACTAATGTTTTCGCAGGACTGGCTGCCTTCGTGATAGGACTCTACATAAGGGGTCAGGTAGCCGTATAGACCGTGTGACTTCCCTTCAGGGAGGTTTTAAGTTTTCCCTGGGACACAAGCTTCTGAAGAGTTCTTTTCACACTGAGATCACCAAAGCGCCTGAATTTTCCCAGAACCTTGGATTCGGTCCTTCCAGAACGGCAATAATCGAGTATTTCAGCGGTAAGGATGCCGGCTCCATCCGGGAGCCTTTTCCCGGGAATGACAGCCGTTACACCGGGGTTCACCGGATTTATTTCAATGGCAAGGGAGTCGTCGAAGGCCTGGAGAAACTTCCTCAGTGCCGTTCTTATCTTCCCGCCGGTTCCACCTGATCCATAGCCGTGAATCACGCGGAATCTGGACAGGTCTCCCCTGGCCACCCTTTCATTGTAGGCATGAACGAAAAGATCCACTGCTTCCGCCACTGTATAGCCGTGAAGATCCATGTCGGAACTCAAAGAAGAAGCTCCATTCAGAGTCCGGTTATGCCGTTCAAGAAATCTTCCCACGGTATGTACATGCCGGGGAGGGGGCTCCACCAGAGGATGGTTCCGTCGATGTAAACCCTGAAGCGGTCCAGCACCGGCGCTGTGGCCGGGTCTCCCCCGGTTTCCGCGGTGTGGTTCTCCCTTATGGCTATATCGAAGAAGTGGTCGAAGCTGCCGCTGCAGGTGGTGCTGTCTTCATCCTCGACGATGAACATGACGTTTTCAGGGAAGGGTTCTGCGTATACTGCTTCTCTAACAAGGGCATCTGCAAGGTAATCCACCATGGTGCCGGCATCCGGTTGCGGGTCCGGGGCAAGCATGAGAAACAGCGCCAGCATTATTCTCTCCCAGCAAGATATTTTATCAGTTTTGCCATGGCTCGACCTCTGTGAGAAACGCCGTGCTTTTCTTCAGGTCCTGCCTGGGCAAAGGTTTTTTTCAGTTCATTGGAGTAAAAAACAGGGTCGTAACCGAAACCGCCATCTCCCAGGTGTTCCTCGGTTATGCACCCCTCCACCTCACCGGTGAAGGTTTCTTCCACACCCTCAGGTGTAACCATGGCAATAACGGTTCTGAAAACGGCTCTTCGTTTGTCTCCGCATTCACCCCTCAGGGAATTCAGAAGCTTTTCGGTGTTGTCACGATATGTACAGTTCTCACCGGCATACCTTGCTGTGTACACCCCGGGAGCGTTCCCGAGAGCCCATACGAAAAGACCTGTGTCATCTGCTATCGCCGGCTTTCCAGTGGCCCTGGATGCTTCCCTGGCTTTAAGAAGGGCGTTCTCCTCCAGGGTAACCCCCGTTTCCTCCACATCCCAGCCTGGAATTATCTCACCCACCGAAGTGATAACGGTATGGAGCATTTCCCTGAGCTCTTGAAGCTTATGGGGGTTTGCAGAAGCAAGAACAAGATCCTTCATTACTCTCCTGCGGCATTCTTCTGGGCCGGGATGACAATCTCTCTGATTGCCTCTATGGCTTCCTCTGCCATTGAGAAGACAGTAGCGTGGTCAACAGGTTCGTCTTCGGCGGAAGCCTGAATCTCTATGAGTTTCCCGTCTTCACCGGCGACGATGTTCATGTCCATGTCTGCCCTGCTGTCTTCCTCGTAGCATAGATCAAGAAGGGTTTTCCCATTTACTGCTCCCAGACTGAGAGCACCGATGTACTGTTTCCAGGGATCCTTATCAAGCTGCCCGGAGGAAAGAAGTCTGAGCACTGCAAGTCTAAGCGCCACAACACTTCCAGTGATGCTGGCAACCCGGGTTCCGCCGTCGGCAACCAGTACATCGCAGTCTATGGTTATGGTTTTCTCGGGAATATCCGACAGTTTTATGCACTGCCTCAGGGAACGGCCTATCAACCTCTGTATCTCCTGGCTCCGACCCTTGATCCCGTTTCCTGTACGGTCACGGCGTATCCTTTTGTCTCCGCTTCCCGGAATCATGTCGTACTCGGCGGTGATCCAGCCGCTGCCCTTTCCTCTCAGGAAAAAAGGAACCTTGTACTCCACAGTTGCTGAGCAGAGCACCCTGTTCTCTCCCCATGAAACGAGGACACTGCCATGGGGTCCCGGCTGAAAGCCTGTTTCAAAAACTATATCCCTCAGATGTCCGGCCGATCTGCCGTCGGATCTTACAAAAATATCTGTCATTCCGGGCCTGTCCTTTATCTATCTGCTTGCGGGAATACCCCTCAGTTGGATTCCGCCGCTGTATTCGTTCACGGCTTCACCTGCAACGTAGGGGAACAAAATGGTGTAGGATATGAATCTTGCCTCGATGGTCCTCTGAACGGACATCCAGTCGGGACTTACCGGAAGGTCAATGAAACATGTGTCTCCGCTGGTGAACGCCCAGACGCGATCCAGTTCCGTCTGTGAATAACCTGATCGATCTGCCCACAGTTCCATGAGCAGCTGCAGTTCTGTTGGTCTATCTGATGGACCCGGAGCCTGGGGAAGTGAATCAACAATGACTTCACCCTGACCAGAAACGAACAGAGAACAGGGGGTTGCCTTCCAGTCCGGATTCCACACCGCGGAGCCGGATTCCGTCATTTCCACGGGTTCGTATTCCGGTACCTCAGGGACATCGTATTCATCGATCTCTTCAATTGTATCCTGGGTCTGCACGACTCCCGAGTCGTCAAGTCCCATCTTCCTGTTGAGAATATCCATGCCTATTCTTGCAATGAAGCCGAAAAGCAGAGCAATGGCAACAATAATCACCAGTGATCTGATCATTCTCGAGGATGACGGGGAATTTTCCTTCACAGCCACTCAGCTCTCCCTTTCTGCATAATCCATTATGGCTTCTACAATAGCTTGTGCAGCTCTGAAACGGAAGTCCAGCGAAAGAAGTTCCCTCTCCTCATCGGGATTCGAGATGAAGCCGACTTCTATGAGAACAGCCGGCATATAGGCACCCCTGAGAACATAGAACCCTGCTCTTTTCACGCCTCGGTCCCTTCTCTGAGGAAAGCTGGTCCTGAAACCGCTTTGAATGGTTCCGGCGAAAAGGCTGGACTGATTCTGGAATATGGACTGGGCCATGTCAGCAAGGAGGAAAGACAGGGGATCATTTGAAGCCGAGGGAAGATCATCCAGATGAAGTACGTTGTTCTCCAGCATCTCCACGGCTCTGGCGTCATCGGTACGGGCTCTGGACAGGAAAAATGTTTCGAATCCGTGGGCTTCCCTGTTCTCTGCAGCATTGCAGTGAATACTGACGAAAAGATCGGCCCTGTTCCTGTTGGCAATCCGGGTCCTGGCCCCGAGTGAAACGTATTCGTCCGTGGTTCTCGTTAACACCACCCTCAACTCAGGCATTCTAATACTGAGAAGGTCCCGCACCATCAGTGATATCTCCAGGGTCCTGTCCTTCTCATAGCTTCCTGTGGGTCCCACAGCACCGGGATCTCTCCCACCGTGGCCGGGGTCGATCACGATGCAGTCGAAGTCTACGAGCCAGGGAGAGCCGTAACCGCTTTCAAAGGCCTGGTAGATAAGTGAATCAGAGAGCAGAGAAGTGTCAGGTGGAGGCGGAGGTCCCTGCCATGAAATCTCGGGCAGCTCGACAGGGTTTTCTGAGCGGCCGAAAACAAGCATTACCATTGAATCACCACTCAAAGCCCAGTCTGCACCTGCGATCAGCGTATCGAATACGGCGGTGAATCCCATGCTGTCCGCGGTGATCTCATCCAGCCACACCGGCAGCCCATGATACTGATCCAGGGTAACCCCCTCTGTGATTTCAACCCGAATGCTATGTCCCTGTGCCAGCACAGAAGGGCTCAACCGGCTCTCACCGGCCAGTTCAAGCACCACTCCGTCGTACCGGGGAAATACCGTAAGAGTTGCAGAGGTAATCGCCAGAATTACAAAAAGCTCCCTCATTGCTCCCTCAGCGAGTGTTTCATTGCGGCTTCGATCCTCCGTTTGCTGTCCCTGTCGGCAATGTCCGACCGCTTATCGTACTTGGTTTTACCCCTGCAGAGACCAATTTGTATTTTTGCCCTGCCCCTGCTGCTGATGTGAACATCGAGTGGTACCAGGGTTACTCCCTTTTCCTCGGTTTTTCTACGTATCTTTCTTAACTCTCTGGCGTGTGCCAGAAGCTTCCTCGGCCGGTCTGGATCGTGGTTGTCACGGGCTTCAGGGTACTCGGCAATGTGCATTCCGTAAACCCAGAGTTCAAAATTGTCATCGAACTGGGCATATGCCCCAACAAGGCTGACCTTGCCACCGCGTATGGATTTTATTTCGCTTCCCGCAAGAACCAGGCCCATCTCGATGGATTCAAGAATGTGATAGTCGTGCCTTGCTTTCCTGTTCCTTGCAACAACCGTGGTTTCACCTGTCATAAATTTCCTTTCATCAACGGGGAAATATATCAGGGGGGATTGACTTCTGCACGGGTTTTAGCATAATTGCGCCTGCGAACAACGGAGCCGTGGTGGCGGAATTGGCAGACGCGCTAGGTTCAGGACCTAGTGAGGGCAACCTTGTGGGGGTTCAAGTCCCCCCCACGGTACCAGGGGCCGCAGCGAAAGCTGCGGCCCTTTTTCTATATTATCACCGCACCCTGAGCCTTCGGGAAAGGAAAGACAATGGAAACAGCACGTTATGATGCCTCTTTGCACCTCAATGACTGCCTGATCACCTGGCGTGACGCAGGATGGCTTGAAAAGGGAAGTGAGAAAGCCGCCGAAGAATTCATAGGTTCGGGAAGCGCCATGGTAGGCCTTGAAAACGGAAGAGCCGTAGCTCTGGCAACCTCGGGCAAAGGATCCATGCACCATTGTCTTCACTCCTCCGACCTGCCCTTCTGCTCCATCAATTCAGTAAATGTTTCCTTCCATGGAAGGAAGCTGGGTTACGCAGCAGCGCTAACGACATCTCTTCTTGCAGAGGCCGCCGAACGGGGAGATGCCTGTGCCGGTCTCGGGATGTTCGAACAGGGGTTCTATGATCGCCTGGGCTTCTCCAATATGCCCTACTGGAACTCTGTATCACTTGTACCGTCAGAAATTGCTTTGGAGGGAGAATTCGCCTCCAGGCCTGTCAGGCTGTCGGCAGAAAACTGGATGGAAATTCACCGGAACAGAACTGACAGGTACAGACATCACGGTTCAATAAACCTTTCTTCTGCATCTACGAAAGCTGCAATGGACTTCTCTGGTAACTGTTTTGTCCTTGGCTTCAGGAACGAAGACGGGGAACTGACCCATCACATTTTCTTTGAGAAGATTGCCGGTGAAAATGGTCCGGCATATACAGGCTGGCTGGTGTACGGGAATCCATCCCAGTTCAGAAACCTGCTGCTTGTGATAAAATCCCTGGGGGACCAGCTAGACATTGTCAGGATAAACGAACCCCCCGGAGTACAGATTCAGGCGCTGCTGAAAAAACCGCTTTCCACCAGAAGGAGAACACTGAAATCTGTTCAAGCTGAAACCCGGACTCTCTCCTGGACCCAGTGCAGGATCCTCGACCTTGAAGGATGCATCAACGGAATGAACTGTCCGGGGGAATCATGTTCCTTCAACCTCAGACTTCACGATCCCATAACGGATATCATGGAAAAATCCCGTGGCTGGAGGGGCTGTTCCGGAGATTACACAGTTTTCCTTTCCAGCGATTCCAGGGCGGTTCCAGGAATCTCTCCAGGACTCCCGATGATGGAGTGTTCGGTAAACACCTTCACTAAACTCTGGAATGGATCTGTCAGACCCACCCTTCTTCCATTCACCGACAGCATAAGCGCTCCACCGGAGCTGCTCAGAGCTGTTGAAAAGGCTGTTCCAATGCCCGAACCATCATTTGACTGGGAACTCTAAAACGGAAGGAGCTGACCCCTTCGAAGTTCTTCTATGGTGGGGTTTTTCATGTCCCTGGCTGATACTATGGGATTCTCAGCACTCCACTTGATGTTAAGGAAACTATCGTTCCAGGCAACTCCCTGTTCATCGCTTCCGTCGTAGTACTGGTCAACTGCGTACAGAAGAGAAACATCTGTAATGGCAAGAAACCCGTGGGCAACCCCTGGAGGAATAAGCAGGCATATCGAATCATCGGATGATAAACTGAAGACCATGCTCTTCCCGAATGTTTGCGAGCTCTGCCGCAGGTCAGCCAGAACCACCTGCATTCTCCCCTGAACGGGTATCCACCAGTCGTTCTGATTGTTGTGGTAGTGAAGCCCCCTGAGGGCACCTTCCCTGGATCTGGACAGATTAAGCTGGATCTCATTTCCATAGTTGCACCGGGAAAGCCACTCTGAACGGAAAACCTCGGTGAAGCTGCCCCTTTCGTCTGGATGAGAGGTAACTTGTTTCAGGATCACTCCCTGGATTTCAGCCTGATTCGGGACAATATTGATGGACATGTTAAACCTTTCCGTTCTTCAGTTATTCGGGAATTATTAACGAAAGGAGCCCCGATGAAAAGGGACGAGAGGGCAAGGGTCGTACTGAAGGAACTGGAAATACTGTACCCGAAAGCTTTCTGCAGGCTGGAATACGGGGGAATTCCAGAGAGGCTGGTCATTGCCACGATTCTATCTGCACAGACCACCGATGACGCGGTGAACAAGGCAACTCCGGGTCTGTGGAACAAATACCCTGACATGGAAAGCCTGGCATCGGCTGACAGAGAAAAGGTGGAGGAACTGATCAATACAATTGGGCTTTTCAGGAACAAGACCAAATCCATAATCGGTGCCGCAGCATGGATCAGGGACAATGGACTGCCGGAAACCATTGAAGAGCTGATTCAGATACCGGGGGTGGGCAGGAAAACCGCCAACGTTATCGTGGGAGAAATTTTCGGCAGGCCATCCATCACCGTGGATACCCACGTGAGAAGACTTGCATCAAGACTTGACCTATCCAGGAACAAGAATCCCGATAAGATAGAAGCTGATTTGAAGAGAATCATACCACTGGATGAACAGACCATGTTCAGTCACCGGCTGATTACCCATGGGAGACAAATCTGCAGAGCCAGATCTCCAAGATGCGGTATCTGCCCCCTGACAGATGTCTGCTCGTTCTATAAAAAGAGGGGACCCGAATAGGGCCCCCTCTGAATAACCGGAAAGCATCTAGTCCATATCGGAGAGATCAACGCTCCAGTAGAATCCGTCCTCGTCAACCCATACTTCCCAGAGGGTGTATGTGTCGCCGTCTTCGTCTTCGCACTTGAAATCGTAGTAGTCGTTGGCGGGAACGTAGAAAGTCATGGTTTCACCGGGGTGAAGAAGCTCTGAACCGAGACGGTCGTTGCCCCAGGGTGAGTCGCTGGGATCGCCGTAAATGTACCAGATCGTCCAGCTGCCC
>CAZRCS010000025.1:0-17705 GCA_964598645.1 uncultured bacterium | reverse complement strand
TTCCGAAATCGCCCTCATGGAAATCGGTCAGAAAGTCTATGTCTTCCTGTATGGAATCATCAAGCACTACCCTGTTACGTCTCAGATAATTGAAGGTAACGGACCTGGGCACTCCCGTGTTGGGATCGAAACCCACACTGCCGACGTCAGCCAGGGTATCGGAAATGATGTAAGTCTCTTCCCCGGTGGAGAGGTCCATGTAATAAAGGGCAGAGAGATCCGAGTCCAGATTGCTTGTCAGATAAATACCGGTACCATCTTCGGTAAATCTTCTGGGTCCCCACTCTTCATTCGACGAGAAGGATTTCAGTTCTTCCCAGGGGGAGTTTTCGTCCCACCTGTGATAAACGGTTATCCATCCGGTTTCAGGATTAATGGAGTAGTACATCCGAATGTTAAGGTCTTCATCGGGCATGAATCCCAGCACCATGTTTCCGAATTCATCCGTTCCGGGATTGTCGGCTACCATTGTAAGTTCACCTGTTTCAAGGTCGCACCTGTACACGTCGAAGAACATGGCGTTCTGCTGGTTGGTCTCTATAAGAACTGTGTTGGGCTGATCCTTGTCGGTGGCGCTTACATAGGCCTTAACATCGTCGAAGGGGGTAAGGTCCACCACTTCACCGGTTTCCACGTCAAGACGATATACATGTGTATTTTCCTCGCCGGCTTCGTCCTGCATATAGAGGATGTGATTTCCGTTTTCAGCCCAGAAGTAATCGGTAACTCCTCTGTTGGTGTCGAAGGTAAGCTGTCTTTCTCCTGTCATATCGCGGTTCATCACCCAGAGATTCAATACGTTCTCGGCAGGTGCTATATAGGCTATGAGCGAACCGTCGGGAGAAAGCTGGGGTCCGATCTTCTCCGGATTTCCGAAGAGGATATCCCTGGGGATAAGCCTTCCTGCGTTTTCAGAGCTGACGTGCTCCGGTTCCACGAAGGCTTCGGCGGTGTCTGCAGGAATTTCGCCCTCTCCGCATGCAAAAAGCATGAGGAAGGGAATAACAAAGATTCTTTTCATAACTGCTCCCTTTAACTGATGCGAGGATATTGCCAGCGGTAATTATAGTATGTGGTGCAATACCCTTGGCTTATCAGGCAGAAAAGATATAACCGTGCCGAAAAGACCGACAATCACAGCAACAATGGAAACAGCCTTCCCGGAACTGATCCCGGTGAACATCCCTGTGAGGGTATCGATCTTGAAAAGGGAGCCGAAGTTTAAGCTGGCAGGGTCCTGGCCTGCAAGCCACTGAACCATGAAAAATCCTGCGATACAGGCAGCGGCAAGTATGTACGCAATTCTGAGCCATGGGAACGAAGGTTTTACGGGGGTCAGTTTAACATGAAAACCCGCCGGTTCTGAACCCCTGCTCACACTGGAGGTGAGAAGCTCATCAATTCGCCCTTCCAGTTTATCGTTACCCCAGGAGTTCATTTTCTCTTCCTTTCAGAATTTCATAGAGCTTCTTCCGTGCCCTGTGAAGATATACTCTTACGGTTCCGGGGGGAATACCCATCACCTCTGCCACTTCTGAGGAATCAAGTTCCTGAAAGTAACAGAGGGTCACAAGCTCCCTGTCCTGAAGGGGAAGCCGAAGTATGGCCTCCTCCAGTATCCTTCTTGAAGGATCGTATGACTCGGGAAGCGTGGGATTGAGGTTTATAAGAACCGCCTCCTCCTCTCCCAGCTCCATCTTGCGCTTTCTTTTCTCCAGGGCATTCAGACAGGTACGTCTGGCCATTGTGGATATCCACCCGGAGAAGGCAGAGGGCTCGCTCAGCTTCTCAAGCTTCAGCCAGCCCTTCAGAAATACCTCCTGGCACAGGTCCTCCGCCATGTGATGATCCCCGGTCATTCTCAGTGCCATGGTGTAAACGAAACCAGTGTAGTCCCTGACAAGCACTCCGTAGGAATCCCTGTTCCCTTTCATGGCAGATTCCACCAGTTTCCGGGTTGTTTCGTTCACCGGTTCTGGGGGGTTTTGCCAACAATGAAGAAGGCGATCACAAGTTTGGCAAGACCCAGCATGGTAAGAATCGCACCTGATGCCGTAAGTCCTGTAACGTCATTTCCGCCAATGATGAAGCGCAGGGCAAAGAAGCTGATTCCCAGGGCAAGAAGGATTGTAGCGTGAATGAGATGCCTTTCCCTGGGTGGCGTAGTTCTCTTCTCTTCCTCTTCGCTGATGCTCTTTACGAGCTGCTCCACAACTTCAGGTGAAGCTTCGCTGTTCAGAGATCTTTCGATAAGATTGTACCTGGCAATCTTCTTCTTGTGGTTGAAAGCAACGATAAGAATGATCACAAGCGCCGGAACCCCTATGGAAGTGGTTATCGCCACCAGTGGTACTAATGCTCCCATTTCTGTCTCTCCTTTCGGTTTGGTTCAGAAGCAGGACAGGAGGAACGGGGAAAACGTTACACTTTCCTTTTTGACTCCCGTTTAACATAACATGGCATGCGGACTATTACAGGATTCCTGGGCAGAATACTGATGCTTCTCGGGGCAATGCTTCTGGTTCCCCTTATCTTCGCCCTGCTGGCAGGCGAAGAGGAATGCATCAATCCATTCCTTGTTACATTAGCTTCATCGGCGGCTGTGGGTGCCATTCTTCATTTCAGAAAGGGGCAGAACTCACCGTCAACTGCACAAGCCATGGTAATCTGTTCACTTTCCTGGCTTGTGCTTTCCATTGTTGGAGCTGTTCCCTTCGTTCTTATCATCGACGCTTCATGGATAGACGCTGTATTCGAAACAATGAGCGGTTTCACCACCACCGGTATAACAATGTTCACCGGGCTTGATGAAATGCCCCGTTCTCTGCTTCTCTGGCGAAGCATTACCCAGTGGGTGGGCGGGCTTGGCATTCTTACCTTCTTCATGGCCGTTGCCTCACAGATCCCAGGGGCACACAGACTGATAGAGGCAGAGAGTCACAAGATATTCTCGGGAAGACCGGTACCGGGTCTTCTGCACACGGTGAAAATACTCTGGACCATATACATCTGTTTCACTGCGGCTGTCACCGCAGCATACCACCTTGCCGGAATGAGTGCCTTCGACGCGGTGAACCATGCTCTCACCACAATATCCACCGGAGGCTTCAGTTCCCACGATATGTCCATAGGCTGGTTCGGGAGCCCGGGCCAGGGCAATACTGCTCTAATACAGTACGTGGCCGTGGCAGGTATGCTCGCGGGAGGCATAAGCTTTCTGGTCCATTATCGTGTTTTCAGAGGAGACGGCTTGAAGGCCCTGTGGAAAAGTGCTGAAATGAAGCTCTGGTGGATCCTTATTCTGGCTTTCATTGCTGTGATCCTGGGAGAACAGCTCATCGCTGGTAGTATATCCCCCGGCAGTTTCGAGCAGGACTTCAGGAAGGATCTGTTCCAGGTTACATCCATTCTTACCACCACAGGCTACGCAACCGAGGATCTTACAAGCGCCTTCTTCGGAGCAGCGGCAAGGCAGCTTTTCCTCCTGATGATGGTAATAGGCGGATGTGTGGGTTCAACCAGCGGTGGAATAAAGGTGCTCAGGGTTTCCATTCTTGTAAGCGTTGCCAGAGAGGAGATAAAGAAACTGTTCAGGGCTGACAGGTCAGTTTCCGGTGTCAGATTCGAAGGAAGACTCATAGGAAGGAATGAACTGAGCCGTATTGCCGGCATTGTATTCCTGTGGTTCTTTTTCCTTATAGCAGGAGGTGCGGTAACTGCTCTCCTTTCCCCGGAAATGGACGGATACACGGCTTTCAGCGGCATGTTCAGCTCCCTGGGCAACATTGGTCCCTGCTTCCTTTCACAGTCCCAGATGATGCACCTTCACTGGGGAGTGAAGATCACTTACATTATCGGTATGCTTGCCGGGAGGCTCGAGATCCTTCCAGTGATGCTGCTGTTCAGCAGAAAGGCCTGGAGGTAGAAATGTTCGTTGTAGTTGCCGGAGCGGGAACCGTGGGCAGAAAAGTCACTGCCCAGCTCATGGGAAACAATCACGATGTGGTTGTGATCGACACGGATCACGAGGTTTGCAGATCCCTGTACACTGAAACCGGAGTGGAAACGGTGGAGGGAAATGCCACGCGGCTCAACGTACTGATAGACGCCCGACTGGAAAAAGCCGATGTGCTTGTCTGCCTCATGCGAAACGACGCCGACAACATAGCCGCTGCTATTCTTGCCAGGAGCCTGGGAGTGGAGAGGATACTGGCAAGGATGCGTGATGCAGGCTATGCAGATGCCTACAAACTCAGCGGAGTAAACTCGGTCTTAAGGGTTGCAGACCTTTTGATCAACCAGGTGATGACAGAGATAGAGCAGCCCAGGGTCAAGAGGATCATACCCCTGGCAGGGGGTGCCGCCGAGATGTATGCCGTTGTTGTGGAAGAGAAGGCCTGGGCAGCTGGAAAAACCGTAACTAAACTTGCGAGTCACAAGAATTTCCCCCGGGAAGCCATTCTTGCGGGCATATACAGGGTTGCCACCGAAGCTTTTGTCGTTCCGAGGGGAGACACGGAGCTTGAAGGGGGAGACACGGTATACGTGGTAACACCTTCCAGACACATCAAACTTGTCGCCGATATTCTAACCAGCAACTGATATCTGCCCGGGCTTCAGCAGTTCCCTAATTGCATGCTGTACGCTGAGAGTCATTTATTTGCACTACGTATTCCGTCCTCTATTTCATTTTATTTTGCATTTTTATATAAGTAGCCATATTATTTAGCATATTGACGTGGGATAATAGTTTAATATATTACTATGCTTATGACATCACAGAAAGAAGTAAGCACGATGATATCCATGGTGACGATAAGCTCGATCGCAGAGCTTGAAAACATTGCATCCAAAGATGATTTTGCAGAGAAATTACATGAAATGCTCATACCCTTCGAGGACACAATTCCCGAGATAAAGAGCGGTATAGACTACGCCCTGGACACAAGCGGACATCGTGGAGGATTCATCCTGATCGCGCTTGATGAGGGTGATATTGCAGGAGCTCTTGTAATGCTCAATACAAACATGTCCGGCTATGTGCCTGAGAACCTTCTTCTCTACGTTGCGGTGGACAGCGGCAAGCGGGGAATGGGCATAGGATCCAGGTTAATCAAAAAGGCTCTTGATCTCTGCAGTGGAGATGTGAAGCTCCACGTTGAATATGACAACCCTGCTAAAAGGCTTTACCAGCGGTTAGGTTTCCAGTCGAAATACGCGGACATGCGGTATTCCAATGAATAGGCTTCTTATAAACACAGAGGCCATACTTCACAACTACGGCTACATACAAAGACTTGTGGGAATGCACGACAGCTCCCTCACGGTGGTAACTAAAGCTCTTTGTGGTCACTCTGAAGCAGTTAAGGCCCTGGTGGACGGAGGCATTAACTCCATTGCCGACTCCAGACTGGAAAACCTCATGGAAGTATCTAAATCCGGCGTTAAAGCGGAGAGATGGTATCTGAAACCTCCTCATCCAGATGAGCTCAGTGAGGTGGTCAGATACTCTGACGTATCTCTTAACACAGAACTGGGAACCGTGAAGGAAATAAACCAGGTAGCCGAAAAGGCGGGGGTCAAGCACCGAATCCTGCTGATGATCGAACTTGGAGATCTTCGCGAAGGCATCCTTCCCGGAACACTTGTGGAGATGTACAATGACGTCTTCAATCTTAAGAACATCGAGATAATAGGTATTGGAACCAACCTTGGCTGCCTCTCGGGAACCGTTCCGGGAATGGATCAGCTGATGCAGCTGGTTCTCTACAAAGAGCTCCTGGAGCTGAAGTTCAACAGGAAGATACAACTCCTGTCCGCCGGGTCCAGCGCAAGCCTGCCCTTCCTGATTCAGGGCCTGGTACCCAAACAGGTCAACCACTTCAGGGTTGGTGAATCAATACTTCTGGGCAATGACCTGATAAACGGAGGAATCCTTGCGGGACTCCGGGACGACGGATTTATACTGGAAGCCGGCGTGGTGGAGATAAAAAAGAAGAATCTGGCTCCCACAGGGGAGATACATGATGAACTGCAGCCTTTCAACTCTAACTCTCCCGGCGAACAGAAACAGTACGCACCGGGCGAAAGGGGCTTCAGGGCGGTGGTCACCATAGGAGAGCTGGATACCAACATCGCCGGACTCACCCCTGTGAACAGCGAGTATGAGATCGCAGGAGCAAGCAGTGATCTAACCGTACTCAATGTGGGAAGTGCCGATTCGAATCTGAAAGTGGGAGACTTCATGAGATTCAAAGTGAGTTATTCCGCTCTCATAAGGCTCATGAACAACAAATACACCGAAAAACTCGTAATCTGATCAGCTGAAAGCGGTTTCCCTTATTGCTTCGGAAAGAATGGACAGGCGTACGGGTTTCTGCAGCACTTTCCTTATACCAAGCTTCATCATCTCGCTTGAGGTGCTCTCTGCGCTGTGTCCGGAAATGATGATTACCCTTACTTCCGGGTCAATTTCCTGCATTCTGGTAAACGCGTCCACACCGCTCATTCTGGGCATTGTCATGTCCATGAGGACCAGCTTGATTTTGTCTTTGTTCTCACCGAACACTTCCACAGCCTGCATACCATCCGAGGCCTTCAGTACTTCAAATCCCAGGGAACGAATAAGTTTGGAGAGAACGGTACGCACAACCTCCTCGTCGTCGACTATGAGTATCGTGCCCTCCATGGGAGCGTCGATAAGCGATTTCCGAACCTCCTGCTCACCCGGAGGGGAATCGGAGAGTGGCAGAGAAATACTGACAGAGGTTCCCTCTCCGGGGCTGGAATCAATCGATATGCTGCCATTGTGTGCCCTTACAGTACCGTAAACAGCTGCAAGACCCATTCCTGTACCATCACCCAGGGGTTTTGTGGTAAAGAAGGGTTCAAATGCTTTTTCCATTACTTCCGGGGTCATGCCCCTTCCGGTATCGCTGATGACCAGGGTCATGACTCCAGGCTCGTTCTCACAGGTGGCAAACGTCATGGTTCCGCTGCCCTCCATTGCATCCCTGGCATTAAGAGCCAGGTTGAGTACTGCATTGTTCATCTCAGAGGGATCACCGAGAATTATGGAGTTCTCCGCCCTGAAGTCCCTTCTTATTTCTATTCTTCTGTCTATGCTTCTCTTGAGAAGAGCAATCACTTCATCGATGAGATGATGAAGATCAAAGGGAGCGATGTGCGACAGACCCTTTCTGCTGAAGGCCAGGAGTTGCCTGACCAGTGAACCCGCCCTCTCGGAGGAACTCAGAATACCCTTTATGTACTCAACTTCTTCAGGGGTGTTTTTCTCGTTTCTCAGACACTCGGCAAATCCCACTATCCCCATCAGCTGGTTGTTGAAATCGTGGGCAATACCGCCTGCCAACTCTCCCACTGAACGGAGCCTTTCAGAATGCTTTAGTTCGTTCTCCAACTGATGACGTCTGGTCACGTCCATTATCACGATGTTCACTATTCTGGGTTCATCTCCAGAAAGCTTTCTTCTGGCTGTAAGCTGTATGAACACGTTCTCGCCCAAACCGTTCCTTATGGGGAGATCGATTGAGAATTCCTCGCCGGTTTTAGCGCAGGACCTTAGTTTACGAATAATTGAGGCTGCAAGATCATCGTCCAGATGTTTCTGAAAAAACTCCTGCTGAACCCGGTTATCAAGTTTTAGAACCTGTATCGCCGAGGGGTGAAAGTCCTCACGGTGCAGTGTAAAGCCTTCGTTCCATTGCATCTCTATTACCCCTATGCGAGCCATCTTCTGGGTCTCGGCAAGCTTATCATTGGCAATCCTGAGAATTTTCTCGCCCTCGACTTCCCGTGTTATGTCCAGTGCATAACCGTAAACCGTTTTCCCGCCGGTGGATTGGGTACTGTAACAGCTTACCCTGAAATATTTCCTTTGGGGAAATCCATCTCCCTCGGCGGCCACGATTCCCGTATAGGTATCGCCTTTTTTCAGTGCTTCACGCACATCAGATTGGAAAACGTGGAATTCTTCTATCAAAGCGCCGAATTTCTCCAGGGAGATGGGAAAACCTGCCGACATTCCGAAAAGCTCTGCCGCCTCAGGAGACAGGGTTACGGTTTTTTCTTCACGATCAAATTCCCAGATCCCCATGCCTGCAAGCATCTGAGCATCATGGAGCCTCTTCTCCAGGGCGTTTCTTCGCGCATCTGCCCTGTTGGAGCTGGTTACGTCACGCAGGGTAACGCACAGGGTTTCCGTAAAATCCACAGGGCGGAAGACCCTGCCGTGGAAATCTCTGTCATTATGGGTAAAATCAAATACATCGCTTTCAGAGAGAATTGCTTCTCTGAAAATGGGATCAGACAATATTTCCGGATTCGTCTCTTTGGTCTCTGTGAATGCCGGATTCATATCCAGTAACGAGAATTCGTCGCTTCCCTCTGAATGGTAGACCAGCAACGCACCAATGGGTAATCCGTTGAAAAGCCCTCTGAATTTGCGTTCGCTGTCTGCAAGGGCGTTCTCTCTGTCCCTTAGAACAGTTATCTCCACAAAGGTGATCACTGAACCCTCTATCAGGCCGGCCGAGGTACGGTAGGGAGAGATCTTTGCCAGCCAGTCTCCTGAGATGTCTGCCTCAAGGGGCAGTTCAACGGTTTCGCCGCTTTCAGAAACAGTCTCCACTGCATCCATCAGCCTTGCGAGACAGTCTGATTCAATGGATGTTGTGAAGTCGGTGACTTCCCTTCCTGTGTCAGCTTCCGTTACCTTGAAAAATCTGCACACCTTCGGATTGAATCTTCTTATCTTCAGGTTCCTGTCAAGAAAAATGGAACCCACATCCATGCTCTCCAGAAGATTGCTCATGTCATCGGTGAGAACGGTAAGTCTTCCGTTCAGTCTCTGAAGTTCCTCGTTGGATGCTATCAGTTCCTCATTTGAGGCTGTGAGCTCCTCGTTGGCGCTTCTTATCTCCTCGTTGGTGGTTTGCAGCTCCTCGTTAGATGCCTGGAGTTCTCCGGTTCTGCTTCTGAGTTCTCTTCTGGTGGTTGCAAGATCACTTTCCAGAAGAGCGATCTGCTCTTCGAGTATGCTTATATCGGATTCGGTACACTCAATTCTTGCGGTACTGCTTCCTTCATTCGGGTAATTCCTAACGAACTCGAGAAGAAACACACCGCTCATCTCCAGAGGGGAAATGCAGCTTACAAAAATGGTTACATCATCTGGAGTGTCACACTGTATCTTTCTGAAATTTCCCCTGGCTCTTCTTACTCCTGCCCTGACCGCTGATTTAAGCGGCCCTGAAAGCATGGGAAGAATACTCCCGCCGGGGACACCCGAGGGAATGGAAAGATATGAATTCATGTCACCATTGATGAACAGTATTCTGTAGTCTTCATCGATGAAGATACAGTCTGGGAAAAACCTCTCTTCAAGGCATGAGGTAAAGGTTCTGCTTCTGTCTGTAACCTCGTTTTCTTCAAGGGAGTAGCCGGTTCTGCCAAAGGCAGAAAAGGTATCGGTATGCTGCTTTTCGAAGGGGAACATGTCCACGGAGATAACGGTTTCCGACTTCTTTCTGAAGAGCCTCCACCTTGAGTCAACGGTTTCCAGGTTGTCCTGCCTGGATCCAGGAGTTTCACCGCTGCCCAGGAACAGGAATCCCCCCAGGGACAGACTGTAGTTGAGTCTGCCAAGCACTATTTCCTGAGCCCTGGCTTTCAGATAGATCATCATGTTTCTGCAGCTGACAATGTCCATGTGGGCAAAGGGTGGATCTGCAAGAACGTCATGATGGCTGAAAACCATGTGACCCCTTATGTCTCTGCTTATCCTGAATCCTTTATCTACACTCTTGAAGTACATTCTGTACTCTTCTGGTACTGTCTCGAACTGTTTAACGGTATAGACACCCTTTGATGCCTTTGCAAGGGCGGAACGGCTAATGTCCGTGGCGAATATGGTGTAGCTTCCGCCGAACTTCTCCACTGCTTTCTGCATGAGCATGGCAATGGAATAGGCTTCCATACCCGTGGAACACCCTGCCACCCAGCATCTGATGTTGGAGTTGTCTTCCCTGGAGAAAAGGGGCACAATGGCAGATTCATTCAGAACCCGGAATGCGGCTCTGTCTCTGAAGAAGGAAGTAACGCCGATAAGCAGATCGGTTACAAGCAGATCCAGTTGCTCAGGGTTATCTTCCATAAGCTTCACGTAGCCCCTGAGATCAACCGCGCCCGAAGTATTCATTCGCTTCAGGTAGCGTCTGCGGAAGGTGGGCATCCGGTACATGCTGA
Organism: uncultured bacterium; assembly: GCA_964598645.1. Classification (GTDB taxonomy): domain Bacteria; phylum Fermentibacterota; class Fermentibacteria; order Fermentibacterales; family JCC-6; genus Sabulitectum. Next base: position 7,439 of record CAZRCS010000025.1, on the reverse strand, counting down.
AATCCACACCGCTTCTGTCATTCACCATCTGAAGAAGGATGTATTCCCAGTCCTCAGGGGCGAACCTGCCGTCAGGAACGGGCCTCAGTTCGTCATTCATCCATGCAAGATAGTAATTATCTCATAAGCTGAAAAGACCATCAGTTCACCACTGCAACCGGTGCATCATGGGCAAGTGAATAGTGACCACTGGTAATAACTGTCTCACCGGGGGTTACACCTTCCACTATGGAAACCATTCCCCTTCCTGAGGGGCCCAGTGTTACGTACTGCCATGATGCATGCTCGTCTATGACCTTGAAGACCATGGGTCTGTCGTCGCGAATCAGAACAGCCTGCTCCGGTATTATGGTGGAACCCTCATGCTCGGCAAAGACGATCTCCGTACGGGCTGTGGCTCCAGGTCTGAGATTCGGAACATGGGGAACGTCCACCACAACGGTGCCAGAGCGGAAACCGGGATCAACCACCGGAGAAACTGACCTCACTTCACCCACGAGAACGGTATCGTTAAGCGAGGGAACTATTACGAAAGCTTTTAAGCCGGGAGAGCACATGGCAAGCTGTCTCTCGTCAAGATCAACCTCAACCTGAAGGCTCCAGGGATCCACCAGGGTTCCCAGTGGAGAACCCGGGTAAACGGTCATTCCAACCTGAGCAGCCACATCGGATACAAGACCATCGAACCCGGCTGAAATGGCGCTGTTGCTGTACTGGGTCTGGGCTCCGGCCAGGCTTGCGGAAGCAGCTTCCAGGCCGGTGGTCTGCCTGAGCATGCGTCTTACTTCATCGGTTATCTCTCCGCGATAATTGTCTATCTCGAACTGATAAAGGGCCTGGGCATTCCTGTACTCACTATTCGCAGCAGAAAGGTTCGCCGCATGCTGACCGCTGGCCACGCGGAAAACCACTTCACCCTGTGAAAAGGCTTCCCCGTCATATTCAGGTGCCTGTACAACCTGCCCCTGGATCTGAGCTGTAAGGCTCTGGGTTCGCCTGCTGGATACTCTTCCAGTAGAGCTTATCACTTCGTAGAGAACGCCTGTTTCCGCAACTGAAGCGGACACAGGAAGGGGCGACGGTTCAAGGGTTTCCCTCTCCATCTCCTCTTCTTCACCGCATCCCATTATCAGTATAAGACCAAGGGCAGCAAAACTAATTCTCCGGAACATGCTTTTTCCTCCTCCGGGAAGTGATCTGGATCAAAGCTGGCAGAGTAACGAGAACGAGAGGAGTGGATACGACCATTCCGCAGACTACCGTAAAGGATAGGGTACCCCAGAGATCCTGGCTGGATATGGGCCAGAGAACCAGGGGCAGAAGACCCAGAACCGTAGTAGCGGTGGTTTGAAGGATAGGACGCAGCCTCTCCTCCACCACTTCGTCAATCGATCTGCGCAGTTCCATTCCTGCTTTTTTCTTTTTTTCGAAACTGTCTATTAAAAGGATTGAATTGTTTACAGCTATACCAACAAGGAAAACGCTTCCCACGTAGGCCTCGGGGCTGAATATCCTGTCGAAGATCCAGAAACCGGCAACAACCCCCACAAGGGCCATGGGAATTACGGCAAGAACATAAAGCGGGGCGGTAAAGCTCTCGAAAACGATGGCTGTTACGGCGAACACCGCAAGTATGGCAAGGATCACAAGGAGATTCATGTCCATGCCCTTTTCCTCTTCCAGCCAGTCAGGTAGGAAAGTGGTGTCTTCATAAACCCTGTAGCCTGAAGGAAGCTCGAGGCTCGTAAGCAGTGAATGCCTGAACCTTGCAGCCATTCGCTCGGCTCCCATGAAGGAATAAGCAACTGTACGAACGTACTCGCCGTCTTCCCTGATCACGGTTCCCTGAACTCCTACTGTATCTATATCTATTATGTCCCTCATCCTCATGAAGCCGTCCCTGGTTACGATACGGCTGTCGAGAATGTCGCTGAGTTCCGGATCACGCTGCCCCTCGAGCCTGAAGGAGAGATCTGTGGTTTCGTCGGCAATGCGCACCTGGGCGCCGTAGCCTCCTGCCATGTTGTAGCGCAGTGCCATTACAAGCTGATAGGGATTTATACCGAGATCCGCAAGTTCAATTCTGTCGAAAACTATGGCAAGCTGTTCCCTGTCAACGCTTCTGGCATTCCAGTTTATATCCACCTCTTCAACCCTGGGATGCCTTTCCAGAAGGGTCTGGAGATTCAGGGCAATACCCTTAAGCCCCTCATAATCGAAACCTCTGAGCTCTACTGTCTGCATCATCCCGGCGCTTGAAGTGCTCTTCCAGTAACCCTCGGGGCTTATACCCCCCACATAGATCCTTCGGGTTCCCCCAATTGTAGTTGCAAGGGCAATGGCTTCGGATTCGGTCTGAAGGGCCACTCCGTTGCGAAGGGCTTCCTGATCGAACTGGCTGTAAACGATACCCGCTTCACCGAACACAGTTGTTCGTGTTGAAAGAACCCCATCCTTGGAAGTGACTATCTCCTCGAACTTACGGGCGACGTCATCAGATATTTCCTGGGGAGTCCCCGGGGGGAATGCATAGGAAATGTAAAGGTAATCCCTGTCTCCTCCGAAATTCCATGTTCTTCCATGCTCCACCTTCGCAATAAGCACGTACACCGAACCCGCAACAAGCAGGAAGGTGAATATCACCGGTATCCATGGTTTGTGGTGAAGGATGGAAACCACTTTTGCCAGGGCTCTGTCCCACTTCCTTTTTCTGTACCAGTTGCCCCTGCTCCAGTGCCCTGCTATGGAAGGAACGAAGGTTAAGCATACGCAGTATGAGGCTAGAAGGGTCGCCGCCACGGTAAATGCGAAGGGTCTGTAGTAAATACGAAGCACGCCCTCGCTTGCAAGCAGGGGTACCAGGGCCACAAGGGTGGTAAGTATGCCTCCCAGAACAGGCATGGCAACTTCCTTCGCCCCTTTGGCAGCTGCTTCCAGAGCACTCAATCCCTGCCTTCTTCTGTAGGCTATGGCCTCCATGACAACCACGGCGCCGTCGACCAGCAGACCAAAGGCAATTGCCAGGGCACTTAAAGTAAGAACGTTTATACTGTAGCCTGCAAGGAATACTGCGGTAACCGCAAGGGCACTGCTGAAGAGTATGGAGCTCAGTATCAGGGGAGTGGTCATGGGACTTGGATTCAGTATCAGAAGGATCAGCATGATAAGTCCCAGAGAGACCAGCGCCCTCCAGGAAAGGGCGTTAAGGTCGTCGGTAATTGCCTCTGTGCCGTCTTCTGTAAGGCTCAGGGCTATTCCAGGGGGAAGTTCCGCCTGTATCCTTTCAACTTCAGCCTTCACCACCGATGCCACCCGCACAGCGTTGCTTCCAGGGGACCTGTCCAGTTCCATGGTTATCTGATCCAGTCCGTTGTACCTGAATATCACCCCTGAATTGTCCGAGAAGCTCTGGTAAATACCGTGGGAGATGTCGTCAAGGGTAACGAAGTCGCTGCCTGTCTGCTTTACGATGAGCTGTTCCATCTCCCAGAGATTCATGGGAACGCTGGAGACACGCAGGATCGCCTGAAGACCAGTGGTATCGGTTGCAACCCCTACATTCCTGTCCACGATTCCGCTCTGTATGGAGGAAACCACCTGGGCAAGGGTAAGGTCAAGGGATCGAAGGGCCTCCATGTCTATGTCTATAAGGACTTCTTCGGTACCGATACCCTCCACTATAACGGAACTTATCCCATCCACCTGCTCCAGCCTGGGGACCACCACGTCTTCCGCCAGGTTCTTCAGAATGGATTTCTCGGCTCCGGTGATGGCATAGATGAGGAATCCCTCGCTCTCCATCTCCCTGGGCACCGCCTGGGTTATAGTGCTGGCGCTGACATTGTTCGGCAGGTCATCCCTTATCATGGATATTCTCTCGGTAAGCTCCATGGAGGCAATGTCCATGTCGGTTCCCTGGTCGAAGGAAACCGTAACCACACTTCTGCCTTCACTGGACTGGGAAGAAACCTCCCTTACACCCTGAAGCTGCCTGGATACTTCTTCAATGGGTCTTGTAACCTGTTCGCACACTGCTTCCGGGTCTGCCCCGTACCATCCTGTGGTTACGTTAAGTTCCGGGAGGGTCGTGTCCGGAGAACCCTCTATGGGAATCCGGAAGAAACTTACAACCGCAAGACCCAGGAGCGCTATGAAGACAATGGCCGTGCCCCTTGGTCGCTTCAGAACCGTGCGGATCATCTGGTTATCCTGTCTTTTACAAGGACCGCGTAGAGAACCGGTACGATGACCAGTGTAAGGATGGTGGCAACGGATATTCCTGAAATTACTGCTATGGCCAGGGGCTGCCTGAGGGCGGCGCCCTCGCCTAGACCAATTGCCATGGGAAGAAGACCCAGCACGGTTGTGACCGTTGTCATAAGAACAGGCCTGAACCTGTCACGGCCGGCATCGATCACGGACTGCTTCACAGAAAGACCCTGCTTTCTAAGCTGGGTTATCCTTTCCACAAGAAGAATTCCGTCATTCACCACTATACCCGACAGTATCACAAGACCTATACCCGAGAGGGCGTTCCAGCTCTGACCGAAAAGGGCCAGTCCCAGGACCACCCCGATAACACCCAGGGGAACTGTAATCATAATTATGAACGGTTCGATGAAGGATTCGAACTGCACGGCTAAAAGCACATAAACCAGCGCCACGGCTAATATCGCTGCAAGAACAAGGCTGGAGGCGGTTCTGTCCATTTCTTCTATCTCCGGTCCCGTTCTCAGCTTGATGGGTTCTCCTGCAAGGGCAGAGTCTGAAAGATCGGTTATTCTCTCTGCAGTTCCCGCCATATTGGTACCGCTGCTCTGAACCGTTATTCCAACCGCTCTGTTGCCCTGATAGTGCTCGATGAAACCAGGTGTCTGTCTCACGAATGTACTCACAATTCGGTCCACCTGAAGAAGCCTGCCACCCACTCCGATAGAACGGTTGAAGAGGGAATCGATGGATATGCCTTCACCACTGCCTGAGAGAAGCATTACGTCCACCTTCTCGTCCTGCCTGTAGTAGGTTGTCGCAACTATTCCCCGTGAAAGACTTTCAAGGTAATCAGCAACGTCATTGGGTGTAATTCCCAGAAGTTCCAGGAGTTCACGGTCCGGCCGCACCACTATCTCCGGTTTTCCAGGAAGATAGTTCACGTCTGAGCTAATCACATTCTCTATTCCAGCCTGGGACAGATCTGCAAGGGTAAGGGCAGAATGAAGATCTGTTTCGATGCTTTCACCCTCCACGTAAATAGTGAAACCGCTTCCTCCCCCCAGTATCTCACCAAGGAGGGTTCCCCTGGGACCAACCTGCAACGGGAAGCTGAAGGCCCTGCTCCAGGCTTCGCGTATGGGAAGAATGGCTGCATTTGCCTTGTGCGCATTCTCGAAGGCAGCAACGGAGAGGGCGTCCACACCTTCTTCCGCCCGAACACCAACCCTGCCGCTGGTCCACTGGGCTCCCGAGAGAAGGGCAAGCTCACTCACGGTGGATGAAAGATCCACCAGCTGTTCCATGGATGTTCCCTGGGGAGCGCTGAAGGTCATCTCGAGCTGATCTGCAGGTGCGTCAGGAAGAAGCTGCATGGGAAGTCTGGATGCGCCGAAGAATGCAATCGCAGTGATAATGAATGTAAACAGAAGCACTCTTTTACGCCTTAAAAGAACCCGATCCATTACCCTTGCGTAACGCCTTTTCATTCCTTCGGTCACGTCTTTACTCTGTTTTGTTTTCCCGATACGCGCCGCCAGGGCTGGAATCACGGTAACTGCCACGAGGAGGCTTGCAAGAAGAGCTGACCCCACGGCCAGTGCCTGATCACGGAACAGCTGGCTGGTTATACCCTCCATGTAAACCACAGGGAAGAAAACGATGATGGTGGTCAGGGTGCTGGCCACTATGGCAGGGCCCACTTCAGCGGTTCCTGCAGTTGCTGAAAGTTTTTTATCGTCGCCCAGTTCACGCCTTCTGTATATGGCTTCGAGAACCACCACTGCGTTGTCCACCAGAAGTCCTGTTCCCAGTGCCAAACCTCCCAGGGACATGATGTTCACTGTTACTCCTGCAAGGTACAGGAAGAAAAGGGCCAGGGAAATGCTCAAGGGAAGGGAAAGGCCCAGAACAAGAGGACTCTTCCAGTCGCGAAGGAAAAAGAAAAGAACTCCGAAGGCCAGAATTCCACCAAGGATCAGCGCTTCGACTACGCCTCCTATTGACTCTTCGATGAATTCGGCGTCGTTCTGGATCACCTGAAGGCTGATGCCTTCATGGGACAAGTTCAGCTCGTCAACCACATCACGAACCAGGCCGGCGACCTCCACGGTGTTAGCCTCGGACATCTTGCGTATGCGCAGTATAATGGCCCTCTCGCCGTTGTAACTGGCCCATTCGGTTGGTGGCTTCTCCGATATGTAAACATCTGCGATGGTACCCAGAAGCAGAGGGGTGTTCCCAAGACTTCCCACGACCGTGTTGCGCACGTCATCAAGGCTCTCGAACTCACCCTGAAGAGAAAGGAAGAATTCCTTATCTCCATCACGGACCTGTCCGCCTGAGGAGACCGCGTTTGCCCCTGCAAGGGCGGCAGCCACGGTTGCCGGGTCTATCTCCAGTTCCTCGATGACTCCGTCGCGAAGACGCACGTAAACCGCCGGCTCTGCCTCTCCGTCGATCTCGCAGGCGGCAACTCCGTCTACCTGTTCTATTCGAGTGGCTATTACCCTCCTGGAAAAATCCGTAATGTCAGTCCATCCCCCGTCCATGGTAAGAAGTATTTCCATGAAGGGTCTGGAAGAGGGGTCATAGTCGACTATGGTAGGTCGTTCAGCCGCGTCGGGCAGCGACCAGCTTGCCACGTCCAGTTTTTCGCGGACTTCAAGCCTGGTGAAGTCCATGTTGGCTCCCCAGTCGAACTCCAGGGTTATTCGGCTCATATCACCATACGAACGTGAGGTATAGGAACGTAAACCCCGGACACCTGCAAGCGCATCCTCCAGAGGGTCAGTGACAAGCCTCTCCACCTCGTATGGACTTGAAGAGGGATACTGGGTTTCAATGGTGATTCTGGGATACTCAACAGAGGGAAGCAGATCCACCGGCATCTGGAGAACTGCAATGGTTCCCAGGACTGCTGCCACAATGGAAATAACGGTTACGGCAACCGGCCTTGTAACTGCTGTCACGGAAAGCTTCAAGCCAATTCCCCCTCTCACAGGATGTCAATTTTTGATTCAGTTACTGGAAGTTAATCAATTGACAAGTGATTTGGCAAATTTCGTTAAAAACACTTACACTCAGGAAGAAAAAAACAGGTTATTTCTAGTTTTCACCCGGGGGAATGTTCCTTCTCAGAGCTTTTTTCTCTGAAAGCTGTTTTTTCTCGGAAAGCCGCTTTTCCCTTGACGCCTTCGTAGGGCGGGTCTTCCTTCTTTTTACCGGCT
>CAZRCS010000024.1:0-18550 GCA_964598645.1 uncultured bacterium | reverse complement strand
TTTGCAATCTTGTTATCCGTCAAAGGAAATCACCTTCTTCCAGGCCTCTTTATTCATCGTTATTCGTATTTTCTTCTTCATCGGATTCCGCCGAGCTCTTTTCTTCAAGCTTTTTGGCGGTCTCAATCTGATGAACCCTTTTCTCAACAAGTTCAGAAGCCTCGGCTACAAGCTGAGCAACCTTGACAGGTCCAACGCCCTGAACCTCAAGAAGATCTTCCTCTTTGGCGTCGAGAAGCATCTGTGCAGAGTCGAAGCCAGCCCTGCTGAGTCTTTCAGCTAGTTTTCCGGTGACACCGGGAAGTTCGCTTACGTCAACTCTGAGCATGTTCTGCCAGCGGTTTTCCTCTTCCCACTGGGACTGTGTCTTCAGATCGATCCTGCGTTCCACGAGGTTGCCCGCCAGCCTCACGTTATGCCCGTTCCTGCCGATGGCAAGGGAAAGATGGTCATCGGGCACCACTGCAACGAAGACTTCGTCCATTTCGCCTGTTTCCCTGTTGAAGCTCTCGCCTGACCCCATGTGCAGTACCGTTGCAGGGGCAAGGGCCTGTGATGCCAGAACGAGTTTGTCCCTGGTCCAGGGCAGTATGTCTATTCTTTCACCATTGAGTTCACGCATCACCGATTGAACCCTGGTTCCCTTCATTCCTACGAAGGCTCCCACTGCGTCTATACGCATGTCCGTACTGGTAACGGCGATCTTGGATCTGACCCCGGCCTCTCTTGCTATTGCCTTTATCTGAACCACGCCCTCTTCTATCTCCGGGGCCTCACGTTCGAAAAGCCGCTTCACAAGGTCGGGAGTTGCTCTTGATAGAACAAGCTGCGGTTCAAGGCTCTCAGGTTTTTCCACACGTACCAGTACAGGAGTGATCGAGTCACCCTGATCGTACCTTTCACCGCGTGCTCTCTCATCTGCCGGCACCACAGCTTCGATCTTTCCTGCAACCTGTACGAGAATTCTGTTCCTGTAAACCTGCTGAACCCTGCATCTTGGTATAATGTGGCCTATGCGGTCAGCGTATTCCTTCCAGACCTGGTTCCTCTCTGCAGACTTTACCAGCAGCATGAATTCACTTCTGAATTCGTTAACAGCAGAGCGGCCGAAATCGGTGATACTGATGGGTACCGCCACCTGATCGCCTATTTCACAATCAGGATCTATCTTTCTGGCCTTTTTCAGGTCTATCTCCACATGGGTGCGATAACGGCCGATCTTCTCAACCACGGTTTTCATGGCTTCCATCCTGATGTCGCCGGAACCCTGCTCCCATGTAACCTTGATATCCTGTTCTTCACCGTATTCCCTGAGGGATGCCTTGACAAGACCCGCATGGAGGCTTCTGAGCAGGATTTCCCTGTTGACCCCTTTTTCCCTTACCAGACCTGCAAGGGCTTCAATTCTTTCAAAATCCGCCAATTTACCCTCCTGTCAGATAACTTCCCTGGCAGCGAGCACGCTGTCAATTTGTATTTCTTTGCCGTCCTCGAACCGCAGAACACCGTCGGCATATTCTGTAAGAACACCGGTGTAATCGCCGTCGTCGGTCTTTACTTCAATATTCCTTCCGCAGCAGCGTATCCAGTCGTTTTCCGTTGCCAGGGGTCTGCCAATCCCCGGTGAACTTACCTCGAGGGTATATGGACCCTCGATCAGGTTCAGGGTTTCAACAGTGCTGCCAATGGCCCTGGAGACCTCTGCGCACTGGTCCAGTTTAACTCTGCCCTGCTTGTCAACAAGAACCCGGAGAATCCTTCTTCGCCCAGCCTGGAACAGATTGGCGTCTACCAGAAGAAGACCCATGTCCTCTACTATTTTCTCAACATGCTGCAGCACATCATCATGAGCCAAGAGAAAACCTCCGTAATACCCTGTTCGCAACAGGTGTTATAGCAAAAATGGGCGCTACGCGCCCATGCCAGACCAGCACAAGTAATGGTAATCTAAAGAATTACCGGGAATACATCAAGTCATCATTCAGGAACTGGTTCCAATGCCCTTTCCACACCTTCCACGAGATCTCCCTTCAGCTGTTCTAGCTGAGAAGAAGACTGAGAGCCCATGAAAAGCGCTGATTTGTCCATTGTGCGCTGAATGGCTGCGGAAATACGTCCCTGCCATGAATCGGGGTTAAGGGTCATTATCATGTCCCTGCAGTAAAAGGCTCGATCCAGAAGATACTGATTCTGAGACCGGGAAAAAATCTGATAGTCCCACCAGTAGGATGAGAGAAAGAGAAATGTCATTTCGAACTCCATCTCATACCATGTGCTTTCCAATGAATCCTGCTGCTCCAGAACCTGCAGCGTATCGGACAGGAGGTCCGGCAGCGAACCATCGAGCCAGGGCATCTCTTCACCGTTCCTAAGGGCCGTTCTGCTTCCACCCGAGGCTTCTCTTACCTGATTCAGCCTGTCGATAACTTCTTCAGATACGTTTTCGCTGAAACGGCTGCTGGAAGCTAGAGTAAAGGCGGTATCCAGGTTTCGGTCTATCTCTATCTGGTAAAGCAGAACCCTCATCACCCAGTCGAAACACTCCCTGCTGAAGCCCGAATCCTTCAGAATTTCCAGGGGGAGGGTATAAAACTCTTTCTCTGCAGGCAGCTCTCCGGGGAAAGCAGAACCGGCGAATACACACTGTGCTAAGGTTACGAGGTAGGTATTCCGAAAATCTGCGGCATCTTCAGCTTCGTACTCACCATTGCTCCACCACCGGAACAGTGTACCCGGTTGCCCGGACTGAACCAGTTCTGCAATAGGGGCCGCCTCTTCAGGACCGAATTCTGATTCGGCTATTTCCGTGAAAACAACCTTGAGAGAATCAATCTTGTCCGGAAGGGAAGAGTATATCAGGGAAACACATGAACCTATGTTTCTCAGCATACTCTGCCGCCTCTCCTCGGATACCCCGGGCATATAGCCTCTGATGGTGTGATGAAATATCAGGGTACACCCCGCCGCCGAACCATCAGAAAGGGGAAGGAGAGAAACCGCCTGCTGGTAGTAATCGTTCCTGCGGTGTCCGTGAAGCCTGTATGAGTTGTAAAGCTCTTCCAGCGCCTTATCCACCAGGCCCATGTTGGAATACCCCAGGGCCAGGTTGTTGTGTACTTCTGCGTAGTTGGGGGCCATGGAAACCAGAAAATCGTAGGCCTCCATTCCACTCTCCAGCTCGGCCTGCAGCTCTTCCTTGGTGTAAGGAACTTCACTGCCTGAGTATTCAAGGGCCTCCTGCATTGCAGGAAATGGAGGCTGCAGGATCATGTATCTGGTAAGGTGCGCACTGCCAAGAGCATACCAGCTTCCCAGATCAGCTGAATACGCCTCCGTACCCAGACGTGAGTAGTAAACGGAGCTGTCAGCGCAGGATACCGCAACGCTCCAGCTGGAAAGCGCAGCATCCAGGGCTCCGGGGTCCCCTGTACTTCTCCACTGCTCTGCGGCTGAATATGCATTTTGCATTGCCGACTCGGTTCTGTTCAGAAAGTAGTCCTTACCCATGAAGATCAATCTTGATGACTTCATTGCAGGCACGTAGTCTTTCACGAAACCAGCAGAGAGAAACACAGCGGAAAGAACCAGGGCCGCGCCCAGGGGAATTTTACGGAAACCTGTTTTGACAGGTTTGACATCGGCTGACATCGAAAGCATTGCAAAGAATGAAAACAGCCAGGCAGTTGGAGGCCACCGGAGGTGAACCGATACAAGTGCCTCCACGAGCATGGCGGCAATTCCAGCAAAAGCAGCCGCTCGCAGGGGACCTGCATCACGGAGTTTCTTGAAGGTCAAGAAAGCTATTGCGCCCCAGAAAAGAAGGCCTGTTATCCCAAGGTCAACCAGTATTTCCAGGTATTCGCAGTGGGCGTGCAGAGTGTTATGACTCACCCCGAGAATGCTGTAATCCGGGCTTCTATGGGCAGGATACAGTATTTGGAAAGATCCGGGGCCGTGACCGAACAGAGGATTGTCGGCAAAAACTGCCAGGGCGCCTGACCAGATCAGCTTCCTTACCTGCAGGGTTCCCTGTTCCTCGGCATCAGGATCAAGCTCAGCCAGCCTTGAAGACATTGGAAGGGCCGTTGCAGCCAGTACAGCAGCAAGTATAAGAAGAACCGGAAGGGTTGCCCTGAGAGAGATCCTGTACTTCCTGATATACCAGAAAGCCATGAATCCGCATCCGGCGGTGAGTCCGAGAAGACTCCCCCGGGTTCCGCTGGAAATCACCGCCAGAACAGCCAGAATGCCGAAAAGACCTGCTGATAAATACCGTACCAGCTTCGAGGGTTTCTTAAGGATGATCAGTGCGGTAACGCCCAGGGGCAGCATTGCAGAAGCAAAACCCCCGAGAAGATTGGCATTCCCAAGACTGCCGGTGCTTCTTCCGCTTCGGGTCAGATTGGCATCCCACGGGAAGAGAGTAACACCCTGCCACTGCATTGCAGCATAGATGAAAAGAATAGCAGATGAGATCAGAAGTATTCCGGTAAGAAGCCTGAAACCCCTGGCATCAACGAAAAGAAGCCCGGTGACGGTTAGAACTGACAGGGAGAGAAGCATCATGATCGTAAAAGGGCCGTTCACCGAGCCGCATCCTGTCACATGCCTCAATGATGAGTAAATGATCACCGCCGCCAGCAAAGGCAGAAAATACCGTGGAATCCGCTCCTGGAAGCACAATGTTCCCTTGAGTACGAGGATCCCCCCCAAAAGGGCAGCCAGGGCACCTCCGGCCACATAGACCATTTCCTTTATCAGAATGCTGTTGCGGCTGTCTGTGAATATTCCGAAAATGACTCCCACCATTACCATTGCCAGAATGACTGTGTAAACCGTGGAAAAGGTTCTGGTCATCGGTTTTCACTCCTTTCTCCGTGGGAGATGAAAATGGCAAAAACAGCTATTATTCCAGCGGCATTAACGAAGGCAAGGATAGCCTGAAAAGGTTTCAGGGTCGGCAGAAGCAGCGCAGTGGTTCCCAATACCACGGAGATCAGGTAGAGAATGATTACAGAGGTCTTCCGGGAATAACCCATTCTCACAAGTCTGTGTGCCAGATGGTTCTTGTCTCCCTGAAAGAGGGGACTTCCAATCTTCTTCCTGTAAAGAAGGACCATCACCGTATCTACGATGGGAACTGCAAGAATAAGCACCGGAGACATCACCGCAAGGTAGGGAATGGAACTGGTGGATGTGTAAACCCCTAGAACGGCAATCATGGCCAGGGTGAAACCCAGGAAGTTCGAACCACTGTCTCCCATGTAGGTCGAAGCGGGAGGAAAATTGAAGAAAAGGAAACCAAGGGAGGCGCCTGCGACGGCAATACTTATGAACGCAATGTCGGGATTACCGTTGACGAAGTTGAGCGCCGCGAAGAAAAAAGCTGCTATTGCAGCTATTCCTGCGGTGACGCCGTCAGCATGATCCAGAAGGTTCAGGGAGTTGGTTATCCCAAGAAGCCATACCAAGGTAATTGGAGCTGCCAGCCAGTTAACTCCGCCGGTGTCCAGGAAGAGTCTCAGCTGTGCTCCTTTCAAAACGAAAAAAACCCCTGCCACAATTGCCACCAGAGAGTGCAGCAGAAGCTTCATGGAAGGCTTCAGTTCTATCCTGTCATCTGCGAATCCTGTGAATGTCATAAGAAGCCCCGAAGAGATCATAAGGGTGCAGAGAACCCGCCAGGAGATCGCTGTATCAGCTACTATCTGACCTGGAAGGTAGGGGAAAATGACCAGCCCTGCTGAAACAGATGCTGCAAAACCCAGATAAATAGCAAGGCCGCCTGTATGGGGAATACGAGTACCCCCTCCTTCGGGGCCTCCGTCTACCATTCCGAACTTCACAGCAAGACGGCTTGCAAGGGGGGTGAGTATCAGTACCACGATAAGAGAAACTATGAAGGCCGTGAACAGTATCATATTCGGCTCTCTTGTCCGTGGGTTTCGAAGAAGTGCACCTTATCCATGCCAAGCTGAAAAACGAATCTGCCGCCGGGAGCAACTTCAATATCGGGGCTGACCCTTGCAGTGAACTGCTCACCATGAACCGTTCCAATAACCACCTTTTCATTCCCCAGGGTTTCCACCACTTCGACCTGTGCTGCAAGTGTGGATGATCCTGACGGTTTAACGTCCTCTGGTCTGACGCCGATGGTATAGGTTCCGTCCTTCAGATCTACCGAACCAAGCTGAGAACCAAGAGAGCTGAGAACTCCGTTACTGACTGACGCAGTGAAGAAATTCATGGCTGGACTACCTATAAACCCCGCCACAAAACGGTTTACAGGCTTGTCGTAAACCTCCAGAGGAGGAGCAACCTGCTGTATGAAGCCGTCTTTCAGGACTACTATCCTGTCACCCAGGGTCATTGCCTCAGCCTGATCGTGGGTAACGTATATCATAGTAGCGCTAAGCTTTGAATGAAGCCTCGCCAGTTCATTCCTCATCTGTACCCTGAGTTTGGCATCAAGGTTCGACAGGGGTTCATCGAAAAGGAACACCTTGGGCTGCCGGACAATGGCCCTTCCCACTGCAACCCTCTGCCTCTGACCGCCTGAGAGCTCACGGGGTTTTCTGTTAAGGTAGTCGGAGATCCCCAGTATTTCAGCTGCCTGGTGTACAGAGTCGGCAATCTTCTCCTTTGATGCTTTCTTCATTTTCAGAGAAAAGGCCATGTTATCGAATACGGTCATATGAGGATACAGAGCATAGTTCTGAAACACCATGGCAATATCCCGTCTGGAGGGTTCCGTATCGGTTATATCGGTGCCGTCTATGTACACCCTTCCCGAAGTTGGTTCCTCAAGCCCTGCAAGAATTCTCAGGGTAGTCGATTTCCCGCAGCCACTGGGTCCAACGAGGACCACAAATTCGCCATCGCTGATATCCAGTGAAAAGTCTGAAAGAGCCCTGGAATTCGAATCGTAAACCTTTCCTACGGAATCAAATCTCACGGAAGCCAAATTCTACCCCTTTCAGCAGAGCGTCAGTCAATTATCAGCAGAGAAACAGGGTTTCCCCTGAACTCGGCAACCATGGGATTGCACGGATCCCTCTGGAACTCGCTGCAGTTCACCAGGAATGCATACCTGTACCTGCCCCTGGAAAGGGTATCAGGAACAGACCCTCTCCACGCGCCCCCGGAATACTCCATTCTACCGGACAGAGGATCAAGGGTGCCGGAAGGTCCTGCAAGGCCTCCCCAGAGGTTCCAGTCGCCCACCAGCTGCACCGATGCAGCGGAAGGATCATGCCAGATCAGCTGGCCTCCGTCTTCCCTCTCTGCCGGAACGATCAGGGCACAGGAACAGAATACCAAAGATAATGCAATCAGTCTATCCATGCGGATACCCCCAGGCCCAGTTCCGTTAAGCCTTCTTCCCATTCAACCGTAATACCTGCAGTTCCTGCGGTTCCCGCTGCGAAAACCCCGAAGGAACAGGCGGGATCCGGTGAACTCGTGCTCAAATCCGTTGAAACCGAAAGTACGGAACTCACTCCCCTCACAGGAGAGTAGAGAGCCGATGCGGTTACTGCAAGGCTGTCATCTTCAACGTTCAAACCGAAGCCGCACCCTGCGGGTGATGCTCTGTAAAAACCGGAAATACTACCGGTGAAAGAATCCAATTCCTCCAGGGCTGCGGTAACTGACCAGTACACTCCTGCCCGGGAGAGCATATCGAAACCAGCTTTCAGATCAGCTTCTTCAGGTTTATCCACATTGGTTCCAACGGTGAAGAAACCGCTGAATATGGTAGATCTTCCCCGGAAAAGACCGCTGAGCTCAACTTCGGTTGAGTCTTCGGACCATTTGGCGGCAGGTACTATCTCCAGGGATATCAGTGAAGATCTGTACGGAGCGAAACCCCTTACCTCTCCCTCGCCGCGCCAGGAATCATCTTCCGAAACAAAGCTGAACCAGGGCTGCACAACTCTCAGGTCTGCAAATCCCCTGATTACCTGGAAGGCAGATGAATCGCTTTCCACGGATTCCCATGATACGTTGCCAAAACCAAGCCAGGGTGATTTTATTCCGTACCAGGAAAGGGTGTCTTCGTACTGATTCCACCAGCCGTCGAAACCCAATACCCCCCCAGCCTCCGCTGAAACGCCGTTGATTTCCTTTACGCCGGTTGAGTTCCACTCGAAAACAGGATCTGTAAGACCTGAGATGAAAGGATCCCTCAGCCCCCTGAAAACCCCCGCCGATATCCAGGGAGAACCCGGCCACCGGCAGAAAGCGCCAGCGGATACCGGCCTGAATGTGACCTCTTGAGAATCGGGAGTGAGTGACACGGAAGCAGAGGCCTGCAGACTGAACATCCGGTCATGGTAGCCGGCTTCGGGAAAGGCTGTAAGGGTATCTGTATCCAGGGCGGAAAGACCCTGCCTCAAATCAGCACCAGCCACCCCTCTGAGCAAAACACCAAAACCGGAGTCATCTTCCACCGCAGGCTGTCCCCCAACCTGAAGCAGAAGAGCAAGAATGAGCATAGACATCAGGGGAACCTCCCTGTGAATCCGATACAGTGTTCTATCGAGGTCTCCATGAATCTTGCTCCATAGGACGCAGTCCACCGTCCGAATGTGTATACAGCACCGCCGTTGAAATTGCTGCCGTCGGTTCCCGCCAGAATTTTGAAAACAGGTTTCACGGTAAGCTCAGCACCTCCCTGCCACTTCTGATCACCGAAATTCACATGAACCCTCAGGCTTCTGTTGAACACGTGACTGAACCCTGTTCTGATCGTTGCTTCGCCTGCAAGATCAGAGCAGTTCACCCCCAGAGCGAAGGAAGGAAACAGCGAGATCTGAACACCGCAGTCGAAGGAAACATCATAGGATTCGGTACTGTCGGCGTAATCGGCGGAAATGGCTGCACCGGTGGTAATACTGGGCCCGTAAAGGCCCTCCATGAAGCCGATTGGGTCTCCGGTTATCACATAGCAGGATGAAAGCTGGAAAAGTCCCTTACCTTCAGTCCCGTTCCATCCGGCACCCACACCTCCAGTGAATCCCTTTCCCAGGGGCATGGTTGCTGCTGCAGCTGCAGAACCGTCCTCTCCCGGAATGCCCAGGGCAACCTGAACCTGAGGTTCACCAAGCCTTCCCAGCCCCGCCGGGGCCCACATGCATGATAGAGGGGTATTGCTCCAGGAAGAGGGGTGAACCCCGAGACCTGTCTCACCGGGACTCCTGATACTCCAAAGCGAAGTTAATGTCAGAATAATAATTAACGGGCTCAGTATGCTCCCCTTCCCCTAAGAACGGTAACCACAGTTCTGGCTAGAATTGCCACATCAAGCATGATTGACTGATTCTTCATGTAGTAGAAATCATACTCCAGATTCTCATGCAGGGGCAGGTCCTTTCTGCCCATTATCTGCCAGAGACCGGTGATCCCGGGTTTTACTTCCAGCCTTCTCCGCTGCCAGGCATTGTATTCCTTTACTATAAAATCCATTTCAGGCCTGGGGCCAACCATGCTCATGTGCCCCTTGAGAACATTGAAGAGCTGGGGCAGTTCATCAAGGCTGCTCATTCTGAGCAACCTTCCCATGGGTGTTATCCGGGGATCATCCTTCTTTACCGGTGCTACCTCGTATTCGTCTGCTTCCGGTTTCATGGTTCTGAATTTGTACAGAGTAAATGGCTCTCCGTGTCTGCCAACCCTGGTTTGTCTGAAAACAGGAGATCCTTTACCTGTGGAAACGAGGATAAGCCAAATGAGAATCATAAGAGGAGCAAGAAGTATGATGAGGATAAGGGATGCAAACAGATCCATGGTTCGTTTCATGATGGAGTAGAAAACACCCTTCGAGGAGGGTCCCAGCTCCATTAATGGTATTCTGGACAGACTGTTGAGGTCGCCCATGCCCGTGGCTATCTCGAAAAGATCAGTAACAAGCATGTAGACTATGTCATCCCTGTCAACGGAGTTAACCAGCCTGAGCATTTCAGTTCTGCTCATTGAACCGCTGGCAAAAAATATTTCGTCCACAGAATGGCTTTCTGCAAGTCTCGGCAGGTCATTGGCAGTTCCGATTACCCTGATGCCGGCGATAGTCTCATTCTGAGATACGTTTTCAGTGAGTACTCCCTTAATGCGATGTCTGGGCTCGGGGAGCCGCTGCAGAGATTTAATCACCCTCTCGGCAAACTCTCCCGAACCGATGATAAGGGTGGAGGGAGCCTCCTTGCACGGTGCCACGAATCCAGCCAGCTTCTCAAGCAGAGCACGAAGGAAAATGTTCACCGGGAGGGAAACCAGGGTGAAGATAAGCAGCATCACCCGGGAGTAGTCCATTTTTACCAGATAACTCACGGCCATTATGGAGACCGCCAGATAGAACATGGCTTTGATCCTTCTGGTGATTCCGGAAAAAGGGCCGTTCTGTATCGAAACAGAATACATACCGGCGGCCCACCATGAGGATATGAAGATCAGGCAGAGAGCTGGAATCGCGGTAATATAGGTTTCAAGGGAATGGTAAAAAGATGGAAGGTACCTTCTGAGAGGCTGAGTTCTCAGAAACCATGTAATCCAGAGAGAGATCGGTACGGTCAGCAGATCTCCCATGAAGAGAAATGAAATAAGAACCCGCTGCTGTTTCCTTATTGGGGCAAACACTTACGCCTCCCGCCCATGTAACCTGCAGCGGCTCCGGCAAGAAGAGCCGCCCCCCTCCAGAAAGCAAAAACCGGTACAAGGGGCAGAAGCAGAGGATCTTCCCTGACGGCAACCAGCAAGAGAGGTATGCAGGCAAGAAGAAAGAGAACTGCCGGAACAGCTGAATAAAGGGCGAAGAAAGGTATAAGCAGAGGAGAGACAAGAACCAGGGGAACAAGAAGCATCTGAAGTTTCATGGTCTGGGGGGTATATCCGTCGGAAACAGCCATAGCCGGGAACTCCTTTATGACCATGATCCTCCATTTTCCTCGGCTGAGCTTGAGTCTGAAGTAACCGATCCAGCTGTTCCTGTGAGTATGGGCAACCCTGGCATCGGGAAGAAATCCTATGATGCCCCCTTCTCTGACCATTCTCCAGGATAAATCCACATCTTCGTGGTCTGGAAAGGGGAACGTTTCATCGAAGCCTCCCAGCTTCTCCAGCCACTCACGTCGAAAACCTGCAGAATACGTATCTGCCAGAAAAACCGATTTCCTCCCTGCAAGAATTCTGTACCTCTCCAGGAATTCAACCTGTGCCAGGCGCTGGATGACAGAAGTTCCTCCCTTTGAATATACTCCTTTGACGGCCTGGTATTTACCGCGAAGGCCGCGGATCATCCTCTCAGCCCATTCCCGTTCTGGAACGCAGTCTGCGTCGGTGAAAAGGATCAGAGGAGCTTCAGTTTTTCTCCACCCGCGGTTCCTTGCAGCTGCTGGACCTGCTTCGGGACCGTTCACCACAACGTCCACCAGGCCTTTTATGTGATCCGGCGGTTCCCAGGGTCCGTCTACGCTTAGAATGGTCTGCAGCTTATCATGAACGGTCTGACTGCCAAGAGCCTTAAGCAGAGGACTCAGCTGCTCCCAGTTTCCCCTGAATGGTACAACAACCGCGGCTTCAACCATTCTTCCGCCTGAAGAGATGTTTCCTGAACGTTCTGAAGGCAAGCATTGTTCGATGCCTTTCCTCTCTGTCGAAAAGGCTGCGCCAAGCCTTCCTTAAAACATATGATGGCCTGAGATAGAATTTTCTTCTTGCGTAGTTGCAGAACTCCACCAGCTCATTGGAGGTCATGTCTCCTGTCTTCACCACACATGCATGTGTGCCGTCTTCCTTCAGCCAGTCTCGCCAGCTTGAGGCAGACAGAAGCCCTGCCCTGGTTACTTCTGCATAGGCGTCGGTTCCGGGATAGACCATAAGAGGATAAAACTGGGCGGTATCAGGTTTCAGTTCCATTGCAAACCGCAGAGTGGTTTCTGCGGTCTTTCTGGTCTCCCCCGGGATCCCGAAGAGAAAACAACCATGAACCAGAATGCCTGCTTTTGCCGCATCACGGGCAAACTGCTTCATTCGAGCGGTAGACAGACCCTTTTTCATGGCAAGGAGTATTTCGTCAGAACCGCTTTCGAAACCCACGCAAACCGAACGAAGTCCTGCTTTTCGGCATATTGCCAGAGTTTCCCTGTCGACGGAAGCCCGCATGTTGCAGGTCCACGAGATGGTTACCCCTCTCCTCATCATTTCACCGGCAAGAGAACGAAGCCTGGCAGCATCTGCGGCAATAGTGTCATCCTCGAAAAAAACCGCTTTGACCTTCGGCATGTTTTCCTGGACCCAGATCATTTCCTCTACGACGTTTTCAGGGGATCTGCTCCTGTAGGACCTGCCTGTGAGTGTCTGGGGAAAAACGCAGAAGGAGCAGCGGTTGGGGCAGCCCCTGCCGCCCATGATCATCACCTGGGGATGAAGGGCATTGGGATTGTTATACCGCTCAACTGGAAGGTGCCTTGCATAGACTGAACTCACGAAGGGCAGAGAGTCCAGATCCTCCAGATAGCCCTTTGGTGGAGTAACTGTAACCCCATCACCGGAAGAGCTTCTAACAGCGGTTCCAGGAATTCCTTCCAGGGGCTGTGAGGAGCTTAAAGCCTCTGCGATCCCCAGCAGGGGGATCTCGTACTCACCAAGAACAGCCCCTTTGAAAACCGATCCCAGCCGGACTGTTTCTTCCGGAAGAGCAGAGGGATGGGTTCCTGCAATGAATACGGTGTATCCCTCTGAAGCAAGAAGGTCAGCGGTCTGGGTATCACTGATTATGCTGGGGGTGGATGTCTCCATGACCAGGAGCTCCGGGGCGAATTCTCGGATCCGGGCCAATGTGTCTGATTCGTTCAGTTCCATGGCAGGTGAATCGATGAACTGAACCGTATGGCCGGCCTTCTCCAAAGCGGAAACGGCATAGGATAGCCAAATTGGGTAGTAAAGAGTTCCGCTTCTTGTAACCGCAGGGCTTCTTTGTCCCCTGCTGAAAAGGGGGAGGAAAGGCGGATTAAGTGCTGTTATCCTCATTGACCGAGCTTCTCCTCAATTGTTTCGAGTACCATTTCCACGGTTATGGATTCCATACAAACTGCACCTGTTGAGCACCCCGGAAAAGTACTGTTAGAGTAGCAGGGAGCACAGTCAGCAGAAGTCCGAAGGGGTACAATACTGCCTTGTGGATAAAGAGCGAAGGGGTCTGTGGGACCGAAGAGTACAATGGAAGGGGTTCCTGCTGACACCGCCAGATGAGCGGGGCCGCTGTCGTTCCCGCAGAAGAGATCTGCTCCAGCTGCCAGAGCCGCCGTCTGACCCCAGGTAAGCTTGCCTGCCAGGGATACTCCCGGAACTGCTGAAACATCAGGAACGTCATCTGGCCCTCCAGCCACAAAAACCCTTAACCCTTTGCTGAGAAGCAACGCTGACACAGGAGTCCATCTTTCCATTGGCCATCTTTTCTCTGGTACGAACTCCCTGGGATTTCTGCCCCCTCCCGGAGCCAGCACCGCATAGGGAGCATCCTCTGTGATATTTTTTACGAACCTCTTCTCGTCTTCAGATACCGGAAAGATCGGTCTGAGTTCACCGCAGTTCACCCCTGCTATCCTGCAATAGTCCGCTGCTGCAGGTGTGATCTGCGGAAAACCCGTGCCTGGATCAGCTCCGCTTACCACTTCACAGCGGGAAATGAAACCGGTCCATCTCTTTGCCCCGGGGGAGTAGCCAAAGTGAATTGCCCTGTCAAAACCCTTCTGCCGGTGAAACATGGACCAGTAGAACAGTTTAAGCGGATTGCAGGGGGCCGGGGAAACCACCACCCCGGAGAGCCCGGGAAACCTTTCCCACACAGGAAGAGAAGAAGGCCCGGCGACGACTGTAACACTGTGCCCCTGGTCAATGAGACCCCTTACGGCGGGAGTTGCAAGAAGGGCATCCCCGAAGGCATGGGTCTTCACTGCGAGAATTCTCATTTATGGTCTTTCCCGGATCTGAATCTTTCCAGTGTATGCTTGAGTCCCACAAGGGACGCGATGAAAAGAGGAATGTCCAGAGCCACACGATGGGGAGTGCCTGATGCTGTGAGAAGATGCATCAGTATGTATCCCGCGATCACTCCTGCCAGGAAAACACCTGGAGGCCCTCTGTGAAGAATAAGGATGGTGCCCGCAGCAAAAAACACTCCCACCCAGAAGAATGAAAGCAGCCCAATAACTGTGTGGGCTGGTGAGAAATCGTTAAGGGGAAAAGGTTTGAAGAACTCAACGAACCGGCACATGGAAAGATGAATGAACAAGCCCGGATTCGCCATGAGGAATTCCATCTGTCCTGCATTCAGAATGCTGTCCCTTTCAAATTCCCCCTGGTCGGTAAACACCGGAAAGGCGGCAAGATGCGGTTTTTCCAGTTTCTCTGCCCAGAACTCCCGTACAGGACCGTACAGAAGTCTGGCCCCCTCCTGTTCAGTCTCGAAGTGATCGGTGAACAGCCTTCCATTGTACTCCCAAAGTTGTACACCGCCCTGCAGGGGAAGAAGCTGATATCTGCCCATGGTATTCCTGTTCCGTAACATCCATGGAGTCAGCGAAGCAAAGAAAACGAGAAGGGCAAACCCGGCGGGAAGCAGACTTTTAAAGGTAGCTCTCCGTGAGAACAGGAAAACCGCCAGAAGCCAGATAACCATTGGCAGGGCAGCGGGACGAACCATGAATGTAACTCCCCACATTAAACCAGCGGTTATTCCCCGGACTGAACAGGGTTTCTCGAGAAAACGAATCGATAGAAGAAGCCCGGAAACGAAAAGCAGTGAGAAAAGAGCCTGGGTTGCAGGAATTGCCTGGTAATAAATCTCGAATGGATCCAGCGCCATGAAAAACCCCGCTGCTGTATACCAGAAGCCGGATAAAAACCGGGAAGCAAGCCTCATTCCCAGGTACACCGTCAGAACCCCCAGGGCCAGCTGTGCGGAAACAACAGCAAGCAGATTCCCCGGGGATGTTATCATGAATATGAAGGCCTGGAAAATGGCATAGCCCGGAACCAGGAAAGAAGTGGGCCGCTCAGGGATCAGAGCCCCGTAAAAGCCCCCGGTTTCCCTGAAGAAGGCCAGGGCAGAGTTCCGCCTTGGATCTGAGTCACTGAGCATGGACTCGGACAGCATGAAACCCCTGCCGGAGAGAATGTTTTCAGCAAGATTCGCCTGAACCGCTCCCTCGCCCACAAGGAAGAATCCGTTTGCCGCCAGAAAAAAAACCGCCAGTCTTGCAAGGAACGCGGTGGATAGAACCGCTACCGTTTTTCTCTGCACCACTCACCGAACCAGTCGGACAGAATCAGCTCCATTTCACCGGGCTGGCCCTTCGACCATACCTCTTCCGTTGCAGGGTGCATTACTATCTCGGTTGAGCCTTCGCTGCAGTCTTCAGTGTATTTGCTCAGGTACTTCCCGGTGATCTTGCCGGATCTGCCGAAGCCCAGCATTCTGTCCGTGGTGGACAAGCCCTCTTCAGTGAGTCTCTCTTTAAGACCGCACCCCAGGGAATTGAGTTTCAGACCGGAGGGAAAACGCATGAGCTTGTCTGGCAGAACAGCGGTTCTCACAGTTCTGATGCTGTATTCATTTGCAAGGGTAATCATTACGTCCTGCAGTGCAGGAATGTGGTGCAGATGCCTGTGGCTGTCCAGAGCAGTAATGAGCCCGCCTGAAGAGAGTATTCTCTCTATCTGCGCCGACCATTCATCTCTCACCCTGTCTGCTAGGTCTCCTGCACTTTTCATCCACTGGCCGAAGGATTCAGGAAAATCGCTCTTTTCCAGAAGGAAAGGACCCTGACAGCAGTCTAGATGTGCCGCCAGCTTCAAACCGCCTGCCATGGTGCTCACAACAGCCTCCGGAAAACAGGGGCCTGTCGCCATGATGCTTACACGGCTGACGTTTCCCGAAGGAATACACTTTTCGATGGCGGCATTCACCGCCGGGTGCATTCCCCCGTCGTCAATTGTAACAGTTATTTCTCTCATACTCTCCTCACCTTGAGCAGTGTTCTCCTGAAGTTCCTGGGGCCGAGAACAGTGCGTATCGTTCTTAGTATTCTGGCAGGATGCGCGTAGAATTTCCAGAATGCGTTTTTCTTCAGCTTTTCAATCTCCTCCGGTGTTATTCCGTCAAGCCTGTAGACACTTTTATGGAAACAGTCGAAATCAGAGTAGTCGGCATCGATAAGATCCTTCGACATTTCCCAGAGTCCAGTATGGGGAAAGGGAGTGGTAATATCGAACAGAGCGTCGTCGAAAGGCTCCGATGCGGCAAATGAGATTGTCTTTTTCATCTCTTCCACCGTTTCTCCCGGTGCGCCCAGCATGAAATAACCCTGCACGAAGATCCCTCTGGAACGGCACATGCGAAGCGCCTTCCTGACCCCATCCACGGTGATGTCCTTGTGATAAATTTCATCGAGAACCCTCTGAGAAGCAGACTCCACCCCCATGTTAACCTTGGAGAGACCTGCTTCGACCATACTGTCCAGAAGATCTTCGGTGAGCAGATCCGCCCTGACGTTGCAGCACCATCTCAGACTGAGCTTTTCATTTATCATTCCCCTGCATATCTCCCTGACCCAGGGATGATCCACGATAAATGTCGAGTCTTCGAACATGAAAGCATTTATGGAGTACTGATCAATAAGACTCTTCAACTCGGCGATGATCGAATCCGGGGACCTTTTCCGCATTTTTTTCCCGAATATCTCCGAAAGAGTCGGCTGACAGAAGGTACACCTGTATGGGCATCCCCTGGTGGCCATTATGGTTGTTCCCTTGAGGGAAGGATCCACTCTGTCCATTGAATACCAGGTTCTGAAATACTCGTTCATGTCGAATATGGATCTGTCCGGAAGCGGCAGGGTATCAAGATCTTCCACAAGGAGCCTTCCGGGAACGAGAAACGGCTGACCGTCCCTCATGAAGCAGGCTCCCGGAATGTCAGAAGGACTCATGCCCTCTATTATCATTTTCAGTGCCCGTTCACCCTCTCCTGCATAAACCAGATCAGCGCCTGTGGTGGTTAGTGTTTCAATGGGCAGTACCGTTGCGTGGGGGCCTCCTATCATCAGAAACACCTTTGGATCCGCCTTGCGAATCACAGAGCAGGCCTCAAGAACAGCTCTGATCTGCGGTGTGACCACAGTGATAGAAACAGCATCAGGCTTGAATGACTGCATCATTTCCCCAAGATGCCGGAAGGGACGTGAAACAAAAGACATGTCACAGAGTGCGGTTTCAGCTCCGGTTTTCCGGGCAATGGCCGAAAGCATTGCAATTCCCAGACTGGGTTGACCCGAGGGATACCTCGTTTCCGGAAATACGAAGAGTATTCTTTTCAGAGCTGACACTTGCTACCCTTTCCACAGTCACTGCACATTGCCATACCTAACAGAAACACTGAATCGACAGGCAGTCTGTACCTTACTCCCCCATGGGCCGCTGCATGAAGAAGCAGGTAAAAAATGAACACCGAGAAGAGAAAAACAGTTTCAGGAGAGCGCCTGTTCCGCCAGAGCCCCACAGCACCGAATAACATAACTCCATAGAAAAGCAACCCGGCACTTCTGGCCCTGCCTCCCAGAGTGTCGCCTCCGGGGGAGAGAAAATCACCGGCTCGGTTCCACGCAAGCCAGATCATAAGTCTGGGGTTCCTTAAAATGAAGTTCCTTGCGGAAGACCCCAGTGCAGAACTTCTTTCGATTTCCCCGGGAATTGAGTCCGTAGACGGATAGACCAGAAGCTCCGGGGAATTGATCGGGATACCCTCAGGCACGTGAATTCCCTCGAGAACCAGTATTTCAGGGTGGTTCCTCATCCAGAGGTTCAGAGAGCCCTTGGTGGGCATGAGAACCGGTGAACCCAGCTCTATGGCGTTACGGATAACCCATGGTGAAACAGCAACGGCAAAACCTGCGAAGATGAAGGCAAGCTGACGCCATCTTTTTTTCCATACCAGGTATGCCATCTCCAGGGGAAGCAGAAAAACAGCGGTTGCACGAATAAGGAAGAAAACACCGGTGGAAACACCGGCAAGGAACCCTGTACCCTTTCCCCTGCCGGTTGAGAACAGATACATCAGTGAGATCATCAGAAGAGAAAAGTGGGCGGTTTCGGTCATGGCATATGCCGAGTAGTACACATAAGGCGGGTAGAGTGCCCAGAGCAGGGAAGCAGTCATTCCGGAAAAAGGACCCCAGGCTTCTCCTGCAAGTTTTCGAACCGCAAATGCCCCAAGGAGAGCGAATATCATATTCAGGGCGAAAACCGCTCCAGACACACCTCCGAAAATCCGGAAGAAAACAGCAAGCAGAAAGGAGTACCCCGGTTCCATGACCGCAGTGGGGGTTTCAACCGGGGCAATACCGAAGGTGTACTCCGGATCCTCGGTCCATATTCTCTGAACGGTGCCCTGGGTGTTCCTGAATCTCTTCACGGTGGAGACCACACGGGAAAAAGACAGACCTTCTCCGGAAGCGATTCTTCCTGCTGTATGAATGTAGAGAGCCTGGTCCCTTAT
>CAZRCS010000023.1:10591-19437 GCA_964598645.1 uncultured bacterium | reverse complement strand
CGAATATGGAGACTGCGGAAGCGATACCCTGGGAAACACTGCCAGGGCAGTTGGAGGCCTTT
This sequence comes from uncultured bacterium, assembly GCA_964598645.1. Classification (GTDB taxonomy): domain Bacteria; phylum Fermentibacterota; class Fermentibacteria; order Fermentibacterales; family JCC-6; genus Sabulitectum. The sequence goes on along the minus strand of CAZRCS010000023.1, from coordinate 19,375 downwards.
ATCTTCCGAACCTGAGAAGAATGGGACTGGGAAACATACACCCCATAGAGGGAGTGGATCCCGTGGAATTCCCCGAGGGTTCCTGGGGAAAAATGGCGGAGAGGTCCAGAGGCAAGGACTCCACCACCGGCCACTGGGAGATGATGGGAATAGTATCTGAAAATCCCATGCCCACATTTCCCCGGGGATTTCCCGCTGAACTGATCGACAGGTACTCTGAACTTACCGGCAAGATCATACTGGGGAACGAAGCGGCCTCAGGCACAGAAATTCTGGACCGACTGGGAGAAAAACAGATGGAAACAGGCGGTCTTATCGTTTACACCTCCGCTGATAGCGTGTTCCAGGTTGCTGCTCACAGGGATGTGGTGCCGGTCGATGAACTCTACAGACACTGTGAAACCGCCCGGAAGATGCTTATGCCCCCTGAATTCGGAGTGGGAAGGGTTATTGCAAGACCATTTACAGGAGGGAAAGGCAGCTTTACCAGAACAGCCCAAAGACGTGACTTTTCCCTGCCTCCACCGGGTGAAACTCTTCTTGATCTTTTTGCCGCCGGGGAGATACCAGTGAATGGGGTGGGTAAAATAGATGATCTGTTCGCCCACAGAAACATTGAAACGGTTCATGCCGGTTCCAATGACGAAGAAATGCTGATCCTGGAAAAAATGACCTCGGAGAGCAAAGGAGGTTTCATTTTTGCCAATTTCTGCGATTTCGACACCAAGTGGGGACATAGAAATAACTACAAAGATTTCGCAGGAGGTCTGGAAACACTGGACAAATGGCTTCCATCTATCATAGAGAAGCTTGATCCGGGGGACCTTCTGATGATAACCGCTGATCACGGAAATGACCCTACCACTGAAAGCACGGATCATTCAAGGGAGTTCGTTCCTCTGCTCTGCTACTCACCAGGGGTCGTGGGCAGGGATCTCGGAGTGCGAGAAACATTCAGTGATATAGCCTGCACTCTCTGTGATTTCTTCCGGATCACATGCCCCTTTCCAGGCAATTCCTTTCTGAGAGGTGTCATATGACAGTAGCAGAGATGTTAGAGGAAGCGCGCGATCTGGTAGAGAGCAGTTATGCACCTTATTCCAGGTTCCGGGTTGCTGCGGTACTGGAGGATGCAATGGGTAATCTCCACGGCGGAGTGAACGTTGAAAACTCCTCATACGGAATGACCATGTGTGCGGAAAGATCGGCGGTGTTCGCTGCGGTTGCCTCGGGAAGCAGACGTTTCAGAAAGATGGTAATCTATTCCCCGGACGGACCGCCCTTGCCATGCGGAGCCTGCAGACAGGTCCTCTGGGAGTTCTGCGACGGGAAGTTCAGAATAACGGTGGCATCAGATGGGGTTCCGCCCAGAGAATTCCGTCTCGAAGATCTTCTGCCAGAGGCTTTTCAGCTTTAGAGAAAATTTCTTTGACCAGGATAACCAGCTCTCCGGTCCTGAAACCCTCAGGAAGGTATCTGACTTTTCCGCCTGGTGGTTTTCCACCAACCTGCACCAGGGTGATACCCTCAGCTCCGGCGACCATCTCACAGGGTTCGAAATCCGGTATGGAAGCAGAAGCAACAAGTACCCCGGCACCCTCTTCACTGATTCTCCTTTTTATCTCCTGACAACCTGTTTCTATGGCAACGGAAAAACCTGCGTCCCTGAGTGCTGCATATGCTCTCGCAGCGTCAACGCTGTCAGGAAGGGCTATGAGAACAGCCGCCGCATCATCGCTCATTTTAACTCTGGGGAACCAGATGCTGAATTCCACCTTTGAATCAAGGGTATCATAGAGAACTTTTCCCCCTGAGGACCTGACCATTGCGTATACGCTTGCCAGACCGGGCACCGAATCCCTGACGGGAATGAAAAGGTCATCAAGCTCTTTCTGAATGTTTTCCCTGCCATGAACCGTCATCCTGATTCCCGCGCTGCCGCCCATGCTGAGAGGTTTCAGTACTACCCTGACCGCTTTTCCGGTTTTCTGAACGATCAAAAGCAACCTTACCAGAACATTCTCCAGCAGAGTAGGGTCGATAAGGCCTGCGGCGCATGGAGAGGTATCGATCTCAAGGGGAATAGAAGGTTCCAGAAGCTGTTTCAACATTCCGCCGCTGCTCTGGAGAAAAGCATCAAATCTTACCCTTTCAGAGAATGCTGACTGGCCGGTAAGAACAGCAAACTCTGACGTGAGGGAGTTTACTATCTTATTGGATGCTGCTAGATTGCCCCCCTCCAGCATTTCCTTGAGTTTCACCGTCTTTCTGTAAACCGCCTCCACCATCAGACAGTAAGTCTCCATGGCTGAGGAACTGCTTCCAGGGCCTGAAAGTCCTGCTCCGGAAAGGGGATAGCATATTCCCGCAATGCAATCCTCTTCAACCCTTGACCAGATAGCCCTGTGATAAACAAGCCCTTTACCGGTTGAGAGCCTGAGATCGAAGATTCCCTCAGGGTCGCTGGAGATTTTCTGATAAAGCGGATCCCTTTCATCAGGGTGTATCAGGGGAAAGAATACCGACTCCACAGGCCCGGGAATGAAGTATCCTTCACCGCCGAGTATAGGCCTGAAATAACCCGAGGAGTCTATGATCCAGATTATGTAACCCGCATTGGAAGCAGCCTGTTCTGCGTACTTCTGATCCTTAAGAAGTGCACTGCTCAAAGCCCTCCTGCTGGCGATGCTCTTCGAAACAACCGCTGCATAGCTCCGCCCCCCGTTCATCATGAGGTCAACTGAGAGCTCCACGGGGTATAACTGTCCGTCAGCGCTTCTATGCTCTGTTTCGAACTGAAGTGTCCCTTTCTGCAGCAGAGAGCCCCAGAGGGTCTTCCACCATTGGTCTTCCGCCAGAGGATTAAGGCTGGATATGTGCATTCCGGGAACTTCCGCCTGTTGAACGCCAAGTTTCTCTGAAACGGCCCTGTTTCCCAGAATGAATCTTCCGGTGCCGTCCAGAATAAAAAACTCGTCAGATGTGGAATTGGCGAAGTCTGAAAGGAACTCTACCCTTTCACGGTACTTCTTCTCCACTGACAGATCTGTAAGAAGGGCAACGAAGCTTCCCTTCTCCGGTGAGAAGCAGAAGAGCCTGAAATGTATTCCAAAAAAAGGAGAGAGGAACTCCCTCTCAACAGGGTCTCCGGTAATGGCAACCCGGAAGAATATATCGATGTCTTCCCTTACGGAAGCCATGGAGAAAAGCCCTGCGATTCTTCTGCCAACGGTCTTTTCCCGCGACAGGCCGGTGATCTCAGTGAAGGAATGATTCACGTCTTTTACGATGTAATCGGTAGGCTCACCCTTACCATCGACGAATACTTCCCCGAATACATAAGCGCATGGCAAAGCACCTATAATCTGCTTAAAACGATGCTTGCACCTGTCAATCTCCTGCTGCATATACCTCCGAACTAGGATTGAATATACTTGCTGCCATTCTCCCCGTATACCCTTGACACCATGGTATTCATGCCGGTACTGTAGCGTTCAACAAAAACACAGGGAGGCAGGATGGAAAAGCAGATAGCACAATTCGAAAAAGGTGAGGACGTAATAAGGGTTGCCCTTACAGAGTTCCGCAAACGCCAGTACATAGAGATCAGAACCTACTACATGGCTGAGGACGGCGAGTGGCGCCCTACTAAAAAGGGTATCACCCTCAGTCCCGATCTCATGAAAGAGGTTCACTCGGCACTGGGAACGGCGCTTGATGAGCTTGAAGGGGAAACCTCGGAGGAGTAGAAGCCAACGTCAGGTCAGCCGCACTCGGAATACCCGCATTCCAGTGCACATGAAACACATCCTGACTCATACTTCAAAGGGCCACCGCAGAAGGGGCAGGCTCCAGCCAGATTATCCACCCCTGAATTGCTTCTGGGTACTTCTCCCTTTGGAACAGGTACGTGGAGGATACTCTCTGTATCCTCCTCTTCGCTTTCTTCAGAACCCTTTCCGTGCCACTCCAGAGCCTTTCCCATTGCATCGGCACAGGAAAGGATTCGGTTTCCGTTCTGCCAGGCCAGCCGATGACAGCTGATTCCCTTCAGTTCACTGACTATTTCGTCCACAGGAACATGGCTTCTCAGGGAAAGTGAAACCAGCCTGCTTATGGCCTCACTCTGACTGGCGGCACATCCACCGGCTTTGCCCATCTGGCAGAATACCTCCACGGGACCCTGCTCGTCCTGATTGATGGTTACATACAAGTTTCCACATCCGGTTCTTATCCGCCTGGTTACACCCATGGTAAGCTCCGGCCTTGGTCTTGGTCCCGTGTGTGTCTGCTCAACTGGATTCTCGCCTGTTTCAGGCAGGTTAAGATTGAGAACCTGTTTGTCTCTGCTGCCGTCCCTGTAAACGGTTACGCCTTTGCAGCCAAGCTGTCTCGCCAGTCTGAAAACCTGTGCCACATCATCTTTCGTTGCAGAAGAAGGCAGGTTAACGGTTTTAGAAACAGCATTGTCGGTGTACTTCTGAAATGCCGCCTGCATTCTTACGTGATAGGAGGGACTGACATCGTGGGAGGTTACGAATACCCTTTTTATGTGATCCGGGATTTCGTCGATATGTCCGCAGGTACCCTTTTCAGCAAGTTTCTCTATGAGTGATTCCGAGTAAAATCCCTGCTCCATGGCAACTCTGGAAAACTCCGGCACCACTTCATGGAGTTCATCGCCCTGATCCAGAAGGTTTTTCCTGGTGTAGGCCAAAGCAAAGACAGGTTCCACTCCGCTGGAGCAACCGGCCAGAATACTTATGGAACCTGTGGGCGCAATGGTGGTAACGGTGGCATTTCGCATACCGGGAAGATTCCTGGTATCGTAGAGGCTGCCCTTGAAGTTGGGGAACACACCCCTCTCTCTTGCCAGATCCACGCTTGCCTGTCTTCCCTTATCGGCTATAAAACTCATCAGTTCTTCTGCAAAGGCAAGGGCCCTTTCGCTGTCATAGGGTATCTGAAGCCTGAAGAGCAGATCTGCGAATCCCATCACTCCCAGTCCGATCTTCCTGTTGCCGCCCACCATTTCGGTTATCTCGGGAAGAGGGTATCTGTTGATCTCTATCACATCATCCAGAAATCTCACTGCATTTCTTACTGTCTTATCCAATTTAGTCCACGATATCTCAGGCACGCCCCCTGAACCTCGCCTGGTCATAAGGGAAAGGTTGATCGAACCCAGATTACACGCTTCGTAGGGCAGAAGGGGCTGCTCTCCGCAAGGGTTCGTTGCTTCTATCATGCCTATGTGAGGAGTTGGATTGGCATCATTCATTCTGTCAATGAAGATCAGTCCGGGCTCACCGCTGGACCATGCGCTTTCGACTATTTTTTCAAAAACGGCCTTTGCAGCAAGCATTGCAGTGGTTTCACCGCTCCTGGGGTTTATCAGGGCGTATTCGCCTCCCATTTCCACCGCATTCATGAAGGAATCAGTTACAGCAATTGACAGGTTGAAGTTATTGAGAAGACTCATGTCCTTTTTTACCGTTATGAACTCTTCTATATCAGGATGATCCACCCGCAGAACCGCCATGTTTGCACCTCTGCGAACTCCACCCTGCTTAACTGTTTCCGTTGCGTGATCGAAAACGGTCATGAATGAAATGGGACCGCTGGATATTCCCCTGGTAGAATGCACGTAGTCGTTCGCAGGTCTGATCCTAGAAAAGGAGAAACCCGTTCCTCCGCCGCTCTTGTGAATAAGAGCCGTGTTCTTCACCGCACTGAAAATGCTGTCCATGCTGTCTTCAACGGGAAGAACGAAACAGGCTGATAACTGACCAAGTTCCCTGCCGGCATTCATCAGGGTAGGAGAGTTTGGAAAGAATTCCTTCCTGGCCATCATGTTGTAGAAAACCGATGACCACTGGCCTTCGTCGCCGTCCCATTTCGATTCTGCACCGGCCACAGTGGAAGCAACCCTCCACAGCATCTCCGATGGATTTTCCAGTATCTCTCCCTCTCCGTCACGCCTCAGATATCTTTTTCGGAGCACGGTTTCAGCATTGGGAGTAAACGAAGGAGTCACGAGATTCTCCACAAGGGGTTGTTCCCTCTCCTCTTTCAAGTCCTCCGTCTGAAAGAATTCACTGAACAGTCCCTGGTCACTCAAAGTAACATCTCCTCCTAAAAGAAATGCAAGATATTATCAACATTTTGTGCCCGGTGCAACCCGGGAACACAACAGGTTGTGCATATCCAATTGTATAACAAATTCAGGCAATCGGCAAGATACCGCACTTGCAGAATCGGCGGGGTTTTGCAATGTTTATTCCTCGGAGGGTGTATAGGTGGATAAATCAAAAAAGAGGATCCTGTTCGAAAAAGAGATCATGAACAACCTGGACAGTATGTACAGGTATGCTCTGCATCTGTCCCGTAACCCGGATGACGCATCGGACCTTGTTCAGGAAACATGCGCAAGGGCTCTGAAAGCTGCAGATAGGTTTCGTTCGGGAACCAATGCAAGGGCATGGTTGTTTGCAATCATGAAGAACATCTTCCTGAATCAGAAAAGGGCCAAGAGTTCCGGAGAAATTCCCAGTGACTGGACGGAAGATGTGGAAACTGGAGACCAGAGGTTTTCAGGCAGTATATGGCCACAGCCATTTGAGATATTCCTTCGCGATATCATGCGGGAGGATATTGAAAGGGCAATGAGTGAATTAAGTGAAGATTTCAGGAGCGTATTTGTTTTGTGTGATGTTGAAGGATTTTCATATGCCGAAACTGCTGAACTGCTCGATATTCCCGTTGGAACCGTCCGCTCGAGGCTGCACCGGGCAAGGACTTCTCTGCAGAGCATGCTCAGTCAGTGGTACGGTAAGGGGCTGGGGGATTAATGGGTCCTGAATGCATTTTTGTTCTTGATCATTTTAATGACTATATTTCAGGCGAACTCGACAAAGACAGCGTGGCAAGGGTAGAAAGACATGTGAGCGCATGTCCTAATTGTGAAACCTTTCTGGGAAGATACACTGCGCTTCACGGAAAAACCGTTCAGCTGCTTAGAATACCGGCTCCTTCTTCACTGAGGGAATCAATTTCTGATCTGATGAAAAAGGTTTGATCCTGAGAAGGCTGCTTTTTACCGCGTCAGTCATTCTAACCGGAGCGGCAGTGGGTCTTTCATACAGATCATCTGCCTCTGTGACCTCTTCCGGAGATGAACTTGCGGCCATCTCGTGGATAATCTCTGAAAATTTCGGGCCGGGTTCCTGGGAGTATTATCCCATGACCTTCCATATCAGCATGGAAGAGGGTTCAACAAACTCAATGATAGTCGGATGCATCTCTACTACAGTGCCGGGATCCCGTTTTCCTGAAGGGTTTCCCATGCCTTCTGAGTATGCATGCAGTGGAGACACGGTCTACATAAAGTTCAGCGAGGTACCTCAATGAAACATCTTAAAAGGCTTTTTTTGTTCTCTGTTGTAATTCTTCAGGCGGCATGCAGCAGAGGCGAAACCGCATTGGAGGAAGTCACATCTGAACCAGAGCCGGTTCTCTCTGTTCCAGGCAGCATCAGGATGCCCTCAGAGAACGGTTTCACAGAAATGGAAGAGAACCAGCATCAGGCAATACTTCTCTACTGCTGGATACCCATGGGAGAATACCCCGAGAGTGAATCCGATCTCAGATTCCTTGCAACACTTGAAGACAGGGGTATAACCCCTGTACCGGTACAGTTCTCCACAGAAGTGAGAAACTTCTCCCAGAACCAGCTTAACAACCTTGAAATATCTCTCCCCGTTGCCCTTGGAGATGACTCTCTCAGGGTTTTCATGGATATAGCGAATATGCCCTCTGCCGTTCTTGTTCAAAGCAGCGGAGAAATAGTTCGAGGCAACGGTTTCGGCTGTGCTGAAAGGCTGGTCAGGAGCATAAGGTGACCGAATTCTTCATAAGCGATGTTCATCTATATCCCGGGAAAAGGGATCACCCCGGGCGTGAACCTCTGCACAGTTTTCTTCGGGAACTAGGCAAAGGCGAACCTGGAAGACTATGGATACTCGGTGATCTCTTCGATTACTGGTTCGAGTATGCGGGTCTGATCCCATCCGGCTATTCCGATACGTTATGCCTGTTGAAAACCCTTTCCGAAAGGGGCTGGAAAACCGTTTTTCTTCCTGGGAACCATGACTGGTGGTGCGGAGACAACCTCAGTGGTGCCTCAGGAATGGAAATAATCAAGGATTCTCCCCACCGTGAAACCATACAGGGGAAAAATTTCATCCTCGCCCACGGTGACGGACTGGGAACCGGCGATGCCGGTTATCGCATGATAAAACCTTTCCTCAGGTCTCCTTTGAGTGCATGGCTTTTTTCTCTCATACACCCTTCTACAGCCACCTGGCTGGCAACCAGATTCTCAACCACCAGTCGGAGAATACTGAGAAAAAAGATCGACACCGTGCCGGAGTACCTTGCTGTATGGGCAAAAGAGCAGAAACAGAGCGGTATCCAGGTAGTGGTCACAGGCCACACCCACTGCCCTTCGGTAACCGATCTCGGCGGTGTTCTCCATGCTTCACTTGGCGACTGGATTTCCCACTTCACATACTTGACCATACAGGAAGGGGAAATCCGTCTTAATGAATACAGAAACTGACCATACGATAACAGTTGTAATTCCCGCCTGGAACGAGGCGGAGAGCCTGTCTGAGCTTCTGGCGGAAATCGCCTGTGCCCTGGGCGGGAAGAACTGGAACGCCGTGATCGTGGACGACGGCAGCACAGACGAGACCTGGAAGGTAGTAAACGAACTCACCGGGA
>CAZRCS010000023.1:0-10491 GCA_964598645.1 uncultured bacterium | reverse complement strand
GTGGTCGGTTTGACCACCGGGATTCATCTTCATGATTTCAACTGCGGGTTGAAGGTATACAGGAAGAAAGCCGCTAAAGCTCTTGACCTCTACGGGGAGATGCATCGTTACACACCTGTACTGGCCAGCAGAAAAGGCTTCAGAGTCGGCGAGAAACCAGTAAACCACCGCCCAAGGAAGCACGGGAAAAGCAAATACGGGATGGCACGTTTTTTCAGGGGTTACAGTGATCTCATTACGGTTCTTTTTCTTGGGAAATACTCCTTCCGACCTCTGCATTTTTTCGGCGGCATCGGAACCTTTCTTTCTCTTTCCGGTTTCGCCGTCACCCTTTACCTGTCCATTCTCTGGTTCGGTGGAGAATCCATAGGCAGACGCCCACTTCTCCTTCTGGGCGTTTTTCTCATGCTTGCAGGATTCCAGTTCATCTCAATGGGTCTTCTGGGAGAGATGATACTAAGATTCAACCCGGGCAAACCTTACTCCATAACCAGCCGAGCAGAATGAGGATTCTGTTTCAGAGCCCGTTTCCTCCCTTCAGGGGAGGTATAGCCCAGTTCGGCAGCAGGCTTCTCGCTGAGATGAGAGAACTTGGCGCAGAGGTGATACCCGCAAATTTCTCCAGACTCTATCCAGGCTGCCTTTTTCCTGGTAAGACACAACTGGAAGAAGGGAAGAAATATCCTGAAGGCACTCTCCATGGATACGATCCCCTCATGTGGATCCGGGCCCGGAGAATACTGGGCCGCTTGAAACCGGATGTTGTGATTACCCAGTGGTGGCATCCCTTTTTCGCTCCCTGTTTTCTCCTGGGAACCCCGACGGGAATACCATCTGCTGCAATCTGTCACAATATCGTACCACATGAGTCGGTACCCTTCGCTAAAACCCTCTCGAAGAAATTCCTGAAAAAACAGAGCCTTCTTGCGGTACACTCAAAGGGTGCTGCAGATAATGCCCGATTACTGGGGCCTTCTGTGCTTCGTCTCTTTCACCCGGTTTATGATCAGTATCTGAACACCGGCCTTCCAAGGGCTGAAGCAAGGAAATCCCTGGGGCTGAAAAAGAAACACATTGCCCTGCTTTTTTTCGGGCTGGTAAGGGAATACAAGGGTTTTGACATTCTCATCGAGGCCTGCGAGTCCCTTCCGGACAACTACAGAATCATTGCTGCCGGTGAAAACTACACAGAAAGAGATTACTCATCGGAAAGACTTGCCTGGGAAAATGGTTTCGTTCCCGACTCCCAGGTGGGAACATGGTTCAACGCCGCCGATATAGTAGTCCTGCCCTACCGGGAAGCCTCGCAGAGTGGAATCGCCCAGATAGCACTGGCTTTCGGCAAACCCATGGTTACAACTCCCGTGGGAGGGTTGCCTGAGACCGTTGAAGAGGGCAGAACCGGAACCATAGCAGCGGATACCTCACCGGAGGCCCTTGCAGAAGCCATAGAGAAATGTGCTCTGTTCGCCATGGAAGAAAAAATAGCAAAGGCCGTGAAAGAAAAAGCGGCGGAGTTCTCCTGGAAAGTCTATGCATCCCGCCTGCTGGAGGCCCTTGAATGAGAGTTTTTCTTACAGGGGCAACCGGTTTCATTGGAAAGCACATCGCAACGGCCATGCAGAACCGGGGGCATACCGTTCTGCCCCATGGCCGATCAACCCATGGAAAACTGAATGAACTGCCCGGGGAAGTGGATCTTGTGGTGAACAGCGCAGGAAAACTAGGGGGTTCGGGATATTCTGATTCCCTGCTCAGGGAAGCAAACCTGGATCTTCCCGTAAGGCTGGCTGAGATGTGCCGCAATGGGAACATCCCACTGATCCATCTGAGTACCCCCGGTGTCTGCGGACTGCGAGCCCCGGGCAGGGAGACCGATGAATATGCTCCTGAGGGTACATACGAAGAAACCAAGGCTCAGGCTGAGATCGAACTCCTTAGAATCCTCCCGGAAGTCACCATACTCAGACCGGATTTCGTGTTCGGCACTGGAGACATGCACAAGTACCCCCTTTTCAGGCAGGTTTTCAGGGGGGTCTTTCCCCTTGTGGGAAATGGAGGCGCCAGAACCAGGCCCACCGATGCCGAAGATGTTTCAGCCGCGGTGCTTAGTGCCTTTCCCGGAGAACCCCTCCACAGAGGGATATACAATATCGGCGGACCCGAAGTACTCTCAATAAAGGAAATTGCTTCTGAAATAGCGCTGGCAATGGGCAGGAGTGTCATTACGGTTCCCGTTCCCGGATTTGTTTTCAGGGCTGCGCTGAAACTGGGTCCTCTCTGCCCCGGAGGGCTGTCTGAAAGCCGTTACAGGCTTTTCGGCACCGACAGGTTCGTGGATATCACCAAAGCCGGGAAGGCCGGGTTCACACCTGAAAGGTCCTTCAGGCTAACAGCGGAGAAAGCAGTCATGTGGTACAGAGAAAGGGGGCTTCTATGAGGGGAAAGAAGGTCAGGACCATTGCCTCCGTCTTGCTTGCAGTGCTTGCTGCTGCAGCTCTATATGCTATTTACAGAAACGGCGGCGCATGGCTTGTTTCCATCGAGAACCACCGGTGGTCCCTTGACATACCAAGACTTGCAGTTTCCGCCCTTTTGCTTGCATTCACCCTGGCCCTTACTCCCCGGGGATGGATAATGATATGCAGGGGAATGGGCTCGGATATAGAGGCGTCCCAGCTGTATGCAGCCTGGTTCGCCAGTCAGCTGGGCCGATATGTTCCGGGTAAGGTCTGGCTCTTCGCAGGAAGAGCCGGGTTTCTTAAAGCAAAGGGCATGAAAGCATCACGGGCTTTGGCGACAACCGCCTATGAGCTGTTCTTCACCATTGCCTCCGTGGGCCTGATTTCCCTGCTTTCCGTGCTTCTCAGACCTGACCTGCTTTCAGGTGGCGCAGCAAAAACCGCCTTTACAGCAGCAGCGGCAGCGGTTCTTCTGCTCCCTCTCCTCCATCCTGTGCAGAAAATTCTATGCAGGAAAAAGGGAATCTCCGTGGATTCTCTTCCCTCGCGGTCAGATACCATCAAGATCACTCTGTTCTATGCGGTCCTCTGGATGGGCAGGGGAATCTCCCTCTACCTGCTTCTTACCGGAGCAGGAATAGATATCACAGAACCGGCAAGGGCTCTGGCGGCGGCACCACTTTCCTGGCTGGCAGGGTATATTGTTATTGTAGTACCGGGGGGCGTCGGCATCAGAGAAGCCGCTGCAGCGGCAATTGCGGCCCCTGAAGCAGTAGCTCCGGCTGCTCTGGCTCTGGCCGGACAGAGGGTGTTCATGGCACTTGCTGAACTGCTTCTGGCTCTTTTCACCTCTAAGAAAATAATCCACGCAGGGGGAACAAATGCGGCTGAAAGATGAAAAGACCGTTCTTTGGATAACACTTGTTTCTCTAACCGTTCTCACATACTGGCCTGCATTCTCATCGGGAAGACTTCCCGGCGGAGATATGAGCGACACGGTTGCCCAGGGCTACCCTTTCTTTTCTTACACTGCTTCGAGGCTTTCAAACTGGGAGCTTCCCCTGTGGAATCCCTACATTTTCTGTGGAATCCCTTTCTACGAATCATTCAGCGCTCCTGTTTTCTATCCCCTTCGAGGTCTGCCAATGCTGATCTTCGGGCCTGAAGCTGCAATCAGGTTCCTCTTCCCCATGCATATGCTCCTTGCCGGCTTCTTCTCGTGGCTTCTGCTGAAGGAACTCGGAGTTAGCCGATGGGGATCCCTTGTGGGCTCAGTGGCGTATTCCGCAGGGGCCTGGGCCAACACTCTCTTCTATGCAGGTCATGGCAGCAAGGTGATATGCTGGGCATGGTTCCCCCTGGTTCTCTGGGCGGTACTCAGGTTCACACGAACCCGGAACTCAAGATACATTGGTATCGGCGGATTGGCCATTGGAATGCAGGGGCTCTCGAGTCACCCCCAGATGATCCTCTACACAGCGGGAAGCGCATTAGTACTTATGCTGTTCCAAACCGTAAAACCTCTGGGAACATCCATTCTGAAAAATGCAGGAGGACTTCTGGCAATACTGGCACTGGGAGGGGCGGTTGCCGCGGTACAGATCTATCCGGGTTACCTGTTCTCGAAACACACTTCCAGGGGGAACGATCTCTCTCTGTCAGCAGCTGCAAGTTATTCTCTACCCCCGGAGGAAACTCTCACAATGGTTCTTCCCGGTCTCTTCGGCCTTCGCCATGGATTCCCGGACAGTGCCGTCAACGGGATACCTGTTTACTTCGGCAGACTCGGGCTCAGGCTTTCCAGCGAATTCACCGGCGTGGCGTTCTTCATTCTGGCTCTTTTTGGCCTGCTGACCCGTGGCGGAAAGAGAACCAGGTTCACCCTGGCAGCTCTGGCCATCTGCGGCGCATTGGTTTCCTGGGGAGGATACACCCCGGTTTTCGGCATTTTGTACAAAGTTCTGCCTGTATTCCGTAAGCTCCGGGCACCGCACATGGCGGCTTTCGTTACCACATCTGCAATGGCTCTCTCTGCAGGTGTAGGATTTGATGCACTCTTCGTCTCAGGGTCGAAAAGCAGATGGAAAACCATGGCGGGATTATCGTTGCTGTCCCTGGCCCTTATCCTTGCTGCCGAACCTGTATCTTCAGCTCTGCAGTCATCCTGGTGGTCACATAACGGGATCACCGACACTTCCCCGTTCTTCTCGGTCGTCTCAAGACGGGCATCCATTCTCCAGGGTGATTTCCTCAGGCTTTTCGCAGTTAGCGGGGTTCTCGCCATCATGCTCGTGTTTCTTTCCAGAGGGAAGGGCAAAGCTCCGTTATTCGCCGCCTGTGTTATTCTTGTTTCTGCCCTTGAACTCATACCCTTCAACAGAGGTTTCCAGGTGTGGCTTCCGAATACCTCCATAGAATCCATGTATCCTGATGCACCCATGCTCCGTGAAACCGCAGGCAGCGGAAGGGTGTTCCCCGGAGGGAACGACTTCATTCCCCTGGGCATCAGATCCGTAACCGGTTACCATGCAGCGAAAACGGTGGAAACCGACAGGCTTCTCGAGCTTCTTTCAGGATCGTCACCCTGGGTTATCAGGCAAACGGCAATGAACACACTTGCAACAAGTGAAGGGGCAGCCTCCTGGGAACAGGTACAGCCTCTGCTGGCAGAGGATGATCCTGGTTTCCCGGAAGATCCCATGCCAAGGGCCTTCATTCCCCGTTCGGTGATTCAGGGGTCTTCAGACGAAGGCTTCCAGGCAATTTCTTCAGGGTGGAACCCCGAGATCAGAACCCTGGTGGAGAACAGCCCCTTGATCCTTGACGGAGTTCTTGGAACTGCCGAGATCGTTCTGGACGAACCTGAACACGTTACGGTGAGAACTGAAACCGGCGGCCAGGGATACCTGGTCCTTGCTGATATGTGGTACCCTGAGTGGAAGGTGCTCGTGGACGGAAACCCTGAAAACCTTTACAGGGCAAACGGATGGATGCGGGCCGTTCAGGTTCCCGCCGGCGAGCATACTGTGGAATTCATTTACGGATCAGGTCACATAAAAACCGGAGGTCTGATTACCATAGCCGCTCTTCTTCTCGCGGCTGTTCTGGTTTTTGTTATGGGAAGGAAAAATGCCTAAGAGTTCAAGATTCCAGAAAATACAGACATGGGCAGGTTTACTGCTGCTGATTGCCGCCGGCTTCTACTTCTATACGGAGCTTCTTCCCCAATGGAGGCCTAATCTGGAAGAATTCTGGAACACACAGGGACAAAATGCAAAAAGACCCCTGATGCTGCTCTCGCTCCTCTTCATGATGGCAGGTTACTACTTTGCTCCGCTGCCCTGGCAGAAGATCCTTGAAGCACTGAAAATACCAAGAATAGACAGGGGCGAACTGAGACGTAACTGGTACATTACCCAGATGGGCAGCTATATGCCGGGAAAACTCTGGATGGTCCTTGGCAGAATAACCTTTCTCAAGATGAACGGAACAAGCGCAGTGAAAGCGGTTTCCGCGCTGGTGCTGGAGAACATATACATGCTGGTGGCCCTTGGAATAATGGCCATTATCGCTCTGCCCTTCCTGGGAGAGGGCATCCCCCATGCCCTTACCATACCTCTCTGGGTATCCGCAATTCTTGCATTCATCATGCTCTTTGCTCCGGGTATTCAGAAGATGTTCGCCAGAAGGCTTGCCAGGAGCCTTGAGGTAGACATACAGGAACTCCCCCACATCAGTCACGTGCATCAGATGAAGTTCATCGGCGCCCATATTTTTTCATGGACCCTCAGGGGACTTGCCCTCTACGTTTGGTTCAGAGGGCTTGGCGTTCCATCGTCGGACCCTCCCCATGCCCTTGTGGCCGTCTGCCTTCTGGCCGCTCCCGCTTCATGGCTCATCGCGCTTGTGATGGTATTCATTCCGGGGGGAATAGGCGTTCGCGAATCCATAAGGGGAATATTCCTCGCGCCTTTCGTTGTGGGCGGAATGGCAGTGGCCACCACCATCGCACTTGCCCAGAGAGTAAGTGTCATGTTCGTTGAGATACTTTTTGCCTCGCAGGCGGTTTTTTACCAGTTCCTGAAGAAACATCAGCCGATTAAGATGAATCACCTCAGCCAGCTTTCCCACCTTTCATGGAGTGTGATGAAGGGCTGGTTCTGCAGACATGGTCTTTCATCTCCGCCAAATCCCATCAACGTCACCTTCTCGGTCACCAGGCGGTGTCAGTCCCGCTGCAAGACCTGTTTTATATGGAAGGAATGTTCCACCGCTGATGCAACTGAAGACATAGATCTGGAGACAATTGAGATTCTCTTCAGAGCCATAGGATGGACATACTTCTTCAACGTATCCGGTGGTGAACCCTTCCTCAGGAAGGATCTGCCGGAAATAGTCAGGCTGGCATGCAGACATCTCAGGCCAGCTGTGATACACATTCCCACAAATGCCATACTCCCTGAACGAATAGAAGAATACACCAGGAGCATTCTGGAAATAATCGAAAAAGAGGCTCCTGGAACGGTTCTTTCCGTGAAACCCTCCTTCGACGGCATTGGTGAACAGCATGACGAAATACGCGGTATCCCCGGTAACTTCGAGAAACTTCTCGATACTCTTGACCGCCTGGGCCGCCTCAGAGAAACCCACAAGTACCTGCATGTGGGCGTGGGAACAGTGGTCTCCCGGTTCAACCAGAACAGCCTGAACGATATAATAGCCTATGCAGGGAAACTGGGCGTCGACACCTACATAAACGAGGTAGCTGAAGAGAGGGAGGAGTTCTTCAACCTGGGCAGCGGTATAACCCCCGACAGCGAAAGCTATGCCAGGATAATGGATATATTCAAGGAGAATGTCCGCGGCCGTTTGAAGAACATGAAGCTTCTTTCAAGAATTACAACCGCCATGAGAATCGTCTACTACGACCTTGCAGCTGACATTCTGAAGGAGAAAAGGCAGGTGATCCCCTGCTACGCAGGTATACTCAACGTACACGTCAATTCAGACGGAGGTATCTGGCCCTGCGCAGTTCTTGCATATAAAGGTGAGATGGGCAAGGTTGGAGGAGATACCGGTTTTCTCGACATCTGGAATTCCAAGGAAGCCAAAAGGGTGAGAAGGGATATCAAAGCAGGAAAATGCGCCTGTCCCCTTGCGAATCAGGCCTATTCCAACATCCTTCTTCATCCCGGAAAACTTGCTAAAACCATCTGGATTGCCGCACGGGGAAAATAAAAAAGCGGGGCCTCTTTCGAAGCCCCGCTCATAACTATCTCTGCTCTAGAAAGTCGTCTTGATCCCGGCCCATGTGGTGGGTTCAAGAGCCATGTCGAAGTCTATGTCCAGCTTGTAGAGGAATGTGTTCTGAGGATAGACCCAGAGATATTCTCCGTCATAATCGATTCCGCCGTTGACTTCAACCTCTTCGGTGAAGGTGCATGACCAAACCGGTGTGGGGTTGGGTGATCCATCAGGGTTGAGCATGTGGATGAAAATGTTGTCTGCTCCCTCTACGCCAAGGGCTACGAAAAGGTAGTCGCCGTAAACGGCAAGACCGTAAACGTCGGCGTAATCAATCTCGCTCCAGGTAATACTGGTCTCTGTACCGGTGTAGGCACCCCATGCAAGCTTGGACTCATTGGGTGAACCGACATAAATGAAGCCATCTGTCGCACCGATTCCGAAGAGGTTGGTGTAACCGGCAGGACCGTCGATGTTCCTCAGGTGTGTGCCGTCTTCAGAATACACACCAAACATGCTGCTGCCGTAATCGGTCATGAACCACTGGTAGCCGCTGGCAAACTGTGCGTAAGCCTGGTCATCAGCGTCGATTCCACCATCAATGGCCCAGGAGTTGCCTGTCGTGGATCCACTGGTCATGTCGAACTCGTAGTTTACGACATCGCTCCAGTTAAGAATCCAGGCACTGTTGGCTTCATTGTCTTTGATCGCAAGGCCGTAGGAAGCCTCAAGGCCCCCTGCGAGCACATCTACAACCGTGTAGCTTCCCCTGCTTGTATAGGGATAGCCCTGACCCGTTCCGCCTGTTCTGACACCTGCGAAGGAAGCAGCAGCCAGAACTAGGAGTACGAACGTGAATATTCTCATAAGATACCCTCCTGTTCTTTCCATTTTGTTGGACGCATATATCATACTATTCAGATTCAAGGCGAATGTCAAATGTCATGATTCTTTACTACTGCATCTGCATTGCTATGGAGACAAGGGTCGTGATCGCATCTGGTCCAACCGTTACCCTGGAGTAGGCAACATCACCGTCGAAAGACACTGAGAAGTCTGCATTCCCTGCGAAGACTTCCTCGATAAGTTCCCTTGTATCCCTGTCAAGCGACAGGCCTTCAACCACCATCTCAGGATTTGCCGCTCCTCCCATGAATCCTTCCCTGGAAGAACCTGTGAAGAAGTCGGCGGCTTCGATTCCGTCTGTTACGTCATCCGGATCAACGTTGTACGTCACATAAAAGACATCATCGCTTATGAAGAACCATAGCTCATCCCTGTCGATCTCTATGCTGTAAGCGGTGTAATCGCCGAAATTCTCCCTGTCGGCCTCGGCGAGGGTAGATATCATTGCCAGCGATGATTCGAGTTTTTCAGCGTCTGCAAGTGAAAGGGCCATGACTCCGGCACCTCCCTCGAACTCACCGAAATCATCCATTTCCAGCTCGGTTAACGCTAAGCAGAAATCTCCCTGGAAGGTCCCTATGAACTCCTCCATGGAGTCGAAACCAATGAAGGCCAGCCCGGTTTCCATATCCGCAACGTCGGCACCGGATTCGTCAGCTATGTCATCGTAGCTTTCGGCGAGCTTGTCCATGTCCATGGCACTTCTGACTGCAGCCATGGTGTTCCGGGGAAACATTATCGAAGAACTCTGAAGCCCGTCAACGAACATTCCCGAGTATTCTGCGATCTCGTCATCCTCCACTATCACCGCCACGCTCATCACAGTTTCGTTCCCGCCCTGAGATACGAATCCCATAACTGGAACCTCGGTTATCTCACTGAAGAATACGAAGGACACTGCTGCTTCATTCAGAAATGCCTTTTCAGCCATAAGGGTGAATTCCTCGTCTTCGGCGATAGATTCACCTTCCAGCGCATCTTCAAGATCGTCTATCTGATCGTCGTCTTCCCAGGCGATTACCATTACCGTGTATTCGTCCATATTCAGGAATTCCGTTTCACCGCCGCCACCTGCGTTCTCCACGAACTCACGAAGTTTTTCACCGTCGCCGCATGGCAGGAAGAAAGCCAGAAAATCCATGTCCTCGGAAAGACCTATGACTCCTATCTCGCCAGGTTCTATGCCCAGCTCATCTTTCCATTCCTCCCAGTCGAAAACATCGAGACCCAGATCAGCGTCTTCGATATCGTCGATCTCATAATCCGGCAGGTTGTCCTCCACTATCTCAAGTATCATTCCAATGTCGGCCTTATCCGGATCTACCGTGATGTATGCATCGTAGCCCCCGGGAAGTCTTCCCAGAAGACCCGTGTCTCCTCCACCGGACCCGCAGCCAGCAGCCAATAACAGCAGCAGTGCTGAAGCTGTTGCGAAAAGCAGTTTCATCTCATCTCCCTCCTGAAAGTTTACCAGTCTACTCGTACTGTACTAAATCTATTCCATCAGGCAGTGTTATTGCAAAATCTTCTATCAGTGCAGAGTACGGTCGCGGGTCAGCCCAGGGAGCAACAAGAATATCGACACCTCCTGCAGGACAGACCACCAGCGGCGGATGAATCTCCATCCTGGCTATCCTGTACCAGTGCTGAATCCCGGGAAGTTCATCCATGTAGACCAATGCAAGGCTGATGTTCCTGGCAGAGGTCGCGGAATCAACCCATACTGGGTTCGATGCCCCTTCCAGGGCCTCCGGCGTTGCAAGACCCCAGAGGTCCAGAACGTAGTGGCTGCTGTTAAGGGCCACCAGTCCCAGATCGTTCACTGCCACAGGTTCATCTAGCCAGCAGCTTGTGAATCTCATCATCTGATACTGCTGCC